>JAGCXO010000015.1 GCA_017961285.1 Alphaproteobacteria bacterium | reverse complement strand
TAATTTTTATAAATTATTTAGAAAAGCCAGTGATAAAGGGAGGTATGAATACTAATGTATAAAGTGACTATTTTGGGGAGTGGGGCGGCTCCCGGGGTTCCATCGATTGCTTTAGGTTGGGGATGTTGTGATGCTAACAATCCCAAAAATTGCCGGACAAGAACCTCTACATACATTGAGTATGACAATACCAAGTTGTTGATTGATACTTCTCCTGATTTGCGCTGGCAGTTGTTGCAGAATCATATAAATTCTTTGGACGGAGTATTATATACGCATTCTCATGCCGATCATTTGCACGGCATTGATGATTTGCGCGAGATAAATCGCTTGAAAGGCGGTAGTTTAAATTTTTATGCGACGAAAGATACGGTTGATGTTATAGCCAGCAGTTTTTCTTATTTGTTGGCCAAGCCTGAGAAAGGTAATAATGTTTCCATGCAGCCGAGTTTGGTTGCTAATGAGGTTTTTTATTATAAGGAATTTTATATAAATAATCTCAAAGTTTTGCCTATCAGATTGGTTGGTCATGTTTTGCCCTCAACAGGTTATATTTTTAATGATGGAGAGGTGGTATATATTGCTGATTATCGTAAATTGGAAGATGATATATTGAATTATATTAAAAAGCCGGTAAAATTGATGATTGTTCCGCTGACGACGACTGAGGGTTCGAGATTTCATGCCAGTTTTGATGAGGTTATGAGTGATATAAAAAGACTTGCACCGCAAAAGGCAATATTGAATCATATGGCGGCAGAATGTGATTATGATGAGATAGAAAAAATTACACCGCAAAATGTGGAACCGGCTTTTGACGGTATGACTTTGGAGGTTGAGTGATGACGGAGAAAATTTTGTGTGTTTATCATATTGCAGATCATGATGGAAAAGGTTCCGGTGCGGTGGTGCGCAGTGTTTTTCCGGAGACAGAGTTTTTGGGGCTGAACCATGATATGGATATTCCGTTTGAGAAAATTGAGCAATATGATAAGATTATTATTTGTGATTTTGCTTTGCCGATTGATTATATGTTTGAGCTGAATGAAAGAAAGAATCTTTTATGGATTGATCACCATGTTTCGGTTATTGAGGAATATGAGAAAAAAGTGCGTGAGGGAAGAAAAGAAATTAAGGGTTTACGAAAAGTCGGAACAGCGGCAATGGAACTTTGTTGGCAGTATTTTTATCCGCAGAAAGAGGTGCCTTTGGGAATTGTGCTTTTGGCAAAAAATGATTTGTTTGATTTGAGCGATCCGAGAGTTAGACCTTTTGAATATGTCATGCAATCAATGGGGATAAATACTCCAAAAGATGAAATTTGGCAAAAATTATTTAATGGTGAAATTGATATTGATAAAATGGTTGATGACGGCAAACGAATTTTGAGTTGGATAAATGTCAGAAATTATCGCTTGGTGAGAGGTATGGCTTTTGAAGGCGAGATTGACGGGCTAAAATGTATATGCGCTAATATGCCGCAAGGATATTCGTCATTTTTTGATTCTGTGCCTGAAAGAGAAAAATATGATGTGATGATAAATTTTTATATGAATAAGAAAAGAAAATGGAATTTATCTTTTTATGCGGCAAAAGATAATGTGGATGTTTCTAAGTTGGCTATCAAGTTTGGCGGCGGAGGGCATAAAGGAGCGGCAGGGGCTTCGGCGCTTGATAAATTGCCTGATTTTTTAATTAGAAGAGATTAAGGAGATACAGATATGGGAAATGAAAGATATTTTGAAAGAAAAAGAGGGTTGCCGGGGTTATTACGACAGATGTTTTTGTTTTTGACCTATCCGTTCAGGCATTGGGGATTTTTGCTGTTGGTTTTGATTGTGCTGGCAGCGATGTATTGTGTGCCGGTTTTTTGGTATAAGGTGCCGCAAAATGAGGTTGTGGATTGGTATAGAGGAAAATATGGGCAGATAAAGCAGATAAAAATACCTCAAGTTGAAAAAAAAGGAACAGATGAGTTGGTGTATGTTGAAAGTCCCGCTGCTTCGGCAGTTGGCAGACGCGGTTTTGGGCAAGCAGGAGAAATTCAGCGAGTTGATGTGCTGAGGCAAGAAGCTGATGATGTGGTTGAGGTTCCGGAGATTGTTGTTGAAAGCAGTGAGGTTGTTCCATCTGCGGTGCAGAAAGAAGAAGTGAAAGAGGAGCCAAAAGTAGAAAAGGTTGTTAAAGAGGTTATAGAAACTGAGCCGAAGAAAGAGAGTTTTGTTTATAAAAAAGGCGAATATAAGGGCTTGAGTTATCTTGATGAACCTGTGAAACTTGAGGGAAATGCTACGATTGTTAATGCAAATGAATTGATGATTGATAATACATATGTCTTTTTGTATGGTATATATGTTAATCCGAGAACAGAGCAAGGGGTCAAAACTTCGGTTATTTTGAAAAAACTTTTAAACAATAAAAAAGTTGTTTGCAATGTTTTGGCCTATACAAAAAATGATAAGACGGCAACAGCGGAGTGTTTTGCGGACGGAGACAGTATAAATCAATTTTTGATTGAGAAGGGATATTCTGAAAAGGTTGTAGCAAAATAAACTTAAGGTAGGCAAAAATGTGGCAATTGGTTTTGATGTTTAATGGTTATTTTGTTAGCATTTTGGGATGCGCGATGATGGTAGTCGGCGCTTATGATATGTATGAGACGGGTTCTTCTTGGTCTTGTTTTATGAACGCGGCGCTGGTTGCTTTGTTTATCGGTTTGGCTTTGTTGCTTTCTAATCGGACGGATAATAGGTCTTTGAGTATGAAACAAGGCTATTTGTTGACGGCTACAAGTTGGGTTAGTGTCTGCTTGGTGTCAACTTTGCCTTTCTTATTTTTTGATACAAATTTGAATTTTGCAGATGTTTTCTTTGAAGCTGTATCAGGTATAACTGGAACCGGGGCGACGGTTTTTGCAGATGTTGAAAAATTGCCGAGGTCCATTTTGTTATGGCGCTCGATTTTGAATTTGACGGGCGGTATCGGAGTGGTTATTTTTGCTTCGGCATTGTTGCCGTTTTTAGGTATTGGAGGAATGCAAATTTTTCAGAGAGAAAATTCTGATGTAAATGATAAATTTATGCCAAAGTTTCAGTATATTGCGCAGAGAATTATTTTTGTTTATGTCATTTTGGTTGCCGCTTGTGTTGTCAGTTTATATTTTGCTGGTATGAATTGGTTTGATGCCGTAAATCATGGTTTTTCGGCGGCGGCGACAGGAGGTTTTTCAACCAAGAATAATTCTATTGCTTTTTATGATAGTCCGAAAATTGAAACAGTGGTTATATTCTTTATGTTGTTATCGGCTTTGCCGATGACGTATTATGTGATGTTGGCGCAAAATAAGTTGAAACATTCTATCAGATCGGTGCAAGTCGGTGCTTTTTTGAAAGCAGTGTTTTTGGCGGTTTTGGTTATGAGTGTTTGGTTGAGAGTTAAGGGTGTTTATCCGGATTTTGTTCAAGCTTTTCGTTTTGCGGCATTTAATGTGGTTTCAGTGATAACGACTTGTGGGCTTTCTTCGACGGATTATTTGTCGTGGGAAGTTTTGCAGTTGTGTTTTTTGCTTTTGCTATGTTGGTAGGCGGGTGCAGCGGCTCAACAACCGGATCAATCAAAATTTTCAGATGGCAGGTTTTGGTCGCGTTTTTGCGTCAGGCAATGTTGTTGGCAATTGAGCCGAAACGTATGTTGGTTTTGAAAATTAAGCAATTTGTGATTGATAATCAAATTGTGGTTTCGGTTATGATATTTGTTACTTTGTTTTTTGCAACGGCAGGATGTTTGGTTTTGCTTTTGACGATGTGCGGGATTGATGCGGCGACTTCGTTAGCTGCGGTTTTGGGATGTATTACCAATGTGGGGCCGAGTTTCGTTGATAGCATAGGACCGGTTGGTAATTATGGGTTGTTTTCGCCGTTTGTAAAATATGTTTTGGTAGCGGCAATGCTTTTGGGAAGGTTGGAAATTTTGACAATATTGGTAATTTTTACTCGTAATTTTTGGAGGAGATAGATATGGAAAATTATGTTGAAGGGAGTATGGCAAAAGATGAAGTTATGCAGGTGAGGGCAAAATTTCATTGGCTGGTATGGCTGAAGTTTTATGTCAGTTTGCTGTTTTGGGGGATAGTCGTGTTGTTATGCGGCTATACGGGTATAAAAATGTATTTTGAAGATAATGGTTTTTTGTCGTCGGTCTTTTTATTAATTGCGTTGCTGGCTCTGATTTATATTTTGTGGGTGTTCTTAAAACTAAAATTTACGGAAATGGCCTGCACTAATAAGCGGATTATTTATAAAACCGGTGTTATTTCGCTTAAGACGGCCGAAATTAAGGTGGATAAGATTGAATCAATTCAGATAGAACAAACTTTTTGGGGGAGAATTTTCGGTTGCGGAAATATAATTTTTTCAGGAACGGGAACTGCAAAAGTTAAGTTCTATGATGTGAGTAATCCTTGGCAGATAAAGACAAGGATTGAAGAATCTCTTGATGAAGGAGTAAGTAAGCAAAAACGCAAAAGATGATCGCTGGTGCGGCGGGCTTGCGAGGTGAAAAGCCGAATAATTATTTTTTGTTCGGTTTTACATAGGCTAGTGCTGAGTGTTCTTCACAATAGGTTTGTCCGATACGCACTTTGCGTCCGCAAAAGCGAAAATTGTCATCTTTAGGGTCACCCAAAGGCCAACGACAGGTGTGATTGTCCAAATCAATAAGCATGGCATTGCCGTTAAAATCTTTGCTGACAGTTGGTTGTTTGAGGAAGAACTTGCTCGATATTTCGATATCTTTTTCTTCTTTAGTTTTTGGAGCTGTTGTTTTCTCTTTTGTCGGTTGAGGAATTGTTTTTTCGACTTTAGGCTCCGGTTTTATCGGAGAAACAGTTTTTTTTTCAATTACTATTTTTTCTTTTTTGATTGGTTGTTTAAACAAATCGCCGGTTTGATTTTCGGGATCGGTTTTTCTTTTTATCGGTGACGGGCGGGCATCCAGCTGTAAGCGGTGAACTTTTCCGACGATGGAATTTTTTGATACACCGAGGCGTCTGCCTATTTCTCCGGTGGTAAGACCTTGTTTCCACATAACTTTCAGGTCTTCTACCATTTTGTCTGTCCAAGCCATTTTTTTATTCTCCTTAGAAATTTTTTTTAATATTGTCAGCTATAATAAAACAATATTTCGCAAGAGTCCAGTATTTTGTTTGCTGTCTACTTTTTATTAAGGAATATGTGTATACACTATAAAAATAAGTGAGAAGTGCGATGAAGATGAGATTTTTTATATGTTTGGCAGTGTTTTTGTTGTGCGAATCGGCTTGGGCGATTGCTCCTTCGGATTATGCACATTTGTTTAAGGTTGATTTGGACGAGGAATTGCCACCGATAGAGGAGTTGCGCAAGCAGTTTTATCCAAAGCCGGTTTATGATCGAAAGTTTCGTTATTATTGGGCTATAGGTCCGGTTTTTGATCAGGAGTTTGCGCAGACCATAAAGTCTTATGGCACACGCACAAAGCGCTTGAAATGGGAAGGCGAAGATGAATTGTATGAGATGATTTCTTCTATGCCTAAATCGTATTATGAATATATCGGCCCATATTTGCACACGGTGCCGGGAATTCCGGAAAAAATATTGAATATGCCAGGAATTAAAGAAACAAAAAATAAATTTCCGAGCAGGGTAGCACCGCAGTTTCAAGATATTGAAAATTTGGAGATGATGTCGCCGGCTTATTATTTTTTGCTGATGCCGGAGTTGTGGCCGGATGATTCATCGCCGCAGGAATATAAGGCAGTGCAGGTGCTTCCTGAACCGGATAATAAATATGATCCTAAAAAATTTGAGGATATTGCAAAAATTGTAAAGCCGGAAGATTTTATGCCGGGAGCAAAAGTGAATTCTCCGGTTGAAAAGAGGTTACGAACCATTAAGCCGGATGAAAATTCGCCTTTGACGACACCTGATATTATTGCTGTTGTTGCAACGCTGAAAGATTTGGGAAATTTTGCCGATGATGTTTTTGTGCAAGCCAAAATTGCCGAAACAGGATTTTTGCTTGATAGTTGGGAAAAAGCAAGAGGAACAGGACCGGGAGTGCCGTATCTGAAAGATTTGGTTGCGCCTTGTGCGAGGTTGGTGCAAAAATTGCGTTTGGCAGGATTGGACAGAGAATTTAAGACGGTGATTGCAAAACAAGGATTTAATGAGAAAGAGTGGGCTTATACCTGTGATAAGACAATTAAGGCTTATCGTTTGTTGAATATGACACAAAGCGAAGTTTTGACGGTTAAGTTATTTAGAAAAAATGTTTTGGCTGACGAGCTCTCCGGAATGAATTATAAATATGGGCCGTTAATTGCCGCAACTATGCAGGGAACTGTTGAACGCTTTAATGCACCGATTGAGGATATGCTTGAGGTGAAGAAAAATTCGGCATTGGTAAAAAAAGTGTTGAGGGATAACAGAATGCGAATCGTGGGACAGAGAATTTATATGCAGTAAAAACAATGGCTTATGATTTTAAATGTGCGGTTTTTCTTGCTAAAAGGTGAAAGAGGAAATATATTGACGGCGTTATGTTTTTTAATTTTTTTGAATAGAGGAAAAAATGGCTAGAGTTACAGTTGAAGATTGTATTGATAAAGTTCCCAACAGATATGAGTTGGTTATGGTATCTACGCAAAGAGCTAAAGATATATCTACAGGTGCTCCGATTATGGTGGCAAGAGATAATGATAAAAATCCGGTTGTGGCTTTGCGCGAGATTGCCGAAGAAAAAGTCAGTATTGATGATTTGCAGAGATCCTTGGTTATCGGTTTGCAAAAATATGTCGAGATTGAGGAACCTGATGAAGAAGAGATGGAAATTGTTGCGGCAGAAAAAGAACTGGCTGATCTTGATGAACAATTTTCCGGTTTGTTGATTGATAATGAAATATCTGATAATATGCAGATCAGAGGAGCTGATGAAGATGTTGATTTTGATGTTTCTCTTGATGATGCAGATGTCGATGTTTCTGATGATGAAGATGTTTTGGATGACGATGATTTTGATTTGTCTGACGAAGCAGATTTGGGTGATGATGGTTTTGATGAAGACTAGATGAGATATGTTACGGCAATATGAGTTAGTTGATTTAGTTAAGTCCTATGATCCAGATGCGGATGAAGATGCACTGAACCGCGCTTATGTTTTTGCTATGAAAAAACATGGTGCTCAGCTCAGAGCATCCGGCGATCCATATTATTCGCACCCGGTTGAAGTTGCGGGTATTTTGACTAAGTTTAAGCTTGATTGCAACTCTGTTATTGCCGGTTTGTTGCATGATACGGTAGAAGATACCGATACAACGATGGAGGAAATCCGTCAGCTTTTTGGTGAGCAGGTTGCTGATTTGGTCGATGGTTTGACCAAGTTGGCGATGATTGAGCAGAAATCTACCGATGTTAAACAAGCAGAAAATTTTAGAAAATTGCTGTTGGCAATGTCTGAAGATATCAGGGTTTTGTTGATTAAACTTGCTGACAGACTGCATAATATGCGAACACTGAAATTTTTGAAGCCGGAAAAAAGGCTGCGTATTGCTCGTGAGACATTGGATATTTATGCTCCGCTGGCCGAAAGAATTGGTATGCAGGAGGTTAAGAGCGAACTCGAGGAGTTGGCTTTTAGAGAATTGTATAAAGAGGCACATGAATCTATTGTTGCACGTTTGAACTTTTTGCGCGAACAGGGCAGCAATATTGTGCCGAAGATTATTGAAACATTGAAAAAAGATATGGAAGAAAACGGAGTTAAGTGCGTGGTAACGGGCAGAGAAAAAACTCCTTATTCCATTTGGCGTAAAATGCAGCAGAAGAATGCTTCTTTTGAGCAATTGTCAGATATTATGGCGTTTAGGATTTGTGTTGATGATATTGCAACATGTTATCAGGCTTTGGGTATTGTTCATAGCAAATATCATATGATTCCGCGCCGTTTTAAGGACTATATTTCAACACCGAAACCAAACGGGTATCAATCTATTCATACGGGAGTTATCGGGCCGGAAAATACTCGTGTTGAGATACAAATCCGCACTTTTGAAATGCATGAAATTGCCGAAAAAGGTGTGGCGGCACACTGGGCTTATAAGCAGGGGCAAAAGGCTGAGGGTAAGAACTTTCGTTGGATTAGAGAACTTTTGGAGATTTTGGATCAGGCTTCAAATCCGGAAGAGTTTTTGGAAAACACCAAACTTGAGATGTATAACGATCAAGTTTTTTGTTTTACTCCGAAAGGCGATTTGATTGGTTTACCGGTTAATTCTACACCGGTTGATTTTGCGTATGCTGTTCACTCAACTGTCGGCAATACTTGTGTGGGCGCAAAGATTAACGGTGAAATCAGGCCTTTGCGCACGACGTTGCAAAACGGTGATCAGGTTGAGATTTTGACTTCAAAAGCTCAGCACCCGTCAACAGAGTGGGAAAGATTTGTGGTTACGGGCAAGGCCAAAGCTGCGATCAGACGCTATGTCAGAGCCAATAAGCGCGACCAATTTATTGTGCTTGGACAAGAAATTCTGGAAAAACTTTTCAAGAATGAAAATTTAGAATTTTCAGAAAAATTGCTATTGAATGTTTTGCAGAATTTTGATGCCGAATCAATAAATGATTTGTATGCAAAAGTCGGTGAGGGATTGGTTACCGGCTGGGATGTTATGAAGGCGGTTTATCCGGCTTATAAGCAATCTAAGTTGGATAAAGTTGTTAAGGCAATTAAGGCGCCTAAGTTTAAGAAAACTGCACAAAAAGATAATAATGCTTTGCCGATTGAAGGTTTGGTGCCGGGAATGGCGATGCATTTTGCCGGTTGTTGTCATCCTTTGCCGGGGGATAGAATTGTGGGTATTGTTACAACAGGAAAAGGTGTGGCAGTGCACACAATTGATTGTAAGGCATTAGAAAAATTTGCCAATGAACCCGAGAGATGGTTGAATATTTCTTGGGGAAAGCAAGACCAAAAGCAAATATATACCGGTCGTTTGAAAGTTATGTTGACTAATGAGCCTGGAAGTTTGGGCGAAATTTCAAATATTATGGCACGTTATGATACCAATATTTCAAATTTGAATATTGTATATCGAACAGTCAGTTATTTTGAGATTATGATTGATGTTGATGTAAAAGATGTGCAACAGCTTAATGATATTATTGCAGCTTTGAAAAACTGTAAAGTTGTCAGCTATGTTGCGCGAGCAAATTAGGGAAATAGGGATGTTTAGAAGAAGAGAAAAACCGACTATTGCTCAAAAAATAAAATCTTGTTTTTGGCCTTCTATAGGCTGGAAAAAATATATGCGTTATTTGCTTTTGAGGTTGAACAGAATGGGAAGTTCGCCATATTCAATAGCGGCAGGAGTGGCCTGCGGTTCGGCAATTTCTTTTACGCCTTTTGTCGGGTTGCATTTTGTGTTGGCGGCTATTACGGCATTTTTTTGCGGGGGAAATATTTTGGCGAGCGCGCTTGGAACTGCAATGGGAAATCCGTGGACTTTTCCGATAATTTGGGTTTCGGTTTATTATACCGGACGTTGGTTTTTGGGCGAAGACGGAACGGTAAATTTTTCTTTTTTGGATGTGTTTGAAAAAGGTATGCATGCGCTGGTCAGTTTTGATTTTAGCGATTTTGTAACTGATGTTTGGCCGGTCGTATGGCCGATGTTGGTAGGGTGTGTGCCTTATTATATTGTGGCTTGGTTTATTACATATTATGTTGTCAAAAAAGCATTGCTGGGATTACGTAAAAATAAGGGCGAGACAAAATGATATTGGGGCTGGGCTGTGATATATGCAATATTGAACGCATAGAGAAAGTTTGTTCGGGTTTTAGCGAACGCTTTATCGGGAGCTATTACAGCTTGAGGGAGAGAGAAGAAATTGAGGCTAATAAAGATGCTAAAAAGAAAATTGCCGCTTTAGCAACAAAATTTGCGGCGAAAGAAGCTTTTAGCAAGGCTTTGGGAACAGGATTTTCAAACGGGCTTGCGTGGTCAGAAATTGAGGTCTTGCACCATGAAAGCGGAAAACCATATTTGTCGCTTTCCGGAAAAGCTTTCGAGATGGCAGAAAGTATGGGAGCAAAAAATGTTTTGGTGAGTTTGTCGGATGATTATCCGTGGGCTCAAGCAGTAGTTATTATTGAAGACTGAGAGGATTGTTATGGAAGAAAAAGAAAGTTGGGTAGAAACCTTAAAGACAATTATTTATGCGATTGTTATTGCCGTGATTATCAGGAGTTTTTGGGTTGAGCCGTTTAAGATTCCTTCGGGCTCAATGTATCCGAATTTGTATGTCGGAGATTTTTTGTTTGTTTCTAAATATACTTATGGTTATTCAAAACACTCGTTTCCTTTCAGTTTGCCGCTTTTTTCGGGGAGAATTTGGGCTGATGAGCCCAAGGTCGGGGACGTGGTTGTTTTTAAATATCCGAAGGATAACAGCACTGATTTTATTAAACGTATTATCGGTTTGCCCGGTGATAAAATTAAGCTTGTAGAAGGACGTTTGTTTGTTAATGGGCAGCAGTTGGAAAGAGACAGACAGGAAGACTTTTTGATACGCAATAATTTTGGTTATGCGGAGAGATTTCATCAATATATCGAGACTTTGCCGAATGGAATTAAACATAATATTTTGGAGGTTTCTGACGGCGAAAGTGAAGATAATTTTAATGAAGTTGAAGTGCCGGCAAACCACTATTTTGTGATGGGTGATAATCGTGATCGATCTGATGACAGCAGAATTCATGTCGGTTTTGTGCCGTTTGAGAATTTGGTCGGCAGAGCAAGATTTTTGTTCTTTTCTTATGATCCTCAGGAAGGTGAGTGGTATAAGCCTTGGACTTGGGGAAAAAAGATAAGGTGGCGCAGGTTGTTTAATAAGATTATGTAAAGATTGATAATGGATAAGTTGGAAAAAATACTCAATTATGAGTTTAAGAACAGAAAAATTCTGGAACAAGCGCTGACACACGGTAGTGTTGCTCATGGGTCTTCAACCAATTATGAAAGGTTGGAATTTTTGGGCGACAGAGTTTTGGGTGTTGCGGTGGCAGATATGCTTTATAAACTTTTTCCGAACGAGCCGGAGGGAAGTTTGTCGCAGAGGTTTGTTGCTTTGGTGTGTAAAGAAACAGTGGCTGAAGTTGCGCTGAAGTTGGAGTTGGAGCGTTTTGTATATGCCGAAGGTGTTGATGTTGAGCGTAATGATAATGTTTTGTGTGATGTTGCCGAGGCAGTAATCGGGGCTATGTTTTTGGATGCCGGTTCTGAGAAAGCAATTGCATTTGTGCAGGAACATTGGGAAAATTTGGTGCATAAATATACAAAGCCGCCGAAAGATGCAAAAACTACTTTGCAGGAACTTACACATAAAAATCTATGGAAAATGCCGGAATATGAAGAGGTCGGACGTGAGGGCGAGGAACATGATCCGAAGTTTTTTGTGAGAGTTAGTGTTGCCGGTCATGGTTTTGCGGTTGGTGAAGGACATAATAAAAAAGCGGCAGAGCAAGATGCTGCAAAAAAATTGTTGAATGAATTGGGATAGAAATATGGAAGAAAATAGTGCCAATTTGCCAACTCGTTGCGGTTTTGTAACTTTGATAGGTGCTCCGAACGCCGGAAAATCGACTATTACCAATGATTTTGTCGGCTCAAAAGTTTCTATTGTCAGTCCCAAGGCACAGACTACGCGCACAACTATTAAAGGGATTGGAATTTATCAAAATACGCAGATTATTTTTCAGGATACGCCAGGGATATTTAAGCCCAAGCGCAGGCTCGATCGCTCGATGGTGGCTTCTGCCTGGGGCGGTGCAAAAGATGGTGATATTTTGGTTTTGGTGGTTGATGTAAAGCGTGGTTTTGATGCAGAGACGAGAGCGATTATTGATGAACTTAATAAGCAACAAGTTAAAGCGGTGTTGGTGCTGAATAAAATTGATATGGTAGCAAAAAACAAACTCTTACCTTTGGCTGCGGAGTTGAATGAATATGGTAATTTTGCAGAGACTTTTATGGTTTCGGCAACGACAGGCGAAAATATGGATGTTTTTTATCAGTATTTGGCAGATAATTTGCCGGTTTCTCCGTGGTATTATCCCGAAGAGCAAATGTCGGATATGCCTTTGAAATTGTTGGCGGCGGAAGTGGTCAGAGAAAAGTTGTTTTTGATGTTGCAACAAGAAATTCCGTATGCTTTGACAGTTGAACCGGAACTTTGGGAAAGACGTGATGACGGTTCGGTCAAAGCGGAAATGACAATTTATGTTGAGAGAGAAGGCCAAAAGAAAATTATTATCGGACAGGGCGGACAGATGATTAAAAAAATTGGCGAAAAAGCCAGAAAAGAACTGGAAGATTTGCTTGAGTGCCGTGAGCATTTGTTTTTGTTTGTAAAAGTCAGAGAAAATTGGGTTGAAGATCCGGCACGATACAGTGATTGGGGCTTAAAATATAATGCTTAGGTGGTAAAATGGCACAAGTTGTTACAATGGGCTGCAGAATCAATAGTTATGAGTCAGAAATTTTGAAAGAAAAATTTGCTGATGAAGACGATTTGATTATTGTGAACAGTTGCGCGGTTACCAAAGAGGCCGAAAGACAATGCCGTCAGCTTTTGCGAAAACTTCGGTTGCAAAACCCGAGGGCAAGGATTGTGGTTACGGGATGTGCGGCGCAGATAAATCCGAAGATATACGCAAAAATGCCGGAAGTGGATTTGGTGCTTGGAAATAAAGAAAAAACAGCACTTGAAAAATATATAAAAGGTGAAATTGCGGAAAAAACCATTGTCGGCGATATTATGAAATATGATGATTATGATCATTATATAATTACGGGGTTTGAAGGGCGACAAAGGGCTTTTGTGCAGGTGCAACAAGGATGCGATCACAGGTGCACATATTGTATTGTGCCTTTTGCCAGAGGGCACAATCGTTCAGTGCCGGATGATGATGTTATAAAGCAAATTGATACCTTGCTCAAACAAGGCTTTGCGGAAATTTGTTTGACGGGAGTTGATGTTTGTTCCTACAAGCCGTCGTTCAGCGGTTTGGTAAAAAAAATTTTGCTGACTTTTCCTGATTTACCGTCGTTGCAGTTCGGTTCACTTGATCCGGCGGCGATTGATGATGATTTTGTGGCGATGGTCGGGCAATATAAAAATGTTTTGCCGTTTTTCCATTTTTCGGTGCAATCAGGAGATAATTTGATTTTGAAGCGTATGGGACGCAGACACAGCCGTGAAGATGTGATAAATCTTTGCAAGAAAATACGTGCGGTCAGACCGGAAGCAACTTTTGGGGCGGACTTTATTTGCGGTTTTCCGACGGAAACGGAAGAGAATTTTGCCAATACGGTAAAGCTTGTTGATGAGGCCGGAATTGATAAATTGCACGTTTTTCCTTATTCGGAGCGGCCGGGAACGCCGGCGGCTTTGATGCCGCAGATAAAAATGGAAGAGCGCCGCAGAAGAGCAAAAGTTTTGCGCGAGAAAGGGGAAGAAAAATGTTAGGTTGGATAAGCGCCTTAAAAAACGGGCTCAAAAAATCTTCTGATAAATTAAGTCAAGGTGTTGTAAGTATATTTACGCAGAAAAAAATCGATCAGGAAACTTTGGATGAACTGGAAGAGTTGCTGATTACCTCGGATATGGGCGTGAAGACTTCGGCAAAAATTATCAAGGCTTTCGGTGCACAAAAGCAGGATAAGGAGATTTCCAGTGAGGAAATTTGCCGAAAATTGGCTGATGAGGTTGCTTTGATATTGGAACCGTGCCAGCAAAAACTGGAGATTGATAGAAATAAAAAGCCGTTTGTGATTATGATGGTCGGGGTAAACGGTGCCGGAAAAACCACCACAATCGGAAAATTGGCGCAAAAATTTAAAGCACAAGGTTTAAGGGTTTCTATGATTGCGGCAGATACTTTCAGAGCGGCGGCGGTTGAGCAGTTGCAAACTTGGGGAGAAAGAGTTGGCACAAGAGTTTTTTGCGGTGAAAACGGGTGCGACAGTGCTGGTTTGTGTTATGACGGATTGACACAGGCAATTAAGGCGCAGGATGATGTGGTATTTATTGACACGGCAGGTCGTTTACAGAATAAGAACGGACTGATGGATGAGTTGAAAAAGATTGTCAAAGTGATAAAAAAAGTTTTGCCGGAGGCACCGCATGCAACGCTTTTGACTTTGGATGCGACCAACGGGCAAAATGCTTTGGCGCAGGTGGAAGTTTTTAAGCAGGCGGTTGAGGTGAGCGGTTTGATTATCAACAAACTTGACGGCACAGCCAAAGGTGGCATTTTGGTGGCCATTGCCGACACTTGTCCGACACCGATTTATTATGTCGGGGTGGGCGAGAGAATAGAAGATTTGCAGGAATTTGATGCACAAAGTTTTGCGAAGAGTTTGTGCGGAGTTGAGTGAAGATAGATTTTGAGGGGAAAGATGAAAGTTATTGAGTATTATAAATCTCAAAATCAGGAGTATTGGAGAGAGCAAATTGGTAAGGGTGATTGGTCTGCGGCAAAACTTCTTTATGAGTGGCTTGATAATGATGAACTAAAGAAAATTTGCGGCAATTCTACAGAAGTTTTTTTGCTGACAGAGGGAGAGAATTTGGTGTCTTTTGCGGTTTTGGGTGAGCAAGACGAGGTTGAGGCGCCGGAGTTGTCGCCGTGGATAGGGTTTGTTTATACATTTCCGCAATATCGGGGCAGACATTGTGCCGGCGGGCTGATTGAGCATATTTGCGGTGTGCTGAAAAATGTGGGAGAAAAACAGGTTTATGTTTCGACCGAAGAAATCGGTTTGTATGAGAAATACGGCTTTGAGTTTTTACAGATGATGGCGACGCGCGAGGGAAAGCCTACAAGGGTTTATGTAAGAAGGGTGTGAGTTCTGAAAAATTAAACTTTTTCCATGTGGGGCGAATAAAATGCTTGCAATTTGCGAAAGAATAGGGTATATTGCGCTCACTTTCGGGAATGTTTGGTCTTGGGAAGACCACGTTTTGCCAGTGTTTTCGGGCAAAAACTACCGGAACAATAATAACACTAATTTAAAAAGGATTTGATTTATGAAAAGTATTGTTAATGGAAAGAAAAAAGTTAGCCGCAGTTTGCGCTGCAACTTGTGGGGCGATCCCAAAAGCCCATATTTGAAACGTGAATATGGCCCGGGTCAACACGGCGCTCGCAAAAAGAAACTTACCGACTATGGTACACAATTGCAAGCAAAACAAAGATTAAAGACCTATTACGGCAACGTTTCTGAGAAACAGTTTTTCAAATATTATGCCGAAGCTATTCGTCGTCGTGGTGATGCCGCTGAGAACTTGGTAGGTATTTTGGAATCTCGTTTGGACAATTTGGTTTATAAAGCAAAATTTGTTCCTACCATTTTTGCTTCGCGTCAATTTGTTAATCACGGTCACGTTTTGGTTAATGGTAAGAGAGTTAATATTCCTTCTTACATGGTCAAAGTTGGTGATGTTATCTCCGTTAGAGAGAAATCAAAACAGATGAATATGGTTGTTTCTGCTATGGAATCGGATTTGCACCAAGTTCCGGCTTATTTGGAAGTTGATACAAAGAAAATGGAAGCAAAATATACTTTTGTTCCTAAGTTTGAAGATATTCCATACGCCGCAGTTATGGAACCAAACTTGGTTATCGAGTTCTATTCAAGATAGTCTTGGATATGAGTTTTATGAAAAGGGAGCTTTTGATGCTCCCTTTTTTTGTATGATAATCGGTATATCCCTGGAATTTTTTCGCGGGGTGAAAAAATAGGGATGACGTTGATATTGATGCTTTCGCGCCGAGCAAGGGATGTTTATCGTTTTTGAGTTTTGTTGATGATTGCGGTGATGTTGTTATATGTGTTTTGAGCATCGGAATTATTGGTCCAAGAGTTGACGGCGCCGGAAATGTTGCCATTATAGCCGTTTATGGCGCCGATGGAACCGTTGTTGGCGTTGATTGCGTTTATAACATTATCAATATTAAAATTGCTGTCAGCTTTTTGGTTTGTTTCCGCATTTTGATTTTTTCCGGTCAGATGCTCGAAAAACTTTTGCCTTTGTTGCCAAGGATTGAGATAAAATAAGCCATCTAACAAAATTATTATAGTCAGAATATTTGCTATTTTTTTCATCAAAATTCGCCTTTTCAATTTGATTTGTTTCTAGTGATTACAGTGCAATGCATATTGTTTGGTAGCATTTATTTTTTGTTGTGTGGTGCAGTTGTTACTGCTCATTGCATATTCAATTTCATCACAACTGCTTCCGCCGGAAACATTGCAACTATATGAAGGTTCGTCGTTACGCGGATTTTGAGGAGTAGTTCTAGGATTTTCTTCGGGAATGGTGTTTGGGCAACCATTATAATAATTGCAGGCTTGTATATTGCCATGCATGCAAGCTTCTTCCAAAATTATGCAGTCTGTGTTTTCATCTAAATTTAAATAAGAATCTCCATCATCATCTTCTTCACAGTTTGGATCGCCGTTGCAATTTGGCGTTGTTCCGCTGCTGTTGGGGACTTCAGGAGTTGTTCCACCGCCGCTATTGGCAAAGTGATCAATGTAAACCAATGCAGATAAAGCACGGTTGTCACCGGTAATGTAGCGGACAAATCCTCCCATTGCGGCAACCAAAAACAAGCTGAATGAAAGATATGAAAGGTGTCTAAAACTGATTTTGCCGAAGATGGCGGCAAATGCAAATGCAATCAAACCAAATCCGCCGATGATATAAACTACTTTTTGCAGATTTAATAGAGTGTCGGTTACTTTGAAGGTGATTTGTGAGAATATACTCTCTTCTGCCATGGAGACGTTTGTGCTTATCAACATCAAAGCAAATACGAAAAATAGAGTTTTGAATATTTTTTTCATGACGACCTCCTTTTTATATCAGAGTATCAGTTATATCATCTATTCTGGTACCGGTAAGATATTCGATTATGCCGGAAGTTATGGCAATTACCATCAGTCCGATGATGATTGCGCCAAGCCATTTCCAGTTGAAGTTGCCGAAAATACCACCGATGGCGACGGCAATTATACCAAAACCGGAGACGGCGTAGATTATATCACGCATGCCGTTGAAGATTTCTGCTCCTTTGGAGATTAGGTCACTGAAAAGGGCAGAGTCAGCGGCCAGACTTTCGGCTGCAAATAAAACTGAAGAAAGCAAAAATACAGCCGCAAATATGAATATCTGTTTCTTTAGATTTATATACAGCATTTCAAGTCTCCTTTCATTTTTTTAGTTGGTTGAAGAAAAAGGAGAGCCGCAGTCGGCTGAGAGCTTGAAACGGCTCTCCTTTGTGGGTTGTTATTAATACTAGAAAGTATCTTGCATACCGCTTTCAGGGGCAGCTTCATTTGTAACATATGTAATAGCCATACCTGCAGCGGCTAAGATAGCCAAACCGGCAGCAAGACCGGCAAACCATTTCCAGTTGATTTTGCCAAAGATGGCAGCAAAAGCAACAGCAACCAAACCAAAACCACCCAAGATGAAGACTACTAACTTTACGTTTCTGAAAAGTTCAAGTAATCTACTTTCTGTTGCATCGAAAAATGTTGTTTGAGCGGAAGCGTCGCCGACAAATGACAAAGTGATGACGAAAATCATCGCCAACATTGTCCAAAAGTTTTTCTTCATAAATCGCATGATTTTTCTCCTTAAATTTAAGTTATCATATCTTACACTTTATATTTTAACGCATTTTGTGGGAAAAATCCAGTATTAAAGGTGGTGTGTAAAATAGGGATAATCGATTGTTTTTACTAAATAAAATGGTTCTGTAACAAAAATTTCATAGTAGGATTGTAGAGTTTTTCTAATGAGTGTCGTTGATTGTTTTTCGTTTTTGGGGAATAGATAAATTGCATATT
>JAGCXO010000014.1 GCA_017961285.1 Alphaproteobacteria bacterium | reverse complement strand
AGCAAGGGATGACGATAAAAAACTAATTCGTAGATCCCTTGACGATTTTGCAAGCAAAATCGATGGAGGACACGAAGAAGATTGTCATGCCTCCGAGCATTGAAGATGCGAGGTCAGAGCATCTTCGAGTTAGGAAAATAAAGAAGCAGTGCTAACGCACTGAAGTTTAGATCCCTTGATGCACGGATGCTTTCGTGCCGAGCAAGGGATGACGATAAAAAACTAATTCGTAGATCCGTTGACGATTTTGCAAGCAAAATCGAGGGATGACATTGTTTTTTATTTGAATGAATTTTTTTTTGTGAAAAAATACTGGACAAAAATGTTTTTTATGGTATAAGAAGACTTCAACACAAATTATGATAATAATTATTTTCCAAAAAAAATATAAGATATGAAAGAAGAAATTATTAACATGCTGGAAAAAGTAACCAGCGTGAAAGTATCCGAAAAGGATGCTATGGGAATTATCTTTAAGAACTTAGGGATGCTGCTGACTGATGTCAGTATGTATCTCGAAGAAAACCTCGGTATGTCACTGTCTCCTTACGAAAAAGAGATGGTTATGACAATGTCCGTGGAGGAATTTCTCGGTTTTCTCCGACGGAAGCTGAAAGAGCGTGACATGCAGGATATCGCGAATCTGTTACGCCGTGTCGGCGCGGTCAGACCGTCCACTTATGTGGATGCTCAGGACCGTATTTGTGACCTGCTTGACCTCGAAGATGAGGAAAAGGTTGCGGATTTCCTTGGAGCGATTACGGAAGATTTTGCTTTTACTCCGTCTGAAAAAGAAGCCGCCAACATGCTCAAAATGAGCTTGAGCGAGCTGGCAGATTTTCTCAACAAAATCAAGTAAAAAAATTCAACGCGGGAGACCATTTGGTCTTCCGCTTTTTTTGTGGGTTATTTAAAAAATATTGGACAAGCAGTTTTTTTATTGCTACTTTTTTCTTGGTAAATTTGAATTATTCTTAAAATTATAAGTTATGAATCCGAGAAAATATCGCGATAATTTGATTGGTATTATCGCAGACGTAACAGGGTGTTCCACCAAAAGTATTTGGGGTGGTACCAAAATTGATAAACTATTTGATGGACACGAAGATGATGTCTGGCTGTTTTTTGAATTTTGTGAACGCTTAGAAACGGAGTTTGCAATTAAGCTTTCTGTTGAGGAGCAAGTGCAAGTGCTTGATATGCGTTTGTTGGAATTTGAATTATTTTTATCCAAAAAGCAAAGCGTAGTTTCTTGAAAAAGAAACTGCGTTTTTTTTTGTGAATAAAATGTTTTTTAATCCAAAAGATAGTAAAATATCAAATATAATGGTTCTGTTTTGGAATTATTAACAATATTTGTAAATTAAATTATTATGATATGAGAAAAGAATATATTAAAAGAAAAGTTTATGAAATGCTCAGGGAAGTTGAATCACCAAATTACTTTGGGCCAATTAATGAGAACGAAACCATAGGTGAAATTTTTGGTCTTACTCCCGAAAGAGGAAATGAGTTTTTGGTATCTTTAAAAATTGTAGAGCTGACTGTCGGGTTGGAAAATAATCTGAGAATTGCAATTGAAAAAGATTACAGAAATATTTTACGCATGAGGCTTAAGGATTTCGTAGATTATGTGTTTTATCTTGCTTGATGAAAAAAAAGCGGAACTCTCAAAGTTCCGCTTCTTTTTTTTGTTATTTTAAGTTGAATATTTGGTCATAGGCAAACGACAGACCAATCATAAAATTGCTACCGGTTTTGTTGATGTTGCGCGCTTCACCCATAAAATATTGAACATAGGGGGCAAGACTGAAATTGTTGCGCAGTTTTACGGCAACTCGTCCAGTTGTGCTCAACTCATATTTTAGGTCGGTAGGAATGTAGCGACTGTAGCTCAAATAATCACGGAAATATCCTTCCAACTGGTATTTTACGTCATCAGACTGAACATATTCTGCACGCCAACCGATTTCATAAGCGGATTTTGTGGTGTGTTTGTCGCTGTATGTCATGTCATATTCGCCGACGGCTGCAGCATATAGCTCTTTTATAATATTACCGTTAAAAACTTTCAGACCGGTTTTGCCGCGAAAGATTTTTTGGCGCGGGGCATCGTTGTTGGGCTCAAACTCTGTTTGATAGGCAAGGCTGGCAAAAGGACCGACATCGGCATTATCCGGTTCAAAACGCCACATTTTGCGGCTGTAATCGGTGGTGAGTAAAATTTGATCGGCATCTTCGCTGGTGGTAGAAGGCTCGTTGGCCGGACGAAGTTTGGTTTTTCCATATTCGGCAAAGAGGCTGTTATTCCATTGCCATTCCGGTTGCTCATATTCTAAAACAAAATCAAAAACACCTTTTACGGTGCTTTTGCTGTCGGCACTGAGCTCAGAGTTCGGATTGTCAGCATAATACTTAGCATTTTTTACCTCGGTTGAGGCAATTTCAAGCGCAATGCGACGAAAATTGGCTCGCAAGTCACTATAATTTTTGGCAGGCTCTTCGGCTTGTGCAACAGTGAAAATTGTTCCAAAAAGGCAGGCAGTTAGAGCCAAAAATGATATTTTTTTATTCATTACTTAAGTCTCCGTTTCATAGTTTTTACTAACGACAGATTATACATTGATATAAGTACTGACAAGAGCAAAAACTTATATGTTGATAGTTTGTTTATATGAAAAAAACATTATAAAAACGGTGTTTTGTTTACTGCTTCTTAAAATTTTTCTTATACAATTTTTATGCTTTGGTTACTATTATGAGGGGATATCAATGCTGAAATTTAAGGCTGTAATTGCTACTTGGGCCATCATTTTTTTTGCTTTTACATATAAAGAGGCTCTAGCTTATGATTCCATGCGTTTGTCAGACTATATTTCTTATGTCGAACATACAGATGGAGGAATAACAACAAATTATCGAGACCATAATCTTGCTTTTTGGAAACGACATAATTGGCTTGATGATAATGCTTCAGCCTATTCTCCTTTTTTAGTAAGGGGTGCAACATTTTCAACCGGAGCTACAATTGTTGTTGAACGGACACTCCTTTTGGGTAGCGGTGAAGCGGCGGAGAAGTGGTGTAAGGATAAGAATATGCGCTTGCCGACACTTGATGAATTGGAAGAAATGTATGAAAAACGTGGACTTATTGGAAATCTTACGGATGATGGTCCCGAATGGGGGTGGCCTTATTGGTCACAAAGAGTAACAAATAATTCTGATGGAAAGAACTATGGTTATCTGATATATTTCGGTGATACTGATCAAGTAAATAAATGGTGTGAAAAACCTAAGTCTTCTATCGGTATAAGTCTTCTGCTTTCTAAGGGTGAATCTGTGCCGGTTTATCCTGCATGTAATGGTGAATATATTGAGCAAGGCGATATATTATATGTTCCGTTTGGACTGCGTAGCGGTGTTATTGCTGCTTTCCAATGTGTATATGATGGAAAGAATGTTTATGCTAGCCAAAATGTTAATGCTGAAAAATATGCTCCTATGAAGGGATTTGTGCGTAAAGAGAGAAATCATCATAGAAATAATTCTCGTGCTGAAAAATATGTTCCGGTAAAGAAATGTTCTTCTAAAGGAAATATTTGTGAAAAAAAGAAGAGCTATAAAAGTGTGAAGAAGTCTAAGGGAGAAGGTGTTTGCAAAAGAAAAAGTGCTCCTGAGAAAGAGAAGGTTCATAAAAAAGAAAAGGTTCAAGCAAAAGGCGCTGTTGCAGGAACTGTTAAAGGAAAGGGAACTGCCGGCGGAGCAGGAACTGTGCAAAAAAAAGAAAATGTCAATAAAAAGGAAAATGCTTATAACAAAGGAAAGCTCCATAAAAGGGGAAGCATGTATAAAATAAAACGTATTCATGAAAGGGAAAATACCCGTAAAAAAGAGGATACGGATTCTAAAGAAATCTTAAAATAAATAAGTTTTTTAAGAAAACTTAAAGCTATTTTGAACGGATGACAGGACGCGAGCCACCAAAACTGTATGATACGCCGACACCTACACTGGGGGTGCTTACGGTTGTTTTGTTGTTGTCATCTTTTTGAGTTTCAACACAACATTCAACAAAGCCCTGAACGCCATTTTTGCCAAAACCAAGTAGTAAAGAACATGTTTTTCCTTGTTTTGCGACTTCGGCAACAGAGGTCATACCATCATCAATCGCTGTGAATGAAGTGCGAACATATGCATTCCATTCTTTGTTATCAAAACTATAGTTGGCACCGGCGGCAATGCCATATTTTCCGCTGGGTCTATCAAAAGATGTTGAAGTGCTGACAAACATTTTGTTGCTTTCTCCAAGACTTGCGGCTGCAGATATTGAAAATTTGAAACCATCTTTTTCCATATTATAAACCATTTTATTCCAAACAGAGGCCTTTTGGGGATTTGGAAATACGAAATAGCTGTCGCCGTTTTTGGCGATTATACCAAGCTCGGTTGTGAAAGTTTTTCCGTCTTTTGTGGTTTTGACACCTAATACACTAACGTCACTCAGGTTACCAAAAGCGGCAACACGTTGGGCATCTGTAGCCAAATTCATGGTAGCAACGCCGTTTATAAAGTTGGAAGCAAGTTCGCTTATATCACGGCCGCTTTTTATATATAATGTTGCACCATTGCCGAATTGTTTGCCAATTTCAATGAAGCATTTATTGTTTAAGGTTGAAATATCTTTGTTTTTGAGGATTATCAATTGAGCGGCAGAGGCATTGGCATAAAAACCATTTTTGGAAACGCTGGCGTTGAAGGTTGGCATAAGATCATTATAAAACTCCACCGGATAGCAGACTTTGTTGTCGGCATCGCGTTTTATGTGCAAGCTCAATGCTGAAATGTTTTGAAAGCCGACATTGAGAGTTGTTTTGACTTTTGTGCTGTCTTTTTGCTGTTTTTCTTTTGATTGAGCGGAGGCGGCACTGCAGATTGTCATAAATGCTAGGGTGGTCAAGATAAATTTTTTGGCTTTAGATTCTTGGAGCCTTTTCCATATAGAACGGCGTGGTTCTTTGGTTGAAGTTTCTGATTTTTTCATGTCTCTCTCCTCGGTTAAATCAGCTGATATTTTGTCTAATTATGTCACAAATTAGGATTTAAGTCAATATCTTTTTAATGCAATTTTATAGGATATATTATTTTCGTTAAAAAAATATTGATGTTGTGTCGGTGGCAGATAATCTATTTGCAGTGAGTAAAAAATGGGCAAGGATGTCAAAAAAAATCTTGACAAGTGCGGAAAATATCATTAAGTAGTATGCAGCGATTGTGGCGGGGTAGCTCAGTTGGTTAGAGCAGCGGAATCATAATCCGCGTGTCGTTGGTTCGAATCCGACCCTCGCTACCAGTAATAAAAAACGTCCTGAAAAGGACGTTTTTTTGTTTTATAAGGCAGGCGGCAGGAATCAAAAAGAAGTTGGTTCGATTGCAAGCGAAAGTTATACGGGGGCTGTCAGCTTTGCTGGTGAGCGTTGTGAACGGGGCAAAGCGGAATAATCCGACTCTCGCTACCATTTAAATTCTTAGAGAAATATCGGCTTTTTGTTTTTGTGTAGTAATTTTTAAAAAAGTCTTGATTATTTTCTGAAAATGGGCTAAATGGTTGTTGTTTTTGTGAGTTGCGGCTGTGGCGAAATTGGTAAACGCGTAACGTTGAGGTCGTTATGAGCTAAGCTCTTGGAAGTTCAAGTCTTCTCAGCCGCACCATTTTATTTGTCAACGTCGGCTTTTCAAAAGGGAGGATGTTATGAAAAAAACAAGCAAAAAAAAGACTCCCTTACTTAAAAGCAGATATTTTTCCAAAAGAAAAAGCAAACAAGAAAGAAAATTGTCAGCCCAAAACAGGTATTTAGGTTTGGGGCCGAAATTTGTTAAGTCTATTGTTATCGGCTTGAACGAGAATGACGATGCTCATGTCAAGAAGAATATTGCCGGTTTGGATGAATATGATTTAGCAAAGTTGATTGAGGTCTTGGATGTCGGACATCGCCGAAAGTTGGTTAATTTAATCGGTGACAGGATTGATCCGGCAGTTATTCCGGAACTGAATGAAGTTGTGCAAGAACAAGTTTTGGGAAGCTTAGATGAGCAGCAGATTGTCAATATCGTTAATGAACTTGACTCGGATGATGCTGTTGAGGTCTTGGAGAATTTGGATGATAATGAACAAAAACAGATTATCCAACACTTAAATCCTGAGTTGCAATATCAAGTTCAATCATCTTTGAACTATCCTGAAGAATCTGCCGGACGTATTATGTCGCGCGATTTTGTGAAGATGCCGGACAGCTGGACTGTTAAGGAAGCCAAGAAATTTTTGCTCAATAATGATGATTTACCGGATGAATTTTATACGATTTTTTTGGTGGATGAGAAAACACTGCGTCCAACTGGAGAGATTACACTGGATAAGCTTTTGCGTGCCAAAAAAGATGAGCCGCTGAGTGCGATTATGGATGGCGAGATTGTGCCGATTGGCGTTGAGACGGACCAAGAAGAAGTTGCTCATATGTTCAGGGAATATGGCTGGATGTCGGCGATGGTTGTTGATGCTAAGGGCAGGCTTATCGGTGTTATCAATGTTGATGATGTTTTGGAAATTATTCACCAAGAAGCCAACGAAGATATTATGGGTATTGCCGGTGCGGAAAGTAATGATGTTTATCGTTCGGTTTTTGATATTTTTAAATCGCGTTCGATTTGGTTGATTACAAATTTGTTTGCCACAATCGCGGCGGCTTCGGTGGTTGGCGGTTTTCAGGAGATTATTGCTCAGCTTTCAGTGTTGGCAGTTTTGATGCCGATTGTTGCTTCAATGGGTGGAACTACCGGTCAACAAACTTTGGCGGTGGTGGTGCGTTCGTTGGCGACAAAAGAGCTTAATTCACGCAATGCTTTGCGTATGGTAGGCAAGGAGTTTATGGTTGGACTTTGCAACGGAACTTTGTTTGCTTTGATGATTGGAGTGGCGGTTTATATTTGGATGCCGGATTATAGTAAAATGAGTTATATCATTGCTTTGGCGATGCTTTGCAATCTTACGGTGGCGAGTTTGGCGGGGATTTTGATTCCGCTGACGCTGAATAAATTGAAGGTTGATCCGGCAATTTCTTCAGGCGTGTTTTTGATTGCCTGCACGGATTCAGGCGGGTATTTTATTTTCTTGGGCTTAGCAAAGCTGTTGTTGTTTTGAGGTGAAATTTTATGAAAGATAATTTTAAGGTTTGGGGTTCCGATAATAAGGTTGTGATTATTGAAAACGGTGTCAAATATGCTATGCCGGATGATGGAATTGAGGGTTTGGATATCAGTATTAACGGCAATAATAATAATGTTTTGATTGAAATGCCTTTGAATTTTGTTGATTGCAGATTGGCAGTTGTCGGCGATGGTAATACTTTTGTTATCAAATCTTCGCGAAAAACACGCTTTTTGAAGGTGCTTTTTTATGTGGCGGACGGTTGTATGATAAATATCGGTCGCAATTGTTATATAAATAATAATGCGACTTTTATTGCCAAAGAAAAGCCGGGAACAAAAATTGTGATAGGTGATAATTGTATTATTTCGGCTGAGTGTCTGCTACGTTGCGGCGATGGGCATACGTTGGTGAATGAATATACGGGGCAGCCGTTGAATGAACCCGATGATATTATATTGGAAGATCATGTTTGGGTCGGTGTGCGTTCGGTTTTGCTTAAAAAAACATATTTGTCACAAAATACCGTTGTCGGAGCAATGTCGTTGGTTAATAAAAAATTTGATATTCCGAATGTGCTTATCGGCGGTGTGCCGGCAAAAATTATCAAGAGCGGTATAAATTGGGATTTGGCAGATTATCAAAGTTATTTTGAAGAATAAAGAAAAACTCCCTTGTTGAAAAGGGAGTTTTTTGTTGTGTTTTTTTTTAAGAGTTTTGATTACGTTTTCGCATATATTCCTCAAGCCAATGGATGTTATACATGCCGTCAATAAATTCGGCTTGTGATATGATTTCCTGTTGCAGGGGAATTGTGGTGGAAACACCATCGATAACAAACTCTTCAAGGGCACGGCGCAAACGCATCAGAGCAGAGTTGCGGGTTTTTCCGTGGACAATGAGTTTGGCAATCATGCTGTCATAAAAAGGTGGTATTGAATAGCCGGAATATATTTCCGAATCAACTCTAACGCCAAGTCCTCCGGGGGCGTGCCATTCGGTGATGGTGCCCGGGCATGGGGTAAAGGTTTCAGGATTTTCGGCATTTATGCGGCACTCGATTGCGTGTCCGTTGAACTCTATGTCTTTTTGTTCATAACCAAGTGCCGCGCCACTGGCAATACGGATTTGTTCACGCACAATATCAATGTCGCTAACAGCTTCGGTTACAGGGTGTTCTACTTGCAGACGGGTGTTCATTTCCAAAAAGTAAAATTTGCCGTCTTCAAATAAAAACTCTAATGTTCCGGCGTTAAAATAACCGATTTTAGCAATGGCTTTGCGGACAATTTCGCCGATTTCTTCTCTTTGGGATTGGTTTAGAGCCGGAGAAGGGCTTTCTTCAATCAATTTTTGATTGTTGCGCTGAATGGAACAATCTCTTTCGCCCAAATGGACTACGTTGCCGTATTTATCGGCCAAGATTTGGATTTCGATATGGCGCGGATTTTGCAAATATTTTTCCATATAGACAACGTCACTCGGAAAAGCTGCTTTGGCTTCGGCTCGCGCCATGGTATAGGCTTCTTCGATATCGGTTTCGCTAAAAGCAATTTTCATACCTTTGCCGCCGCCACCATCTTTGGCCTTGATGATTATCGGATAACCGATTTTTTGAGCCCAAGTTTTGGCATCTTCCAAAGTATCAAGTGAAGGAGAGCCCGGTGTTACGGGAAGTCCTGCCTCGATAGCGGCCTGTCTGGCAGTGATCTTATCGCCCATTTTGCGCATTTGTGCAGCGGTCGGGCCGATAAAGGTTATGCCGTGCGATTCAACCATTTCGGCAAAATCGGCATTTTCGGACAAGAAGCCAAATCCGGGGTGAATAGCATCGGCACCGGTGCTTAGGGCTGCGGATATAATTGCCGATTTGTTCAGATAGGAATCGGAAGAGCGTGACGGGCCAATGCATACAGCCTCGTCGGCCAAGCGAACATGCATGGCTTTCGCATCGGCTTCGGAGTGGACTGCAACGGTATGAATTCCCATTTCGCGGCAAGCGCGGTGGATGCGCAGAGCAATTTCTCCTCGATTGGCAATCAATATTTTTTCAAACATAATAAAATCTCGCTTTTATTATTCTATAACAATCAAAGGTTCGCCATATTCAACAGGGTCGCCGCTTTCGACTAATATTTTAGTAACTTTGCCGCCGATGTGGGCCTTTACCGGATTGAAGGTTTTCATTGCTTCTATCAGGCAAACCGTATCACCTTCGCTGACTGTGTCGCCGATTTTTACATAATTGGCGGAATTGGGCTCGTTAGAGAGATAGACAACTCCGACCATAGGAGATTTTACACAACCAGCGAGATTTGAAAGGCTGTCATCATCATCTTCTGCAACCTGTGGAGCGGGGGTGTTGACGGCGGCCGGAGCAGCAACCGGAGCAACAGGCATCGCCACGGGTTGTGAGCCGAATGATTTGCTCAAAGATACACGGCAATTTTCAGTTTCGTATTCGAGTTCTGAAAGGCCATTTTTATTTAAAATTTCAGCTAATTTACTGACGATTTTTGTATCTATAGAATTTGACATAAAATTCCTCTTTAAAAATTAAAAAACGAAAACTGTGGAGAGTTTAGCTCAATAGAAAATTTAAAACAACAAAAATATGCAAAAAATGTGCATTTTTTATCAAAAAATGGCAAAAAATGAGCAAAAATTGGCAAAAATCGCGTTTTTTTAAATTTTAAATAAAAGGCAAATAACGGACTTTTTTGTGGGGAAAAAATGCAAAAAATTAAAAAATATGCTGGACAATAGAAAAATTATCAGTTATAAACCTTCTTACTTTCGCAAGGAAGAAATTGCTCGGGGAGCTCAGTTGGTAGAGCAGAGGACTGACACTCCTCGTGTCGGCGGTTCGATCCCGTCCCCGAGCACCACTCAAAAAGCCCTGTTTATCGGGGCTTTTGTTGTTTTTTAGAGTTCTCGCGGAGTGTTATGAGAGAAAGTTGTTTTATTATTTGTCTCGGTTTGTGATAGCTGGGTGATTTCACTTTGTGTGGTTTGAGGTTGTCGATTATGTCGCAAGTAAGATATTTTTTCTTGTGCCGGTCTTAAAACACCGGAATTTTCGAGTGTGCTGATAATGAGGTCAGGGTTGTTCAGGTTTTGGTAAAATTCTTGATTTTGAGATAAAAATTTTTCTCTGTTGATGAGCATAATGGTGTTTCTGCTTTTTATTTCTTTGAGGTCATTTTTTTCGCAGGAAACATATCGGATTTTTTTATCGGCGGTCCACTCGTGACCAAAGCGCCCGTCCAAGCAGACAACCGGTGAAAAATTTTCTTTGGGAAGAAAATAGGTGTAGCTCTCGTCGGAAAGTTGTTCCATTATGAAGATATCTCTTTTTTTGCCGTCAATGGTGGCTCTTTTTTTCCAATTTATGTTTTTTCCCTCTCGGTCAGTAACTCTTAAGGCATAAAAATCTCTTTCGCTTTCACTTTCCGTTGCAAATACAAAATTTCCCTCGTTCTCTCCGAATTGATTGAGATTTTTTTGGGGTGTCAGGAAATGTCCCATTTTTTCGGGAGAAATGTTGCTGATGTGGGTCAATAAATCTGGGGCGCTCTCTTTTATTTCCTGAACTTTTTGATTGCGCAGGCGGTGCAAGTTGTCCATTAGAGAAGTGTAGATGTCTTTTCCTAAAAATGTTTCCATATCATTGCACATTTTATTAAATTCGCCGTCATGGAGTTTGTAATTTTGGGAGAAAACATTGAAAAAAAGCTGGCTGTTGGTAAATTGTGCATTGTCGCTTGGAGATGAAAAATAAGCTTTTCTTTCTTTTTCGTCTTTGTTTATGAATTGTTGTTTCATTTCTTCTAAAACGATATCCATTGTGTTGATTATCCTTAATATTTTCTCAATTCATAAGCTGATTGTAGCATTTTGGGGACAGAAATACAAGTTTTTTATGAGATATAAAATTATAAAAAAAGCCTCGGCGGGGTGGTGCCGAGGTTTTTTGCTTTTTAATGGGAATTGTCGTTAATGTTTACCGACCTAAAGAAGGAACCGATAAATCCTAATAATGCGCCAATCTGCCACATTTTGAATCCCGCGATGCCAGCGGCGGAGAGGATTGCCAAAATGGTTTTGCCAAAAAAGAGGCCGACAACCCAGCCGGTGAAGGCGCCCATGACAGTGCCGAGGAGGGCGTATAAGAAAAACATTCCTGCGACAATAAATGCCTGGGTTAACATTTCGATGAATTTCATAATAGCTGAATTTAATTAAACATATATATACTTGAATTGTTGTTTTGATATATTGTTTGGGCGATTTTGTCAAGGGAAATGTCGGAGGAGAGAAAGAAAACTTGTCATGGTAAATGTCATTGCTCGTTTTTGTTTGCAAAATCGAGGGGTGACAGTTATTTATTGGCGTTTTCGGAGGGATGATATTTAACAGAAAAAAAAGCACGCTATGAGGTGCGGGATGCTTTTTTGGGGCATAAAAAAACAGCGGGGAGAATAAATCTCCTCGCTGTTACTTTTTTTTGATTGGCAGGTTTATGCAACGGCCTTTGCAACCATTGCCTGCACCCCCTCAACCTCTGGAACTCCGAGCGTTTCACGCAAGAAGTTGGAGATATTGGATGCGGAAATTCGCTCTTTCGGGATGCCAAACTCCGTGGAGAGGTATCCTTTGAGGGTCTCCGTAAATTCCAACACCACATGCTCCGGTGCTCCGATGAAGAGTTCTTGGACAATCAGATATCCTCCAGGAATATCTTCTTTTCCGTAGAACTCAATGTACGAGCAAGCGTACACATCGTCAGGATTAGTGATGTTGACCTGGGGGTTGCTCATTGCCACCATGCTGTCACCCCACTGCGGGATGCAGCCGATGAAGTCACCAAAAAGATGACACCATACGTAGCGAGCAGCCTTGGCAATGAAGATGGCGCGACCGTCTTCGGCTACCGAATAAAATTCATAGCGGTTGAAGAACTCCTTTTCAGAAACTTCCCAGCCGCCGTTGCTGCCTTCGCAGTAGTCGACGAACCAACTGCCGTTTCCTTTTGCGACTTCTTGTGCCTCGTAAGCGCCGAAAGTGTGAGCCATGATAAACTCTCCTTCTTCGCTTTGGCGGGCATAGACGGGGCGCAAGGCGTTCTTGATGGCGATGCTGGCGTTGCCGCGCTTGCGTATTTCTGCGTAAGCCATGGCCTTGAAGTTTACGCCGACAGTAAACTTTCTGTTCTTCTCATTATAGAGATAACGAGGAACAGGTATAAGTTTAGTGCCGTTGTGGGCGATATACTTCAGGCTTTCGTAGGTTCCATCGCTTTCTGCAGTAATGTAACCCAGGCTGTCGGCCTCCATTTCTTCTCTCTCGTAACGAGAAATAAGGAAAAAGATGTTGCCCTTGTCGTCGTGCCACTTAATTCCCGTCAAGGGGACAAATTGGCAGACAATCTCACCATCACGAAGAGCGATGGCGGGGTTCTCGGCCTTTTTCAAAACCTTGGCGACTTTCTCCGGGTTTGTCGAGTTAATCAACTTTGCCCAATTGCCGTTGCCGTCGGTGAAAAAGGTGGAGAGAACGGGCTTGCCTTCTCTGATAACGACAGGGGTGCCGTTTTCCTTAAAGGTTACATAACTTGCCATAGCTTTATTGTTTGCTTCGGCTACATTTGCGGCGATGACATACTCAAAGCCTGCACGATCAAAAATTTTTAATTCCATAAAAATATGTTTTTAATTGGGCGTTAATCCTTTAATCTCACTTGCCTAAGGTGGGAGGATAAAATAATAATTAGTTCAGGATTTTAGTATATCACATTTTGGGGGTTGTGGCAATAAAAATCGACAAAACGGCGCAGGGCATATTGGAATAAAACAAAGTCGAGATTACCACGGCGATAAATCGCCTCGTGATGACAAAAATAACACTTTGCTTTATTTCAGGTTTATTTTTTATCGGGGGTGATTATTTTGGCAATGTAATATTCGTGTTGCCATTGGTTGTCAAAAAAGGCGGTTTCGCGCGCCATTCCCTCAATTTGGTAGCCGAGTTTCAAATATAATCCAAGGCCTCTTTTGTTGTTGTGGCGAACTGTTGCTTTGATGCGGTGGACTTTTTGGTTTATGGCCCATTTTTCCAGTTCTTTTAATATGCGAGTGCCAAGACCTTGGCTGGTGTATTCTTCTAATATACTTATTGCAAATGAAGCTTGCGGAACACTCCAAGGGTGGTTCATTTTGCTCAAACTTATCGAGCCCTCGGCGACTATTTCTTTATCGTTCCATGCTGCCAGGTATAATTCGTCATCAGCCTCGTAATGCTGAATGGATTTTTCTTTGTCTTTTTTGGGCTGATTGGGATATTGGTTAGTCCAAATATTGCCTTTGCCGCGAGAGAATTTATCTAAAAAAGTCATAACAGCTTCGTAATCTTTGGCGCGGATACGTTTTATGGTTATGGTTTCGCCGTTTTTTAATGTTATTTTCATGGGAACCTCCGTTAACATAATTTAATGTTATCGGAGTTAAAAAAATCTTAAAAGCAAAACAGCACCCCAAAGGGTGCTGTTAAAATTTGATGCTTTCAGGGATTGGCTCGCTATGCTCGCCGCACTGGTGCTGTGTGCCGGTTGCCGACTTTGGCATCTAGTTTCGCTGCGGTTGCTAAAAGCTGCCCTAGCTCAACAAGATGTTCCAAAGAGCTTGCAGACAAAAACAACCGGAGCAACGGTTGTTTTTGCTTAGCGCTCCCACTCTCCCGGGGTTCAAATCCGGAATTCATCATCATTTTACAAAAATACCCTCCGTGAAGGAGGGTATTTTTGTAAAATGGCGGAGAGTCAGGGATTCGAACCCCGGGAGGAACTCACGCCCCTCGTCTGATTTCAAGTCAGGTGCATTCAACCACTCTGCCAACTCTCCGTGGCTGTTCCTATCTTTCTAATCAAAACAAAATTAAAGGTCAAGAGTTTTTTGTAAATTTTTATGAAAAAAACTTTTTATATCCTTGTAATATGCCTTTACGAGCGAAAAAAAATGATATAAAGTGTTGGCAAATTTAATCTGTAATAAAGGGTAAAAGTGTTGAATTTTATACGTTTTAGCATAGTTTTTGGACTGCTCGGTTTTTTGGGAGCCTGCAGTTCTTCGCCAGAAATTACCGATACTCCGCAAAAACAGGCGGCGGCAATTATTAACCAAGGTGGTGTTTATAAGGTTGGAAATCCGTATAAGGTTTTGGGACGTTGGTATTATCCAAAAGAGGATTATAACTATAAAGAAGAAGGTGTTGCTTCGTGGTATGGTCCTGATTTTCATGCCAAAAAAACAGCAAATGGTGAAAAATATGATATGCATGCTTTGACTGCGGCACACAAAACACTGCCTCTACCGTCAATCATCAGAGTTACTAATTTGGAAAACGGTCGTTCTTTGGTGGTTAGGGTAAATGACAGAGGTCCTTATGCCAGAAACAGAATTATTGATGTTTCGAAAAAAGTGGCGCAACTCTTAGGTTTTTTGGAACAAGGAACGGCAAAAGTCAGAGTTGAAATTTTGGAGAAAGAAAGTAAGAACTTGAAAGCCGCTTTGCTCGGACAACCGATTGATAACGAAGTTACTGCGGCGCCGGTTATGCAGATTTCTGCCACGGATATGGCTCCGCCAAATCAGGCAGGTGTGATTGTTAAGAAAGATGGAGTGTCTTCTGTCGGGTATGAAAATTTTATGCCTAATTATGATTATGATCCAGATGCGGGATTAGCGGTTCCTCTTTCTTCGGCAAAAAATGCAGCTGGTTTGAGCGCTACGGCTGAGAATTTGGCAACAGGGGCGGCTTATTATGTTCAGGCCGGTGCTTTTTCTACTTTTGAGGCTGCTGATAGCTTGAAAGAAAGGCTTCGTCGTTTTGGAAACAGTCAGGTCAGTTCGGCAGCTGTTGACGGAAAGTTGCTTTATCGGGTGAGAGTCGGTCCTTATACAAAACATTCGGCAGCGTTGCAGGTGCAAAACGATATGCGTGATTTTGGTATTTCGGAAGCTCATGTTATTGAAAATTAGAGGGAAAAATGAAAGTTAGTAAAATTTGTTTATTATCAATTGCGGGAGTGCTTATGGCGGCTTCGGCTTTGGCTATTGAGACAACAGCAAAAAATGTTTTGGTTATGGATTATGATACCGGAGAATATTTGTATGAAAAAGATGCTTATGAGCCAATTCCTCCTGCATCAATGAGCAAATTGATGACGGTTTATATTTTGTTTAGCAAAATCAAAGACGGTTCGCTTTCGTTGGAAGATACTTTTACGGTTAGTGAAAATGCTTGGCGTAAAGGCGGAGCGGCAAGCGGAAGCTCTACGATGTTCTTGCCAATCGGTGCAAATGTTTCGGTTGAGGATTTGATTAGAGGAATACTTATTCAATCTGGTAATGATGCTTGTATCGTGGTGGCTGAAAATATTGCCGGTTCTGAAGAGGATTTTGCTGTGATGATGAATGAAAAAGCAAGAGAACTCGGTTTGAAGAATTCTCATTTTGAAAATTCTACCGGTTGGCCTTCACCGGAGCACAAGATGTCGGTTGAGGATTTGGCAATTTTGGCTCGTCATATAATTAAGGAATTTCCGGAGTTGTATCCGATTTTTTCGGAAAAGACTTTTACTTATCATAATATAGTTCAAGGGAATCGCAATCCGTTGCTTTATACAATGAGTGATGCTGATGGTTTGAAGACCGGACATACGGAAGAAGCAGGTTTTTGTTTGACGGCTTCGGCGAAAAGAGGTGATAGACGAATTATAAGTGTGATGAGCGGTATGGGCTCGAACAAAGAACGTTCCGAAGAAGCTGAAAAGATGATGAATTGGGCTTTTCGTGAATTTAATAACTATAAAGTGTTTAAGCAATTTGAGAGAGTTTTGACTGTTCCGGTTTATATGGGAGTTGAAAATGAAGTTGATTTGGTGGCAAAAGAGGATGTGATTGTTACACTGCCGCGCAATTTGGCAAAAGATGCAAAGTTGACTGCAAATTATACCAAGCCAATTAAAGCTCCGATTATGCAGGGAGATAAACTCGGAGAAGTTGTGTTGTCCGTTGAGGGGCAAAAGGACAGAGTTATTCCTTTGTATGCTGATCATAAAGTTGAAAAGCTCGGATTTTTCGGACGGATAAAAGCAAATATCAGTTACTTCTTTTTCGGAAAATAGAAAAAATGGCAGGACGTTTTATTACTTTTGAAGGTGGTGAAGGTTGCGGAAAAACTACGCAGATTAAACTTTTGGCAGAATATTTGCAAAAGAAAAATGTTGATGTGGTTTTGACCAAGGAGCCGGGAGGCACACCGATCGGGCAAGAACTTAGAAAAATGCTTTGCACCGGCGACAAGGATAAGTTTGATGCTGTGGCTGAGGCATTGCTTTATTATGCTGACAGAAGGGTGCATATGCAACAGAAAGTTTTGCCGGCTTTGAACAAGGGAGAATGGGTGATTAGCGATCGTTTTGCCGACTCGACAATGGCTTATCAATATTATGGATATAATAAGCGTTTGTCTAAAGAAATGCTGAATAATCTTTATGAGATGACGGTAGGTAATTTTTATCCGGATTTGACAATTATATTGGATATTGATCCAAAAGTCGGGTTGCAACGTTCGATTGCGCGTAATAATCAAACGCAGGCGAATGAGACGAGACATGAGAGCAGAGAAACAGAATTTCATGAAAATTTGCGGCGCGGGTTTTTGGAGATTGCAAAAACGGCGGACAGATATGTTGTTTTGAATGCTGATGTTTCAATAGAAGATTTGCATAAACAAATTGTGGCGGTGATTGAAAAAAGGTTGTTTTGATGTCAGATGAAGAAAATATAACACCGCAGAATAACTTTTTTTTGATGGGACAGGAAGATGCCGAAAGAACTGTCCTGGAAGCATATAAGAATAATAAATTGCATAATTCATGGCTGATTTCGGGGGAAAAAGGAATCGGCAAGACTACTTTTGCCTATAAGTTTGCTCGTTTTTTGTTGAGCGAGAAAAAAGGAACCGAGAGTCTGAATACCAGTCCCGACAGTTTGTCTAACAAACTTATTACCAGCGCTTCTCATCCCGATTTGAAATTTGTGGAACGAGGATATATTGAAACAGACAGAAAAAAGATAATCAAAGCGATTAGAAGCGGTGAACCGATGAGCGAAGCCGAACTTCAAAATTTGAAAAAGTCAGCGGTTATAAGAGTTGATGATGTTCGGGAGATAAATGAGTTTATGGCAAAAAAGTCTTCGCAAGACGGTTGGCGGATTGTGATTGTCGATAGTATTGATGATATGAATACGGCGGCGGCAAATGCTTTGCTCAAGATTTTGGAGGAGCCGCCGGCAAAAAGTATTATTATGCTGATAAGCCATAATGTAGGGAAACTTTTGCCGACAATAAAATCACGTTGTTCAAAATTGGAGTTGAAGCCTTTGGCGGATAATATTGTAGTCAGTTTACTCAGAAGATATCGTCCGCAGTTGGAAGAAAAGAAAATTGCCGGTATTGCTAAAATGTCTTCGGGAAGTATCGGAAAAGCTTTGAATTATGCTGATTGCGGGGCATTACAGGTCTATGATGGATTGCAAAAGATTGTTTATTCGGGAAAGAATTTTAAGCTTGATAATCTTTTGGAGTGGGTTAATAATGTTTTGAGCGATAATGATACTTATGCTTTGGCGCAAGAGTTGATATTGAAATTTTGCTCGGATAATATAGCAGGCTGTCGCGATGTGGAAGAAATGGCACGGGTTTGGGAAAATGCGGTGCGTGTTTTCAGACAATGTGACAGTTTGAATATGGATCGAAAGCATGTTTTGATAAATATTGTGGCTGAGTTGTGTAAAATAAATTGAGGATTGAAATGTTAGTTGATAGTCATTGTCATATTGATTTTAATGATTTTGAAGACGATATTGAGGAAGTTATTGCCAATATGAAGCAAAACAGTGTTACGGCCGCGCTTAATGCGGGTAACAGTCTTGATGATTTTGAAAATCAGTTAAAATTGTCGGAGAAATATCCTTTTATTTATGTGGCGGCAGGAGTGCATCCACATAATGCCGACGAATATCTCAATGTTACTGCTGATGATATTTTGCAAAAGACAGAACATAAAAAAGTGGTGGCAATAGGTGAGTGTGGGCTGGATTATTATTATGATTACAGCACAAAAGAAAATCAAAAAAGACTTTTTATGGAGCATATTATTGCGGCGCAGGAAAGTGAACTGCCGTTGGTGATACATACGCGTGATGCTGATGATGATTTGATAGAAATTTTGAAAGAGACATATAAAAAGAAACCTTTCAGCGGTGAAATTCATTGTTTTTCTTCTTCACAGAAATTGGCTGATTTTGCGCTGGAAATCGGTTTTTATATTTCGGCTTCGGGAATTATTACTTTTAATAAAAGCGGAGAGTTGAGAGATATTTTTGCAAAATTGCCTAATGACAGGATGTTGGCGGAGACAGATTCTCCGTTTTTGGCGCCGGTGCCTTTGCGCGGACATCGCAACGAACCGGCAAATGTTAAATATGTGGTTGAGAAATTGGCGCAGATAAAAAATATATCTTTTGAGGATATGGCGGAAATTACAACCAATAATTTTTATAAATTATT
>JAGCXO010000002.1 GCA_017961285.1 Alphaproteobacteria bacterium | reverse complement strand
TTCTTCAAAAAACGCTTCTACTGAAGCGGGAAGATTTACACTGGTTTTTCCTTCTGGACAATAGAGAGGTGTAAGGGTATCGTCATCCATTTGATACAGCACTCCATCTACAGATTTATAAGTAGAATTATCATCATCCACATTGATATTTTCAAGTGCAAAGCATTCACCAAACGCATCACGAATAAGCTTATCGCTTGCCCATGTTGGTATCGGATAATCGTCAGGTAATCCAGCTACACGCAGTAATTCGAGCACGGTTAAAGGTCTTGCATCACTGTATGTACCATCCGGCAGTAATCTTCCCGGATGACAATTACGAAAACCAGACACTCCCTTTGAATCACAAAGAATTGTGTTACAGGGTTCATTCCAAGCCTTTCTCTGAAAGCTACAGTGGAACTTTGCTTTGCTTGGTGTACCGTCGACATTAACCGGTTTCCATACTGGATTGTCGTGAGCCGAACAACCGGTCGGAGTATGTTTCATGACCTCGATTTGAGGTAATGCCCACATCGGTGCAACATGATATTTAATCCCGCTATCTTCACCACACTCAATTGATGGTAAATCTCCAATAGCGTCTTCAAGCGTGATTATCTCGTCAAAAAGCGTTGGCAACTCCCATGCCTTAGCCTTACGAGCTAAAATAATTGCGCGACGACGGTTTTGAGGAACGAAAAAATTTGCTGCATTCTGTACACCATAATGTACGATATAGCCCATTTTTCTAAGTTCTTCAACGATGTATTCTCCAACGATACGACCGTCATCCAGTTTGACGACTAGCATTTGAGGCACATTCTCAATGAGAATCCACTCAGGAACTGTGTACTTTATAAACTCAAGTGTCGGTTCAAAAAGATGTCCACGCTTATCAGACGGGTTACGTCTTGAGTTGCTTAATGTGTACGACTGGCATGCTGGACTCGCCATAACGCCAGTACAACCTTTTTCTTTATGAAGTTGTACGAGCTTCTCAAAGACATCTTTATCCCAAATGTCGCCACAGACGACTTTACATTCAGGATAAAGTTCTTGCGCCCATTTAGCTCTTTGTGGCACAATTTCGTTGCTGACAGCACCAACAAGACCAAGGTTTTCTTTCAAGTAGTACTCCCCAATTCCACAAGACTGGAAAAGAGAAGTGTAATAAATCGGCTCTTTCGGTTTTTGAAAATCCCCGATTATTCTTTTTATATATTTATTCATGGTGAATAAATCCTTTTAATTGTTAAAACGCGAGAATAGATGACGCTCATCACGTCATACATCGGGAGGAAAAATTCACTCCCTAAAATATAGAATTTTTAAAAATCAGGGCTTTTTAAAATTATTTTTCAGACGAAGAAAATTTTCCGTCTAACTATTTGAATCTACGAAAGAAAAAAATTACATTTTTAAAACCATATTTTTTGCACGATGTTGAATAAAAACGTGTACATTTTATAAAATTCGCGTTATAATGTGTTTAAATTTAAGTGTGATGCATACTGTGATGCTTTTGGTTGAAATCAGAGGTAAGCAAAATGCAAAAGCAAGTAAAATCAATGCTTTTACAAAAAACGGAGTGGATCCCATTGCCCGCTCCAATTAAAACAAAATGACCTCTCAAAAGGGAGGTTTTTTTTGTTTTAAAGGCAAGCAGCAGAGACAAGGACCCACGAAGAAGTGGTCCGACTACAAGCGAAAGCGAGACGGAAGTATCGCGGTCGCCAAAGGCGATGAGCGCAGTGAAACGAGCTTTAGCGAGGATAATCCCATTGCCCGCTCCAATAAAGACGTAAGATATTGTTATTACGTCATTTTTTTACAAAATATCCGAGCATAGGTGTTTTTTTCGGGGGTGATACACCAAGGTGATACACCGACAACGCTAAAAAGAAGGTGGCATCGATGTTCGGTTTCAATCGTCTGGTGAGACGCAATCATACATATTACATCAAGACTATCGTGTGATCCGTCACATAACCAACAGCAAGCGTTTATCAATTCGCTGTGGATTGATAAGAAAATTTCCGGAAACCATAATAAAATATTGCAATGGTCTCTTGTATATGTTACAATGAGTTATAGCGTGTAGACGGGAGATTATTAAAATGGCAAATATAACACCAATGCTTGTTGCGGCAACAACCGCCGCAAATGTGGCCGCAGTCGCTAATAGGCGCATGAGTTTTAGGCTGGCGAAAGGATTAAGTAAAAAGCAGCGTATTGAAAGATTCAATAAGCAAGAAAAAAAGGTGTTAGAGGAAGGTTTTCAAATTATTAAAGATTTTACGGTTAAAGATGCTATTGAAGAGCTCATAAAAGATGGGCGTTTTACCGAATTGCCATTAAGAGATAATTCAACAAAAAAAGTCAGTAAATCATATTACCCTAATGGTAAATTAGAATCGGTCAGAATTGGTAACACATCATACATGTTTCACAAAAATGGTAAGTTGAGAAGTTTTGGCAGTTATCCGAATTTTTCCATCAATTTTGATACAAATGGTAACACCAGTTATGTTAGTTTTGATTATAGAATGACTGAAGATGGAGATCATGCACCGGAAAAAAGTATCTCTTTTGAGAAGAATCGTATTATTCAAACCAGAAATGGTGGTTATCTCAAAAAATACTTATATTATCCTGATAGTGATAAGATAGAGCAAGTAACCATTTTTGACCATGGTTACGATTCTATTGTAATACATTACTCTCCGGAAGGTAAGGAAGATACTAAGGCTTATGAAGAAAAATGCCATGCACGCCAAGTTCTGAAAGAAAAGCTTAAACAGCGTTACGGGCAAAAAGTAAATCCTGACGGCACGAAATCTTATGACATGAGTATTGATACCCGCAAGCCAGTAATAAAAAAATCAGATAAGCTGGTGGCTCGCATAAAATCTCATTTTTCCAAAGAAAATCAATATTAAAGTTAAGGCCACCGAAAGGTGGTCTTTTTTTGTGTCTTACACCGAGACACATCTCAAATTAAAAAGGAGAAACTTTTTTGTTTCTCCTTTTTAACTTACGGGTATCCGTTTATAAATTTGTTTACGGACCAGTTTCAAAAAATCGGCGACAATCGCGGACTTATCAAACTCCTTCAAATCGGTTTCCAAATCAAGCAAGGTTTCCAGCGAAAACTCTCTGAGATACAACTCAACTCTGGTCGGATTTTCCTGCATCAGCCGGAAAAAATTTACCGGTTCTTTGTTGCGGTGTCGCAGTTCGTCTTCAACCTGTTTGAGTGCATTGATAACCGATTCTTTCTCTTTGGCGTTGAATTGGGTGAAAAACTCCTCGTCGTCTCGGCATACTGTCAGTGTTGACCAAAATTCCGATAACTCCTCCAAGGTAAAATCGCTTAGTTTTCCCACCTCAATAACGGCAATCAAAAACAAAATATCGATTTTCAACATAATGAATAAATAAAAGATTCGTAATTTGAGGACATCATATCGGGTTTGCAAGAAAATAACAAGTTTAAAATAAACGTCCGTCAGAAAGACGCGTTTTTAATAATGTTTCTTGACATTTCTGGCATTTATAATAAAGTTAACATATATTCAAAACGGCAAAAATCCGGCGTTTGGTCGCTGTTTTATTGCAATAAGTTACGCTCTATATAATGGATATGAGGCAATTATTGGGCGTCTTAAAGGGAGAAAAAAATAAATATGGCTGAGATAAGTGTTGTTATTCCGACAGAAAACAGCGTAAATAATATTGATGCACTTTTGCTGAGTGTGTTTGTGCAATCTTTGCAAGATACGGAAATTATCATTGTTGACAACGCTTCTACCGATGGCACCGTTAAGTTGCTTGATCGCTATACAAAATTTGACACCAGAGTAAAATGTATAAAATTAACTGACAAGACTAATATTACAGATTGTTGCCGCATAGGTGTTGAAAAGGCAACTTCGCCATATGTTTATTTTATGAACGGAACCAAATATGTATACATCGGGCAAGGTTGTTTGCAAAGACTTTTAGAGAATATCCGCAGATATGACAGCGATTTGGTTTATTCACCTTGCGCCATAGTTAATACCTCAACCTTTGATGTGTTGCCGACATATCAAGTCAGACCGGAAAAATTTGTGCAACAACCGGTATTTAACCACAATGATATATCAAGTTATCTTTTATTTCGGCTTTATCTTGCCCCATGGGCAAAGCTTTATAAGCGTGAATTTTTGAATAAGATTGATTTCTTACCGTTTGAGGAAACATTCTTTTTAGAATGTCTGTTTAAAGCACAAAAAATCTCATACGATTTGTACAACCTTTACGGCTGCCATTATACGGCTAAGGATTGGGAAATGCCGAATGTCCTCGACGAAGCAAAGGCTAACTTAGAGTTACTTCGTAAGTGTAATGTGTACGAAAAATACAAAACAGCATATATCTATCATAAAATGCGCGGTTTATGGCTGGGAATAATGTATGCACCTGCAGAACAAAAAGAAGTGCTGTTTGAACAGATGAAAAATGAATTTGCAGATGAAGACTTCAGCCAATATGACTTTAATGTTTTGCGCAAAGAAGACCTTTATTGGGTAATGCGCGGCATAAAAAACGTTAATTTTGATGATTTTAAGAAAATGTATCTGGAGAACGTCGTTTGATGGATAAGAATAATGTCAAAATTTCCGTCGTTATACCTGTTTACAATGTGGAGAAATATTTATCACGTTGCTTAGATTCTATAATTTTGCAAACTTATGAAAATTTAGAAATTATCTGCGTGAATGACGGTTCAACGGACGGCTCGCCGAAAATCTTGGAAGATTATGCCGAACGGGATAAGCGAATTCGTATTATAACTCAGGAAAATCAAGGTCTGAGCGGGGCCAGAAATTCCGGTATGCATGTCATGACAGGTGATTATTTTACCTTTGTTGACTCAGATGACTGGCTACAACTCGGGGCGTATCAAAAGTTTATGGACGTGTTGCAAACGGAAGAACGTGTCATAGATATTTTTTTATTCAACGGCTTCCGATACATGCAAGACAATTTGTTGACGACACCGACAATTACTAAAATTTTTAATATTCAGGATTGGGGAGATTTTACCGAATCCCATTTTAAAACTATTCGCCAACACAAGGATCCTTTGTATAACACCATGGCCGTGTGGAACAAGATATACAGAACCGATTGGTTCAGGCAATATAATTTTCAGTTTATGGATAAGATGATCGGCGAGGATCGCCTTTTCAGTGCGCAGACATATCTTTCGACCGATAATGTCTATGTTTTGGAAGATTATCTTTATTGTTATCGGAAATTACCGGGCAGTTTGAGCTATACATCAGATGAAAACATCTTTAAATTTTTGAAGATTGCCGATGAGGTAAAAAAAGTTTATATTCAAAAAGATTTTTACAAACAGAGCATTTTCTCATATTGGGAATATTTGTTGCGCGAGGGTCTCTCTTTTTTGAAAAATTGTCAAATATACCTGCGTGAGGACTATTTGCATGAGGTTCGTCAGCGCCTCAAACCGGTGGTGGCCGAACTTGATCAGGAACGTTATAAAAAGGATAAAAATTTTCAGTTAAGTGAAGATCTGCTGCGTTTGGATGCAGACACTTTATGTAAAAAATATCGGAGTTTGCACATATAAAAATGAGTGATATTAAGATTTCCGTCATTATACCTGTTTACAACGTGGAAAAATATTTACCGCGTTGCTTAGATTCTATAATTTTGCAAACTTATGAAAATTTAGAAATTATCTGCGTGAATGACGGTTCAACAGACGGTTCGCCGAAAATCTTGGAAGATTATGCTAAACGGGATAAGCGAATTCGCATTGTAACTCAGGAAAATCAAGGCCTGAGCGGAGCCAGAAATACCGGTATGCTTGTCATGACAGGTGATTATTTTACCTTTATGGATTCTGATGATTGGTTACAACTCGGCACATATCAAAAGTTTATTGATATATTGCAGACTGAAAATCAAACTATTGATATTTTTGTATTTAACGGCTTTCAATATATTCAGTCTAAAGATCTGACGGCTCCGACGGTTACTAAAATTTTCAATATCAAAGAATGGGGCGATCTTACCAAATCCCATTTTAAACCCGTTCGTCGGCACCTTAATCCTACCAGGTACTCAATGCAGGCATGGGGAAAACTTTTCAGAACCGATTGGTACAGGCAATATAATTTTCAATTCATGAACGGAATGCGGGCCCAAGATCAGTTATTCAGTACGCAAACGTACCTTGCTACGGATAATGTTTATGTTTTGGAAGATTATCTTTATTGTTACCGCAGACATCCTGGGACTATAAGCCGAAATCAAAATGAAAATATTTTTCATCTCTTGATTATTTGTGAAAAAGTTAAAGAAGTTTATAAACAGAATAATTGTTTTGAAGAACATAAGTACGCCTACCTGGAATATCTGGTACGTGAAGCGTTATTCGGGGTTAAGGAGTGTCGGGATGATTTGCTTGACGCCTATGTGGAAGAAGCGCGCAGGCAATTAAAACTCTTGATCCCGGAGTTGGAAGAAAACCGCTATAAAGCCGATATCTGCTACGGACGAAGTCAGGATATTTTACATCTCAGCGGCAGCGATTTGCGCAGAAAATATGGTCATCCACAAAAAATAACAGATTCAAAATAACCTCTCGACAGGTACCCAAGGAATAGTGGCGAATAGTTAAGTTAACCAATGGTCTGTGGATAAAACCCTTGTCGTTATAGATTTACAATGGATAGATGATATATATGAGAGCAAGCAATCTCTTTATGAGACCAATTAGCGGTTAGGTTGATGTTGCGGAGCCGAATTTCATGTCCGCTCCAATTTCAAAGCCGCTTTAAGCGGCTTTTTTCTTTATAAGGAAAGTTCATGTTTGCTGCCAATCTGCCAGACATCTCGCGTCGTTCGACTTGCTTTTATGCCCTGCTTGTTCTCTTGGCAATCAATTTGCTGCAAACCGTTTATGCCGTATTTTTTTGCAGTTTTCTGCAAGCTGATGATCTTGAGCATCTGCATGCCGCTTTTTTTGTAGCTAACGGCGACGTTCCTTATCGTGATTTTTTTGAACATCACCATCCGTTGTTATGGTATCTGTTAGCGCCTGTTGTGAAGATACTGCCTCATCATACTTTGTTTGCGGTTTATACGGGCAGATTGATCTCCTTATGTGCTTCTTTAATCGGCGGATA
>JAGCXO010000013.1 GCA_017961285.1 Alphaproteobacteria bacterium | reverse complement strand
GTGTTTTACAAACTGCTCCGACAGCCCCTTGTGTGCCAAATCATTTTTTGCCACCACCAAAAGGCCGCTGGTATCCTGGTCCATTCTATGCACAATCCCCGGACGCTTAACTCCGCCGACACCGGAAAGATTGCCCTTGCAATGAAAAAGCAATGCATTAACCAAAGTCCCGCTCCAAGCCCCCGGAGCCGGATGAACGGTCATCCCCGCAGGCTTGTTGACCACAATCAAATCATCATCTTCAAAAACAATATCCAAAGCAATATCTTCAGGCTGCGGCTCCGGCTCGCTTGGTTCCGGCAACACCACAACAAAACTGTCGCCGATTCTTACCTTAAAATCATTCTCATTAATGATATTATCATCCAGCGAAACATTTCCGCCGATAACCAATTTTTGGATCATGGCGCGCGAAAAATCCGACATATCCGCACTCAAAAACTTGTCCAAACGCGTTCCATTGTCTTTTTCCGTAACAACTGACGAAAAATATGTATTATTATCTTCTTTGTTCATACTTTATAAATAAAATTGAGTTTATGATAAGATACCACGGGTAACAAAAAATGCAAGGATATAAAACAAAATGAACCAATTGCGAATAATAAAAACCATTGTTCTGCTTCTCACCTGTCTTTTGGTAGGAGCCAGTTTCATTGTTCTCGGCGGTCTGGCCAAAAAGGTATTATCAGAACAAAAACAACAGCCTGTAACCAATTTATCACAGCCGCAAGGCTCAAGCATAAAACAAATACAAGCCGATAACGGTCTGTTATATATTTTTATCAGCGGCGGAGAACTTGCTGACAGAATAATAACCTACAACCCCGAAAAAAAACAAATCGTATCCAACCTTTTTATCAACGAGGAATAAGATGAGCGACACAATTCAAAACGACACACAAGAAGACAAAGATTTTAACGACCTGCTTGAAGATTTCATTCAATCAGAACTCAAAGACATAGAAGAAGAAAAAGAACAAAATCGTATCATGTTTGAAGAACCAGAGGCACAACCTTTGCCCAAAAACAGCACCGAACAGGAAACTATCGATTCGCTTGAGCTTTCTGAGCAAAAACTTTATAACGCCTATCGCGATTATGCCGAAACAGTCGAGCAAATCGCTATCGATAAAAATCTTACTCCTCCTGTTTTTCACATCAAAGCCAACGATTTATACCCCAAATATACACAAAAACTGGGCAATCTCATAAGTTTGGACGTTTTGCAAGGTTGGGATATTTTATTTGCGGCTTATCCTGAAGAAATCATCAAAATTCAGCCTCACGCCGGTGATGAAGAACTTCTCGACTATGCCGAAAGTTGCAGTGACGAAATTCTACAAATGGCCATTGTTTCTTATGTAGAGATTCTGTTTGAAATTGAAGGCTGCGAAATAGCCTTTGAGAAACGTTTCTTAGAATTTGAACACAAAAAAATTGAAGAAGAAATATTGGAAGAACACCGCAAACGTGCCGAAATAGCCCGCTGCTATATCGTAAAAATCGAAAAGAAAAAATTTCCTATTGATGCCGCAAAACTAGTACACAACTACTTCAAAGTCGCTGAAAAAGATCCCAACGGCTCTTTTGAAGCTCTCTGCACCACTCCGGCAATTTTTGCCCCAATCGAAGTTGACAAAATAAAGCCACGTTTCTTCGGTTTGATTAAACCTTCCCCGCTAATCGGAATGATAATGAACAGCAAAATAGGTGAGTTTTTAAGAAAGTTGAAAATTTAAAGAAAATTATGGACAAAATATTTATTTTATGTTATCATAAAGGTATATTAGCAAAGGATTAAGGCCATGACAAAAGAAAATAACATAGACACCACAGAAGAAAATGCCCCAATAGCAGAAAATACTACTGTAATGTCCGGAGCAGCAGTTCCTCCTGCCGGAGAGAACATTGCTCACGTTGATAACACTCCCGAAAAAAATTCCCTTGCCGTGCAAGAAGAACATTATCCGGCTTCGCAAAACGCTATCCAACATACCTTAACTGTCGAGCAGGAAAAAGATCCAAACTCAATGACCGTTGCTGAGCTGCAAGCCGAACAATATAAGCATGGTCTAAATGTCAGTCAACAACAAGCACTCAATGAAAAACTTGCGCCCGAAAACAAAGATACCGGAAATTTGAGCCAAAAACTCGACAACAAAGATTATGACCAAGATGTAAAACCCTATCAGCTCGAAGAAGGCGATATTATCGACGTAATGTATAAAGGTTTTATAAAAGACCTTATGAGTGTTGATGCATGGGCCAGAAAACACGCATACCGCTTTTTGGACAATGCAATATATGGCATAGACAATCGAAGAGCTAGAAGACAACAAGAAAAAGAAGCCCAAAAGGCCGACGATAAAAAAAATACATCAAATACTTCTAATCAGGATACCTCAAAACAAGACGAAAAGCCCTCTGTTTTGGATAAAGCCTATGCTGAAAATTATGAAAAAATAAAAAATGAAATGGATAAAGAACTTTCAACAATAAAAGATATCAGTGAGGCCATCAAAGACGGCACATTGTTTGACGAAGACAAAAAAGATTTGTTGAACAATTTCCAAAAAATCAATCAAAACGATGCCAAAACCTTTGAAGCCGTAAAAGAAGCTTGTGATAAAAAAGATAACAAAGAAGCTCGTGAAAAAATGGCAAAAGAATTTTTTGCATATAACGGCGGCACGGCATGGTTCAACTTCTCGAACCAATTTACCGCAAACAATCTTGCTTATGCCGAAATGTCCCATAGAGCAAAACATGAGGATATGAATGCACAGCAAATGGAACAAGAATTTGCCAAAACACACGCTTCATTTCATGATCACATACAGTCTGCAACCGCAGAGGAACAGAAGAAAGCGAAAGATAAAGTTTCAACAAGCACTGCCTTGGATAAAAAAGTTTTATCAAAAATCAACATCACTGATCTTTATGCCGATTCTGCTCCCAAAACCAAAGGTATGAAACAAATGGGACAAAAGGCTGTAGAATATGCGGAATTAAACGCCGACATCAGCGAGCGAAACCCATATGTAAGCGGCATGCGACACAGAATGAAAATGCCGGAAACCCCCACAACACAGCATGTATTCAGTGGCGGAACACTGCAGGATGCAGTCGGCTATATGAGTGAATTGAGAGCAGATACACTTCAGACCACATCTCCTCTCCAAAATCATGATAATTACCACCATGAGATGGTCGGCAAACACCTTGAAAAGTTGAACACTGCCGGTTCCAATGAGGAAATACTAAAGCAACTTCGTAGCAAAAATCAAGGCGGACGTGAATAATGCTGAAAAAAATCGGACGCTTTATCAGATTTTGCTTTATCTTTGTAGCGTGGACAGGCATTTATATGTCTGTCATTTCGCTTTTATTTGCAAAAGCATGGAATTTTTACCTGTTTAAGAAGAAATCTTGGCAAATAATCCTAAATTTTTGGAACCAAGGCGGTGTCATCAACAGCACGCAGGAAATATTGTTCTTCATATGTTTATTGCTTATAATCCCTCTTTGGTTTTTAGGATTGCGTAAAGCTTTGAAAATTTCCATCGCAAAAATCATCTTTTTCCCGATTTTTCTTTATAACGCTTATCAAGAGAAAAAATATTCCCAGGCTCCTAAAAGTATCATCCTAAAAAATATGGGAATGACTTTAGGGAAAAAGTCGGCAAAACAAAATCTCGAAGAAATGATTGCCAGCCGTATGCCGAAAGAAACCGATAAAAAAGATTTGAATTCAAATAAAATTCGTAGTAGCTTAGAGAAAAAGAGTTTGGATTTTCACAAAAAAAATACAGAGTAGGAGAAATGCTTGAAACCCTTACTTATAATAATTAGGATTATACTCGTAGGTCTATTATGGAGTGTTTTCTTTATGGAAAGCATAAGGGTTATCATGCTCCGCAACTGGCACTTTGATATCATTAACCGTGAACACTGGAAAATTGCATGGGATCTTTGGACCACCACTTGGGTAATATCCGAACCCAAAGAGTGGGCCTTTGTTTTTATTGTCATCTCTTTCATTCCTTTATGGTTCACCGGTTGGATTGCCCTAAGCATGGTCTCATGGGGAAAATTTATATGGTTCATTTTGACCTTGCCGTGGAAAATCATCAAAAATATCTTCTACCATCCGGTCAAAATTATCACCAACTCAACAACAACCGTTCCCATCACCAAGCACGCTTCATATAAAGAAATTCGTCCTCGCGCCCTCAAAGGCACAACTCCGTTTATGGAACAACCTCCTGTATCAGCGCCAATCCTAAATTCTCCAATGCCGACACCAACTCCCTCTCCGGCTCCCTCTCCGGTTATTAACACCCCAACAGCACCCCAATCACAAAATTCCGCTTTTGATCATGCCCTTTTCAAATTTGATGATAGTTCTGACGACATAGATTTTGACATAGATTCGTTTGATGTCCGCCCTTCAGCTCCAAAAAACAAAGCCCCCGAAAACCGCTCTTCCAAACCTTTTGAAGAAGAAATATATGATGAAGAATATTCTCAGCGCAAACCTGCTCGTTCTCAACGCTATTTGCGCGAAGATCCCGAATATCGTCGCCCGGACAAAAAAAGCAGAGAAGAATCTGAAAACAAACCTTTACGCAACAATACTGATAAAAAGAATTATGATAAAAATCCTCAACGTTCCGCTCCGCAAAAATCAACTCATTCTTGTGCCGATGTCATAAAGCAAAAAGGATACGAAATACTCAATCGTCTGACAGTCAAGAATATCACTGTCGATTATGTTGCTTTATCAGCAAACAGTATATACCTCTGCTTGCTCGACAGAGAAGAAGGAGATTGGCTGGCCGATGAAGAGCGCTTCAATGATGAAGAACCATTGTGGTTCTCCGAAAACTCTCACCGCATCTCACCGGTCAGAAAACTTGAGATTGTAAAACAAGCTATCAGTAGCAAACTTGAAGATGCTGAACTCAACTTTGGAGTAGAAGCTATCCTGATAGAACAAATCGGCAATATTATAAACGCAGAAGATATGTTTGAAATTTGGGATTCTATGAACATTAAAGTTTGTCGTATGGATCGCGGAATGCCGAAAGAGCTTCAGCCTTTTGCACGAGTTCTGCCCGATGCCGACAAGCACATATCTTCAAGTAAACTCGAAAAACTAACTAAACTTCTTCGCAATATTGGATAAAGGATAAAATTATGGGAATGAAATCGCGCGGAGCCGAATGGGAAGAATATGATCACGCTGTCAGATGGATGAGTCTTACGGTTATTATAACTCTCCTCCTCACCATATTTTTGGCAGTAATATCCATGCCCTTAGGTTATCTTATGGGAAATGGTGTCTCAAAAGAAACCATAGCAAACGCACAGAAATTTATCAATATAGTAATTGCCCACCCATCATATATATTCCAACGCTACGGTGTTTGGTTCAAGCAAATCTATCACCACAGAGGTGGCTTCAGTTTTGGTTTATGGATGCCTATTTTACCGCTTTTAACTTTGCCCATAGGGCTCATTGTCGGTGCAGTAGCCAACCCCTATCGTTTTCAATCCAACATTCACGGTGCCGGTCGCATTGCAAATCTGAAAGATATCAAAGCAATGAAATTATTGGACGGTTTTTGCATGGTTGTCGGCAAATTCAAAAACTATTACCTAAAATTGCCTGAAACCCTATCAACCCTTTGCTGCGCACCTCCGGGAACCGGTAAAACCGCGGGCGTAGTTATTCCGACAATTTTCAACTCACACAATTTGAGTTTGGTTATTAACGACCCCAAACCTGAGCTTTGTTACAGCACATCTGGTGCTCGTGCCAAAGAAGGTCCTGTGTTCGTCATCAACTGGGGTGCCGAAGACAAGCCCGAGCAAGGCATTTATTACCCAAGTTGGAATCCTCTGTCACCAAACGCTTTGCCACAAGTTGGTCCGGCACGCGATATGTATATCGATTCCATCTGCAATATTTTGGTTGAAGACCCGAAAGGCAATGCAGACCCCCACTGGGCAAACACCGGTCGTGCCGCTTTGAACGGTTTCATCCACTTTATTGCTTCAAAATGCGAGAAAGCACGCGCTAATGACTATTTCTTGAGCCGTATTTATGAAGGAAAACTTGATGACGAAGATAGAAACATCTTAGCCGGCTATTATGATGATATAAAAATACACAATCCCGCTGCCGTCAGAGCCATAAACGACCTTCGCAGCAATAACCTTACTGTTGAAAACTATGTTCCGATTGGCACTTGGGAGCTTTTGCCCGAAAAATGGGTCGGTCGCGAAGCTTGTATCGCCATGATATTGGAATGGTTGACCGAGGCCCAAATTAAACAAGCACAAGAAATTCGTCGCCGTATGGACGAAGGCGACCAAATGGCCGCTATGGCTGACCCCATGCGCGATATGTTAGATACTGCAATTGAAGAAGCCAGAAAATACGGCTATACACAACGTGCCTATACCGAACTTTCCGCTTTGAGCAGTATGCCTGACAAAGAGCGCGGCTCTGTTCTTTCAACCGCTTTTGCCGGTATCGGTATATTCAAAAACTCCGCGGTTGTAACCAGAACCAGTTTCTCTGATTTGCACTTTAAGGACTTGCGCGGAATCAAAGACCCAATTTCAGGCGAATGGAAACCGATATCCGTATATCTTTCCATCAATCAGGTTGATGCCAGAGCATTGGGCGTAATCAACAGTATTTTCATTGAGTTGATGTCCTCATACCTCATCTCCAATCCGCCGAATTATGTCAATCAATCAGATGGCAAAATGGGACCTTTCCCCGTTATATTTGTATTGGACGAGTTCCCGCAAATGCCTAAGATGAAAGCGGTTATCGACGGACCTGCCGTCGGACGCGGACAGAAAGTTTCATACCTTTTGATCGGACAAGATTTAGGACAAATCTCAGGAAAATACGGCAAAGACGACTTGGAAACAGTTATCTCCACCACCGCCTGCAAAGTTATTCTTTCCCAAAACAACGAACAAACTGCAGAGCGTTTTTCAAAGATGATTGGTAACAAAACCGTTCAGACCACATCATATTCAAAACAAGAAGGTTTCGGCACCAAAGAAATGAATCCTTTTGCCAAGAACACAACCTATTCTCTGCAAGGCGTATCGGTAATTACCGCCGCTCAACTCTTGAGCTTGCCGCAACTTAAACAGGTTGTTTTGATGCAAAGTAACATTGACCACCCGATTGTTGCCGATTCTCCGCGTTGGTATCTTGACCCCAAGATGAAAGCCTTGGCCAAAATTCCACCGTCACCTTATGTTCCGGAATGGATTGTCGCTCAACGAGAAGACATCAACGACAATATGATGGAAAAATTGGGACTTGGTGAAGAAAAAGCTCAAGCATAAACTTTTCTGATTGCATCAAGCAGTTTTTTGTTTCTGCCCTTATTGAGAGAATAATAAACAGATTGAGCCTCTCTTCGGGTAGAAACAATATCTGCCGCACGCAAAACGCTCAAATGCTGTGACAAGGCCGATTGGCTGATTCCCAGCATTTTTTCTAGAGCGCCGACATTTTTTTCACCATCATACAAAAAATATACCACTTGCAATCTCTTAGGGTTTCCCAAAGCTTTCAGCACATTTGCACTATATATAAGTTCATCCGCATACTTCATAAAAATCTCCTTTGATTAGATATTTATAAAATATACATTGATATTGAAATTTAAAGATAAGTGCCTTAAAATAATAAAAAATATATGGAGAAAAAAATGTCAGAAATAGATTTGGAAAAAATAACTTTTGAAGATGCCTTGTCCAAGCTCGAAAACTTGGTTCGCGAACTTGAAGCCGGAAAAATTAAACTCGACGATGCCGTTACCGCATACGAACAAGCCGTCACCTTAAAAAATTTTTGCGAAAAAAAACTTAATGATGCAAAATTAAAAATTGAAAAAATAGAGCTTGATTCTAACGGCAATATAAAATTAGCTTCTTTGGATAACATTGATGACAACCAACAACTTTAAGGAAAACCTCAAACAATATACCCTGCGCTTCAATCAGGAAATTGAAAAATATTTTTCTTTTCCTAAAGGCGAAGAAAAACGTGTCAGCCAAGCCATGCACTATTCCTTGTCTTGCGGCGGCAAACGTTTGCGCCCTTTTTTGGTTTATAGCACCGCAAAACTCTTTGGAATAGATTTTACAAATTCCATAAATACCGCAATTTCTTTAGAAATGTTGCATACATATTCACTTATCCACGACGACTTACCCGCCATGGACAACGACGATTTTCGCCGTGGTTTTCCAACTTGTCATAAAAAATTTGACGAAGCAACCGCAATTATCGCCGGAGATGGGCTTTTAACTTACGCATTTGAAATTTTATCATCACCCAAAACATCATCTGATTCTGCTGTCAGATGTCGACTGATATCCCTTTTGGCACAAGCTGCCGGCGCTTTTAACGGCATGGTTGCCGGACAAATGCTCGACCTGATAGCCGAACAATACACTCCGCAAACACCAAACGCCAAAAACATTATCAATCATATTGAAGAAATGAAAACAGGTCGTCTTTTACGCTATGCGGTAGAAGCCGGTGCAATATTGGGAAATGCCCCCGCCGATCTGTTTGAAAAACTGTCTAAATATTCACGCAAAATCGGAATTGCTTTTCAAATTACCGATGATATTTTAGATGTTGAAGGTAACGAAGAACTGGTTGGAAAAACTCTTCGCAAAGACAACAATCAAAATAAACTGACATTCATCAATTTATATGGTCTGGAAAAATCAAAGCAAATGGCACAAGAACTCATAAGTCAAGCTATAGAATCTCTATCACCTTTCGATAATAGCGCTGACGACCTCCGCCAACTTGCTCAATACATTATTACTCGCAATCATTAAGGAGTTTAACATGAAAAAATTTCTTCTCTTAGTTATTCTGATTTTGATAAGTATATTTTGCTACAACCTAACCTCTGCCAAAATAAACCCCAACGAACCAATTGTTGCGAAAAACGGCATTATAAAATTTGTAACCCCGTTAAACTATTTTCCTATCAGCAAAATAGAAAATCGCCAAAGAAAATCAGATATAATATATGAAGGAGTATTTGATACTTTCATTGATGATTTTTGCGGAAAAAACCAAATTTCATGCACTCCTTTTATCGATACAAACTATATTAACACCATAAAAACTGCCGAAATAAATAAACTTGATTTAATTATTGGAATATATTCTGACAGTATTCTATATGAAGATTTCAGATTTATATACCCCTCCCTCCTGGACAACCCTGTCCATCTCGTTATGCTTCCTTCACGCATTGGCGAAATTACATCTTTGAAAGACCTAAAGCCTCTGAAAGGAGCAATCAACTCCAACGATCAATGGAATGACTATATTTTGGAACAATTCAAACAATTTAATATTGAGCAAATAGACAGCTCAGAAGAAATGTATCGCAAACTGATAAGCAAAGAAATTGATTTTGTCTTCACCACCTATTGGTATGGCATCAGCGAAATTATGCGACTTGGCATTCAAGATTTTGTAACCGTTTCCCAAAAAGGATTATGGAACATGCCATTATTTATTGCCGTATCAAACTATTCGCCGAAAAAGAACTATCTTATCCACTATCTTACCGAATATCTGAAAAATCCTACAGTAACGCAAAAAATAAAAGCAAGAGCCATAGAGGTATTAGAAGAAATAAAAACACAAAATCACGGTGTAGTTCCGGATTCATATGTTTTGCAAAAAGATGCTAACTGACTTGACCTTAAATTAACAACTTGCTACATTACAGATATAAACTGTTTTTATAAGGGCTAAAGACATGGTTTTATTAATACATCACCCGATATCTCCACACTCTCGTAAGGTTCGCCTTTTGATGAGCGAAAAAAAGATATTGTTCTCCCTAAAAGAAGAAAACCCGTGGAACTTGTCAAAAGATGCCTTAAAACTCAACCCTGCCGGCGAGTTGCCCATTTTTGTATTTGACGGCAAATACATTGCCGGCAATAACAGTATATGCGAGTTTTTAGAAGAAACTTTCCCCGATCAACCGCTTTTATTCGGAGATGCACTCCAAAAAGCCGAAATCAGACGCATTACCGAGTGGTTTGATACCAAATTTTATCGTGAGGTTCACCGAACCATTGTTACAGAAAAAGTATTCAAACGCTTCATAACCGGCACCTCCCCAAATTCACAAGTTTTAAAAAACGGGCTCAGTAATCTCAATTTTCATATGGAATATATTGACTGGCTCTGTGAATCCCGCAATTTTTTGGCCGGAGATAACCTTTCTCTTGCTGATTTAGCTGCCGCCGCACAACTTTCCGTCATAGATTATTTGGGAGATGTCCCATGGGAAAGTTATAAGAGCGCTAAAATATGGTATTCAAAAATAAAATCTCGCCCCAGTTTCAAAGATATATTAAAAGACAACATCAAAGGCATTCTCCCGTCTAGAAATTATAATAATTTGGATTTTTAGTCATGAATAAAAAATTTTTGATCCTCGCCATAACAATAATCCTAAGCTCCTGCACCAGCACACCTGCTGGAGAAAGGCCGCATCGTCCATGGTGGAGCATTCCCCCTTTCAGCTGGTTCGGTTCTCACGGCGACGGACAAGAAATTTTTCATTGGCAACGCCCCCATACCGGCATCGAAAAATTTGCTCGCGACCACCAATATTGCCTTTCAACCGCCAGCACATTCAAATTGATACCTGCAACTTCAAAATTCTTCCACGATATTTTTTATACCGAAGAAAAGCACCTTGAAATCCGTGCCGATTGGAACGGAAAAAGTGGTATTTGGGCAAGTTTCATCCCCTATGACGGAGCACAACCGCTGGTAGTCAACACTCCGCGCCCCGAAGATGATGATGACATCAACTATCATCAATATGTCGATTGTATGTTCAGCCGTGGCTACAACAATCGCAACTACAATATTCCGGAAGTTACCAACGTCTATCTCCGCAGAGAAAAGCATCAATAACCGCCGCCGATTGCCTTATAAAAAGCTATAACTTTCTCATAAATTGCCCCTCGGCTCTCAATCAGCTGGCTTTGCGCTTGCAAAAGTTTTTGCTCTGTGTCCAGCAAATCACTGAAATTTAACAACCCTTGAGCATATTTTTCCTTCATACTGTCCATAACCTTTTGCATATTGGCAACTGCCTTTGTTAGCGCCGCATTTTTTTCATATTCTTTTTCAACCGCATTGATGGCATTACTAACCTCTTGCAAAGCTTGCAATAAAATTTTCTGATACTCATACAAATATTCCTCTTTGACCGCCCTTGCCGATTTTAGCTGATTATAAAGCTGTCCCCAATGGAAAAATGGCAAATCAACCTGCGGAACATAGCCGTAAGCAGCATTATATGAATGAGAGAGATTTTTCAACAAATGCCCTTGCCTGCCCAAAGATGCCCCAATACTGACATCCGGAAACATTGATGCCAAAGCAACTCCGACTTCGGCATTTTTTGCAATCAGCATATTTTCCGCCGCCATAACATCAGGTCGACGACGCAAATTTTGAATGGGAATTTCTCTTAAAACCCGCAAATCAAATTTTAGATTTTTTTCCGCCATATTATTTTTTGTAATCTCCAAAATTTTCATATCAGTCGGCACTTTTCCCATCAAAACTAGCAAAGCATTTTGATAAATCTTAATCTGGTTTTCATATTGCGGCAACAAAGCTTGTGTAGTATTTAAGGCATATTCCGCCTGATTTAATGCAATATTATCGGCAATTCCTGCATTATATTTATCTTTCACCAGATTTCTAATCTCCTTTTGCAGTTGAAGATTTTCTTTGGCATTTTTCAACTGCGCCTGTGCAACTCGCAAGCCTACATAATCAAGCGCAACTTCTGCAGTTAATGACAATTTTGCGTTATCAACATTATTAATTGCCGCATAATACATTGCCAAATAACTCTCTTTTGTTCTTCTGCCCTTGCCCCAAATATCAATCTCCCAAGATGCGTCAAATCCCAGCTTGAAATAACTGTCTTTATCTCCTAATTCTCCATATCTGGGCGCATAAGCATAATTATAACTTGAACTTATATCAAGCATCGGCAAAAAATCTGCCTTATTAATCTCAAAAGCATAGCGCGCTTGTTGCAATTTTGATGATATAATCTTTATATCCAAAGAATTATCAAGCGCTTGTTCAACCAAAAAATTAAGATTTTCATCTCCAAAAATATGATACCAAAACACACTCGGCAAAGAATTTTTATTCTCAACCTGCAAATTTTGCGCAATCTCTTCATTACTCCAAAAATCCGAATGTTGATAATCTTCCCCCAAAGTGCAGGAAAACAGAAAAAACAAAGGAATAAGCCAACAATATTTAACCATTTTCTCCACCTTTATGCCACATTTTTTCTTTGATTGTTTCAAAAAGCGCAAAATAAGCCGGAATAAATATTATCCCCACAGCCGTTGCTGCCAACATCCCATAAAAAACCGCCGTTCCGATAGCAATCTGGCTCGCCGCACCGGCTCCTTTTGCCACCACCATCGGAAAAACACCCAAAATAAAAGTCAGGGCCGTCATCAATACTGCCCTAAATCTCTCACCTGCGCCTTTTACGGCCGCATCCAAAATGCTCAACCCTTTATCGCGATAATCTTTATTGAACTCAATAATCAAAATCGCATTTTTTGCCGCCAAACCAATCAGCATCACCACTCCCAACTGCGCATATATGCTCAAAGGATGTCCGCTCAAATACAGCCCCAATAACGCCCCGAAAATTGCAAAAATGGTCGAAAACATAACCGCAAATGCCAACATCCAGCTTTCATACAAAGCCACCAAAAACAAATAGCAAAACACCAGCGCCAAAATAATTAAAAATATCACCATACCCGAAGCCTCAACTTCTTGCAAACTCAATCCCGTCCACTCAATTTTGTATTTGCTCGGATTTAGGCTTTGCGACAATTTTTCGACCGCCGCAATAGCCGTTCCCGTGCTCACATCTTCTCTGCTCTCTGCTACTATTGAGGCATCTTGATATTGGTTATAGCGTTTTACTATTTTCGGCGACAGCACAATTTTAACATCAGCAAAACTTTCAACCTTAATCATTGCCCCGTTTTTCGAGCGCACATATAAATTTTTCACGTCATCAATCCCGCGACGATAATCAAAATCGGCTTGAATAATAACTTTGTTGACCTGCCCGCTCAAAGTGATGTTATTTACATATCTCGAACCGAGATTGTTTTGCAAAGCCGTAAACAGAGTGCTGACGTCAATCCCATAAGCCTCAAGTTTTGTCCTGTCTATGTCCAGATAAATATGCGGAGCATCCGGTGAATATACACTGAAAGCATAAGCCAATTTTGAACTTTGATTCAGTTCTTGCAAAAACTTTTGTAACCTGTCATAAAGTTGTGCCGAAGTAATATTTTGATCAATCGCCAGTAGTTCCATTGTCAAACCGCTGCTTTGCCCAATCCCCGGAATGGATGGCGGCGCAAAAAAGTTAATTTCAGCTCCGTCCAAATTAGAAAATTCTCCCGAAAGCTTTTTGGTAATTGCCTCAACAGAAGTATTTGCTGTTGTTCTCTCATCCCACGGTTGCAAACCGATTACTCCGAGCGCCACATTTTCGCCCGAACCGCCCAACATACTGTAACCGGCAACCCCGACAAAATATGCCACACCCTCCATTTTCAAAACCTTTGCCCCCATTTTGCTCAATATAGCATTTGTCTGGTTTATGCTTTGCGTATCGTCAAGTTGAACGTCGGCAAAAATAATTCCTTGATCTTCCTGTGGCAAAAATGCTGACGGCACAAAATGGAATCCCGCGCTTAAAAAAACAAACATTATCAAGGTAATAACAACTGTTGCTTTTAAATTAGTTGAAAATAATTTTACCAAACGCAAATATTTTTCTTCCAAATTTTTGATAAAATTATCAAACCAAACAAAAAATTTCCAATTCTTGCCCTCATCATTGTTTTGCAAAACTATCGCACAAAGAGAGGGGCTCAAAGTCAGGGCATTAAAAGCCGAAAAAACAACCGAAGTCGCAATCGTAATCGCAAATTGCTGATAAATCTTGCCGGTAATCCCCGCCATCAACCCCACCGGCACAAATATTGACAGCAAAACAAAAGTGGTCGCCACTACCGCACTGCCGATTTGTTGCATAGCCTTCACCGCTGCCGCATGCGCATCCATTTTTTCATAAAGCATCAAATATTGCACCCGCTCTACCACAATAATTGCATCATCAACCACCAAGCCGATTGCCAAAATCATCGCAAACAAAGTCAATATATTTATATCAAAACCACAGACATACAGCACTGCCAAAGTAGCAATCAACGAAACCGGAATAGTCAAAAGAGGAATAAGCGTGGTCTTGGCTTTTTGCAAAAAGATATATGTAACCAATACCACCAGCGAAAAAGTAATCGCCAATGTCTCAATAATTCCGGCAATGGAAGCCCTTACAAACTTTGTGGAATCATAAGCAATCTGCAGCTTCAAATCGCCCTCAAAAGTCTTATTGAGCGCAGCAATTTCCTTTTCTACCGCTTTCATAATATCAAGCGAATTCGAACCCGGTGTTTGGCTCAAAGCAATAATCACCGCCGGATCATCATCATAACTGGCATTCATCTCATAACTGTCCGCCCCAAGCTCAATTCTGGCCACATCTTTCAGACGCACCAATCCACCGTTTTTCGAGGTGGCAACAACCATTTTTTCAAAATCTTCAACCGTATTCAACAGCCCTTTCGCCGTCAATGAGAGCACCAAATTTGTATTTTTTGCCGAAGGAGCCTTACCGATTCCACCAATAGAAGCCTGAACATTTTGGGCGTTTATAATATTGACAATATCCTGACTATCCAACCCTAACGAAGCAATTTTTTCCGAATTCAGCCAAACTCGCATACTGTATTGCGGCCCGAAAATCTGCACATCACTTATCCCGCCGACACGGGCAAGCGGATTTTTTACATTAACATAGGCATAATTACTCAAAAACAAGCTGTTATAGCTGTTATGCTCCGAGCGCAAAACCAAAAGTGCCAGCATATTTGAACTTTGGGTTGTAACATCAAGCCCCTCTTGCTGCACAATCGCCGGCAACTGCGACATAACCTGATTAAGTCTGTTTTGCACCTTAACCTGCGCAATATCGGGATCTGTGCCGATTTCAAAAGTAATCGTAAGTTTATAGTTTCCGTCATCAGTTGATGAAGAACTCATATAAAGCATATTATCAACACCGTTGACCTGATTTTCTATCGGAATTGCAACCGTATCAACCAACACTTTTGCATTGGCACCGGGATAAGATGCGCTGACCACAATTTGCGGGGGTGTAATTTGCGGATATTGTGAAATCGGCAAAACCGCCAGCGCCAAAAAACCCAAAAGCACCATAACCACAGAAACAACCGCCGCAAAACGAGGTTTATCAATAAAATATTGCGAAAACATCACTTAATTTCCTTCCCATCGGCAACATTTTCCTCTATCGGCTTTATTTTTTGTTCACCTTGCCACGAGGTAATTTTGCTCACCACCAATCGCATATCCGGCAAAAAATCGTTTTTCAAAATATATTGGTTATTCAACTCACTCAAAATTATTACCTGATGTTTTTTAGCAATACCGTTTTGCTCTACATAAACAAAATTCCCCTCCGGATTCAAATTAACCAAATCCTTATCAACCAAAATTCCTTTATATTTTTTTGCCAATAAAACGGTAACATAAGCCTTATCAATCAACATTTGTTGCGGATTTTCAAATTTTGCATAAACCGCAATCGAATTCGTATTCCGGTCTATTTCATTGTCCGCATATTCAAAAGTTCCTTTTTGTTCATAGATTCTTCCATCCGCCAACTTCAGCGAAATTTCTTCATTATCAAACATTTTTGATCGCAAATTTTCTTCCAAATAATCCTTATCGCTGATAGAAAAAACAACCCGCATCGGATTTGTCTGCACAATCGAAAAAAGTTCGTTTTGCGGAGATATATAATCACCTTTCGTCAGTGATACATTACCGACCACACCGTCTATTGTAGCTTTAATTTGCGTATATTTCAGATTAACCTCATTTTGCGCCAAAACCGCCTTTGCTTGCGCAAGAGAGGCCTTCGCCGCCAAATATTTTGTCTTTGCATCATCAATTTCAGTCTGCGAAAAAACCTTATTTCCTGCTTTTATCACGCGGTTATAATATTTTTCCTGATATTCAAAATCCGCCTCTGCTTTTGCCACATCCGCCGCCGCAGAATCAACCGAAGCTCTGTATTCATCTTGCTCAAGAACGACAAGCTCATCTCCGACTTTAACATTTTGTCCGCCCTGCACCAAAACATCGCTGACAAAACCGCTGATATACGGGCGCACAATCACGCTGTTAATCGGAGTCACGTAACCGATATAACTTTTTTCTACTTCAATTTCATTTTCTGCAATAGGCACAACTAAAACTTCGGGCAAATTTTCGATTTTTTCCTTCTGCCCGATCTTTTTATAAAAATACGTTCCCCCAAAAAATAAAAAAATTGCCGGCAAAATTATAAGCAAAATCAATCTGATATTTTCTTTTTTCATCTTTTTCCTCAACTTAAAATCAAATTTTTAAATAATTTTATTTATTGGCAATTCAAGCCACAATTTTAATCAAATTTTTAGACATTTAATCATATCATCTTCCCATAATTTTTTTTATAAGGACGTGTAAAAATGCTTTTTAATTTCTTAAACCCGATCAGCGCCAGTATTTTGGCCTTCTTAACTTCTCTACTCATTGTCATTCTTACCGGCAAAAAATTTATTGCCTATATGCACTCTTGGCAACATGAGGGGCAGCCCATCCGTGAGTGCGGCCCTAAAAGCCACCTGAAAACCAAAAAAGGCACCCCGACTATGGGCGGATTGTTGATTTTATTATCCATCATATTTTCTACTCTGCTCTATGCTCAGCTTTCATCCGGCTTTACATGGATTTGTATTGCTGTGATTGTCGTATTCGGCGCTACCGGTTTTTGGGATGACTATATCAAAATTAAAAAACATACTGCAGCTGCTCTGACCGCAAGAATAAAACTTTTGATACAGTTTTCAGTTGCATTTGCAATTGCCATTTTTGCCATTTCGCAATTTAGGGAAAATATAAAATTCAGCGTAATTATTCCTTATATAAACTTCCCCATCAACCTTTGGTATTTCTACATTCCATTCGTAATGTTTGTTATTGCCGGCACTTCAAATTCGGTAAATTTAAGTGATGGTCTCGATGGTTTAGCATCCGGATTATTGATTCCAGCTTTCGGATACTTTTTCTTATCCACTCTGCTTACTTTCAACTTTGCGCCTCTGGGCAACCTAAGCATAATCTGTGCCGCAACCATGGGTGCTTGCTTGGGATTTTTATGGCACAACAGCTTTCCTGCCAAAATTTTCATGGGTGACACCGGTTCTCTAGCTCTCGGAGCTTTGCTTGGAACCATTGCTGTTTTGTGCAAACAAGAAATTATATTGGCAATCGTCGGCATCGTATTTGTCATAGAGTCTCTTTCGGTAATGATTCAGGTTTTCTGGTATAAACGCACCAAAACACGCGTATTCTTAATGGCACCGATTCATCACCACTTTGAACAAAAGGGCTATCCGGAAACATGTATAGTTATGCGTTTTTGGATTGTGGCATGGATTGCCGCCGTTATCGGAATAATTTCACTATTTATGCAAAGCTTCGGGGGCAACTAAATGATATCCTATCACAGCAATCGTAGCAGACTGAGTAATTGGTGGTGGACAGTAGATAAAACTCTGCTTACCTGCATCTGCATGTTAATGTTGATAGGAATATTCTTAACTTTTTCGGCCAGCCCCGCAGTCGCCACACGTATCGGATATGGCAGTTTTCATTTTATCAAACGGCATCTATTCTTCACGCCTATTGCCTTTGCTGTAATGATTTTTCTTTCCATGCAAAGACTAAAAATCATTCGTCGCATATCTCTTGTCGGCTGTTTGGCCGCTTTGGTCTTGGTATGGTTGACTTATTTCATTGAAGGCAACAAAGGAGCCTCACGTTGGATAACTTTTTGCGGTCTTTCACTCCAGCCTTCAGAATTCTTGAAGCCGTTTTTCATCGTAGCTACGGCATGGTTTTTCGCCGGACACAGCCAAAATAAAGATTTTCCCGGAAACTTGCTCGCATTTCTTTCTTGTGCCATTGTCATACCTTCTGTTGCCTGTCAGCCTGACTTCGGCATGACCATAGTCATATTTTTAGTATGGTGCTTCCAGTTCTATCTTGCCGGAATGCCTATGATACTTCTGCTTGTATTGGCGATATTAGGCGCTTTGGGCGGAGCTGCCGCATATATTTTCATGCCTCATATCCAAGTTCGCATCCACCAGTTTATGGCATCAGGCGGAGAACTGAGTTTTCAAGTAAAAAAATCTTTAGAAGCATTTCAAAGCGGTAGTTTCCTTGGTCGTGGCCCCGGTGAAGGTATTGTCAGATCATATATTCCCGATGCTCATACCGATTTCATTTATGCTGTTGCCGGTGAGGAATATGGTCTGTTTTTGTGTCTCTTAATTATTGCGCTCTATGCCACCATCGTCATCAGATCATTTCTCATTTCAAATAAAGATAACAACCTTTTTATAATTCTTTCCGCCACGGGATTAGCGGCTTCTTTTGGAATCCAATCAATTATCAATATGGCTTCAACCCTACACATAATTCCGACTAAAGGCATGACCCTTCCATTTATTTCCTACGGCGGCTCATCCATTATTGCAACCGCGATGGGAATGGGTATGCTCTTGGGAATAACCCGCAAAAACATTCACGCAGAGGACAAAGACGATGGCTAGCAAAAGAAAACTTATCATCCTAACCGCAGGTGGCACCGGCGGGCATATATATCCTGCCGAAGCTCTTGCTCGCAAATTAAAAGAAAAAGGATATGAACTGATTTTCATAACCGACAAGCGCGGGCTCAACAACTATCACGGAACTTTATCGCAAATTAAAAACATCTCTGTCTTGAGCGGTCCTCTGATGGGAAAAAGCAAAATAACCCGCCTTACCAGTCTGATAAAACTAGCTCTCGGCCTAATACAATCAATGTTCATATTATTAAAATATCGACCGCTTTGCGTGGTTGGTTTTGGAGGTTATGCATCTTTTCCCTGCTGTGTTGCCGCCATATTGCTCAAGAAAAAACTTGTTCTTCACGAGCAAAATTCGGTAATGAGCCGCACCAATCGTTTCTTGTCCAAATATGCCACCATAATTGCTACAAGTTTTTCACAAACCAAATTCTTAAATAAAACACTACCCAATGTTTATTGTGGAATGCCGGTAAGAGAAAGCATAAGCAAATTATTTAACCAAACATATAACCCGCCAAAATCAGCTGAAAACTTCAATATTTTGATTTTAGGCGGCTCACAAGGTGCAAAAATCTTCTCACAAACTGTTCCTGAAGCAATCAAACTTTTGTCGATGGAAAATCAAAAAAGATTAAACATAACCCAACAATGTCGCCAAGATGATGTTGAGAAACTTCAGGAAGAATACAAAAATTTCCCCTGTCAAACAACTATATCTTCATTTTTTAACAATATGCCGGAGATATATGCCCAAACACATCTTGTCATATCTCGCTCCGGCGCATCAAGCGTTACCGAAATTGCCGCTGCAGGTATTCCGGCCATATTTGTTCCTCTGCCCACCTCGGCAGATGACCACCAAAGCACCAATGCCAAACCATATCAAGATTGTGGCGGAGCCTTTTTGATACCTCAAAACGATTTCACTCCTCAAAAACTTGCCGATATAATCAATGATATTTTATCTCACCCCAAAAAACTGCAAACACTTTCCGATAATATGAAAAAAATAGCTATCATTGATGCAGATACAAAACTTGCTGATACCGTAGAAAACATTTCAAGAGGATAAATATGCTAAACATATTTGGAACAAATAAACTGTTGGCAAGATTACCGAAAGTAAAAGGAAAATATTTGCACAACATCCAACTAAAACAGCATACTTGGTTTGGCGTTGGCGGACCGGCAGAAATTATGTATTTGCCGAAAGACAATGCAGATTTAAGTTTCTTTATTCGTAATTGTCCGCATAATATTCCTCTGTTTGTTCTCGGTGGCGGTTCAAACATTTTGGTCAGAGACGGCGGCATTCCCGGAGTTACCATAAAACTCGATTCTCCGGCTTTCAAACAGGTTAAAATCGAAGACAACAAAATAACTTGCGGTGCCGGCCTGCAAAACATTTCCCTAAAAAAATATCTCATAAACAATTCACTGACCGGACTGGAATTTTTGTGTTCAATTCCCGGGGTAATCGGCGGCTCACTGAAAACCAACGCCGGTTGTTTTGGTAAAGAAGTAAAAGATGTAATTATTTCTGCCAACATAATGGATAATCTCGGCAACATCAAACAAGTTCCCGTTTCAGAATTCGGACTGTCATATCGCAACAGCTGTTTTCCCTCTTCTTGGATAATTCTTGACATCACCTTCTCTGTTCGCAAAGACACTCCGGAAAACATCAAAAAAATACTAGAAGAACAAAAAGCATATCGCATTTCCAGCCAGCCTTACAATCAAAAAACCGCAGGCTCAACTTTCAAAAACCCACAAGGTCTGCGCGCTTGGGAGCTTATCAAAAAATCGGAATGTGATCAGCTCTCCGTCGGTGGAGCAAAAGTTTCCGAAAAGCACTGCAACTTTTTAATCAACACCGGAAATGCTTCAGCAAAAGACATCGAAACTTTGGGAGAAATGATAATCGGACAAGTAAAGCAAAAAACTTTTGTAACTTTAGAATGGGAAATCAAACGAGTAGGTATAGAAAAATAAATGTGGTTCAAGAAAAAAAATAACATACCCGTGCCCAGCAGCACCTCAAAACAACGCGTTTACATACCAAAACTTTGGCCGTACCGCTTCGTTGGCAACCTGTTATTGTTTGGAATAATAATCGCTTCAGCTTTTGGGATATATGTAATCAAAACCAATTTTGTCAGCCAAAAACTCACCGGTATTTCCGACTATTTCATCGAACTCAGCAGCAAACTCGGCTTTACGATTGATGACATAATTGTCAACGGACGCAACAAAACACCAATAGAAGAAATCTATAATGTCCTAAACCTGCACTACGGCGATAATATACTTGCCCCAAACATTCAAGAAATACAAGCCGAACTTGAACTTCTTCCCTGGATAAAACAAGCCACGGTAAGACGTTCATATTTGCCGAATATAATAGAAATAAATTTAGTTGAACGCGAAATAAAAGCCATTTGGCAGCTCAACGGCCAACTACATCCTATAGACATTGACGGTCATGTCATTAATACCGATAAAATTCCAAATATCCCATTATTAGTAATCATCGGCAACGGGGCACCGCAAAATTTGGCAAAACTTTTACCGATCATTCAACAAGATCCGGAATTATACAAACGCATCAAAGCCGCCAATTTCATCTCCAACCGTCGTTGGAATATTATATTAGACGACATCAAAGACGGCATAACCATCAAACTTCCGACACAAGAAACAGACAAGGCATGGAAAAAATTGATAAAATTAAATAACACTCGCGGACTTCTTAAACGTAAATTAACCATCATTGATTTAAGATTTGAAAATAAAATTTTGGTAACCCCTCGCAAACTTTCCACAAAAGAATATTTGGGATTGCACAAAAACAAAGAACATAAGCTGTAGCAACAACCGGAGGCCGCTTGAATGAACTCTTTTAACCGACAAACATCTATTGCCGCCCTAGATATAGGTTCATCTAAGGTTTGTTGTGTAATTGCCCGTGTGAGTCGCAACCAAAAGATATCTATTGCCGGCTATGGCTATAATGCTTCAAAAGGAATAAAAAACGGTATCATTACCGACATCAAACAAGCAACTTATTCCGTATGCGATGCGGTTGAAGCCGCCGAACAAATGGCCAACGAAAGAGTTGAGCGTGTCATTGTCAACATCTCCGGCGACCGCATAAAAAGTGATGTAAAAACCGCAACCATCGGACTCAACAAAACCAAACCCATTACCGAAAACGAAATCAATAAAGTAATCGCTAAAGGCATTTATAAAATAAACGTTGAAAACAATGAGCTCATCCACTGCCTGCCAATTGGTTACAGTCTCGATTCGGGAGAAGAAACTCACGATCCGCGCAATCTATATGGCGAAAATTTGTCAGTAAATGTCCTATTAGGCAAAGTTCCTGACATCACATTTAAAAATCTTAAAACAGTCTTAGATAACTCACACCTCGAAATAGCTGAAAAAGCACTATCACCATATGCATCAGGCTTATCATGCCTTGTCAATGACGAAAAAGAGCTCGGAGCAACTGTCATAGACATCGGTGGCGGCACCACAAGCATTGCCAGCTTCAAAAACGGCCAACCGATATATTTCAGTTCTGTCGGTGTGGGCAGCAACAACGTCACCAATGATATAGCATGGGGATTGACCACTTCTTTTGCACATGCCGAAAGACTAAAAACCTTGCACGGCTGCGCGTTCTTAACCTCGCAGGACCAAAATGAAATTATCAACGTCTATACAATGGGCGAAGAAGATGACAGTCTTATCAAATATATTCCAAAGTCTGAACTAATCGGCATAATTGCTCCGCGAGTAGAAGAAACATTTGAGTTAGTAAATAAAAAACTTGAAGATTCAGGCATAAAGGACCTGCGATCTTCCGCTCACCGCATTGTCTTAACCGGCGGCGGAAGCCAGCTTTCCGGTATAAGGGAAGTTGCATCATATATTTTGGATAAACAAGTTCGTTTGGGACATCCGCGCAATATCGGCAATATCTTGGACATTTCCAACTATCCTATTTTGCAAACCCCAAGCTTTTCGACCGTCATCGGACTATTATTATTCATCTTCAACTACACCGAGCGTAAACCGGGAAAAATTATCTCCAAACCCGTCAATGTCGAAGGCGGACGTTTTAACAAAATTTTATCTTGGTTAAAGCAAAATTTTTAATTTTAGTAACCAAACCTTAAACACTTTATCGTATTATAGACTCAAAATAATTTCACCATTAGATTCGGGAGTAAATTTATGCCTATAAAATTAGCTGTGCCAGAAACAAATATGATAACCCTAAAACCACGCATCTCAGTTATTGGTGTCGGTGGTGGCGGCGGCAATGCCGTTAATAATATGATAGAAAAAAAGTTAGAGGGAATCGACTTTATTGTTGCCAATACCGACGCTCAAGCACTCGAAAACTCTAAATGCGACCGTAAAATTCAGCTGGGAATCGAGACCACACATGGTCTCGGTGCCGGTGCTTGCCCTGAGATTGGACGTGCAGCAGCCGAAGAGGCACAAGCCGAAATTGAAAAAGAACTCGAGGGCGCCAATATGGTATTTATCACTGCCGGCATGGGTGGCGGAACAGGTTCGGGAGCAGCTCCGGTTGTTGCTAGAATTGCAAAACAAAAAGGCATTTTAACCATTGGCGTAATAACAAAACCTTTCCAATTTGAAGGAAAAAAACGTTCACAAATTGCCGAAAAAGCCGTAGAAGATTTTATTGCTTCAGTCGATAGTATCATTATCATCCCCAACCAAAATCTTTTCCGCGTTGCCGACAAAAACACCACTTTGGCCGATGCCTTCGTATTGGCTGACAATGTTTTATATTCCGGCGTTCGTTCCATTACTGACTTGATGATGATGCCAGGTCTTATCAATTTGGACTTTGCCGACATTAAAAGCATTATGCAAGATAAAGGTAAAGCCATTATGGGAACCGGCGAAGCTGAAGGTGAAAATCGTGCGATTCGCGCAGCTGAACAGGCTCTTTCCAACCCTCTGCTCGATGACAGCAATATGAGCGGTGCCAAGGGAGTTTTGATCAACATTACCGGCGGCAGCGACATCACTTTGTTTGAAATTGACGAAGCCGCAAATCGTATCAAAGAAGAAGTTGATGAAGATGCCAACATCATATTCGGCTCCAGTTTTGATGACAACCTTGCCGGCAAAATTCGCGTTTCCATTGTTGCCACCGGCATATCTCAAGGCAATGCAGTTCGCCGCCCTGCTCCGGTTCAAAACACAAATTACCTTGAAGAGAGCCATGATGATGAACCGTTCATCAAACTAAACAGTGAAGAAATTGATAATAATTTAGCTAAATTTGCTTCTAATATCGCTCCTGAGAGCATTGAAACAGAAGAAACATCAGAAATTATCAATTTTGATACTTTTGAAAACAGAAACGATAGCAACAATCAAACAGCATCCATCTTGCCGGAAATGGAAGATGATGATGAAACCAATATTCTCAATGACGACAACGAAGAATATAACGAAAAAGAAGAAACTGTCATTGACACTCCAAAACCAAACATTACACCGATTGAGTCTGCTTTTAGCTCAACGGCAATGAATGACATTCCGCAATCATCATCTTTGTTCAACGCCGTCCTCAACAAAACCGAGCGCAACGATGTTGATGCACAGCTTGAAAATGCTCTTTCAAGCTCTGAAAACAGTTTTTCTTCCAAAAATAACCCTTCGATGGTAGAAGAAGAGCCGGAGTTATTTTCTGCTCCGCAAAACTTTGCCCCCGCTCCAAAAATTGAAGAGCAAGAAAAGTTGATTATTGGCGAAGATGTCAATCGTCCTCGCACCTGGGCAGAAAGATTGGCCGGATTTTCAATTGCCAAACGCAACAGCAGAAAAAAGGCCGAACCTGATACACACTATCAAGAGCCGATAACTCCTTCTTTTGCCGAAAATGATGATGATGAGCGCAACAACCTTGACTTTCCATCATTTTTGAGAAGAAAATAAACTCGTATATGAGTGTTTCCACATCAAAAAAACTCCCTCAAAAAGAGGGAGTTTTTTTAATCAATAAGAAATTCTCACTACTCACCATCATCATGCTTTGATAATTCCTCCACATCCTCCTCATCTGTCTCAACAGCCTCAAATCGATACGCTCCATTGAACCAATTTCCGAGGTCAATATCCGCACATCGCTTCGAGCAAAAAGGACGATATTTTGTATCAACAAAACTCTTTTTGCAGATTGGACAAGTATATATTTTTTGAACTTCTGCCATTACGCACCTTTTTCAACCCTGCCACAACCTTGGCAAGTCGGGCATTCATCAGTCATCAGCTCCATCAGGCTTGGTCTTTTGCGTACACGCACAATCTCAACCAAACCACCTCGGCTCAAACCGATTACCTTGCTCTTCACCGGATCTGCACGCAAACCTTGTTCCAAAATATCCAACAGAGGTTTAATAAACCTAAACTCTGAATGACCTGCAAAATCAACCACAATCTTACCTGCCAAATTGCGTAACCTGATTTGGCGCACAATCTCCAAAGCCGCCTCTTCATTCAATCTGTTCAAAGATCCGCCGCCGGCATCACGACTGCTGTCGACATCTATTGCCACACAGGCTCTTGTTTCCTCAATCGTAATCCTTCCGCCTGACTTGAGTGGAACATGCTTTTCCAAAGCCTCACCAATAACCTCGTCAACTCCGCAACTTTCAAAAGGACTTGGCACAATCTCAAACTCAATGCCTGAATCTGCAAATTCATCAGCCAAATTGCGATTATTGGTAATAACTTTTTTCAAGCTCCCTTTATTTTTATAATAGTTAATATGCTCAAAGACGGCATCCGGTTTTGCATATAGCAAACACGGAGCCTGCTCGTTGCGTGCCTTTGCTCTGATATTATCAAAAGTCTCACGCAGATTTTTCATCTCATCAACAACAACCTGTGAATCAACTTTTCCGGCCGCGGTTCTGACAACCCAACCCTCTTGTCCGGTAATATTTTCCTTTACCAAATCGAGCAGTTCTGCCACTTTCAGTTTGTCATCAATTTTATACGAAACCTCAACATTCATTCTATACGGACAATAGACCACATACGCTCCCACCAGTTGCACAGAACGCACCAGTCTTGCACATTTTTCAGCATGTCTTTCTTGCAAAACCTGCACAACAACTGTTTGCCCCTCCACCAAATGGGTTTCATTCATTCCATATTCTTCACTGTTCAAAAAGGCTTCAACATTTTCGCCGATATTTACAAAAAAACCTTCTCTATCTTGAGCCGTAAGCACTTTTTTGGTAATTTTACCCAAATAGATATTACCGCAAATAGCTTGATTGGCGTTAATAATCTCCACATCACAGATTTTCCCTTCTTCCATCAAGGCAATACCCGTAACATTAGTATTTTTATCATAAACAATTGTATCTATACTCATTTTATTCCCATCCCTTTTAATATATTTAAAGTTTCAAACAAAGGCAAACCTACAATTCCGCTATAAGAACCAATAACCTTGCGAACAAATCCGGCAAAAGTTCCCTCGATTTTATATCCCGAGCATCCTTGCCATTCACCGCCGGCCACATATTCCTTAATTTCTGCAGAAGACAATCTTTTAGTCAAAACTCTTGATTCCACGCACCTTTGCACCACTCTGCCATCACGACCGATAAGACAAACCGCACTGATAACTTTGCTCGCCCTACCCGAAAGTAATGTCATAATTTCTGTCTGCTCTTGCGGATTTTTAGCCTTATGCAAAATTCTTCTGCCCACACAAACAACCGTATCCCCTGCCAACACATTTTCATTCGGCATCAAAGAGGCCGTTCTTTTTGCCTTCTCCAGTGCCATACGTTTTACATAAGCATTGGGTTTTTCATCCTTTTTTGTTGTTTCATCAATATCTGCAGGCACAATCTTTTTAGGCTCATAACCGACTTGACGCAACAAAGCCAATCGTTGCGGAGATGCTGATGCTAATATAAAATCTTTTGTTTCCATAACAACAGCTTATTCTTCGCTATATGTTTTTTCCATTCTCTCATGTCTTTCTTGAGCATCAAGGCACAAAGTAGCCACCGGTCTTGCCTCCAAACGCTCAATACCGATAGGCTCGCCCGTTTCTTCGCAATAACCATATTCACCGTCTTCAATTCTCTTCAAAGCTTCGTCAATTTTGCCAATCAGCTTACGGGCACGATCCTTGGTGCGCAAATCCAAAGCCTTATCTGTTTCCAAAGAAGCACGATCAATATCGTCCGGCTGGTTCAAACCGCCTTGACGCAAATCTTCCAATGTATCAACAGACTGTTCCAACAAAGACTTTTTCCAATTTTCTAACTTACGTCTAAAATACTCCAGTTGCATCTCATTCATATACTCTTCTTTTTCTGAAGGTTTATAATCTGGAGGAAGAATAACCGAATTATCTACCATATCAAGTCTCCTTATTCTAATAACATTTTACTTTACAATACATGTATTTACCTTACATATTCAAGAAAAAAACACCATTTATTCCAAACTCTCACCCATTTTTAATAAAATGTCCAGGAAACAATATTCTTTTTATCTTTACAGAGCTTTATCGCATCAACCGGACTTAGCGGCATAACATAACAATTCTGTTCATTTGCACCGCATTTCCACCTCAACACATTAAATTTTTTATTCACTACCTCACCAATCGGTTGCACTGCTGGCAACTGCAATCCAGGCTGTTTAGCAACTTTCTGATTAACCTGTTGCGTATTACTCGTCGTTGTTGCTTTATTTATTCCAATTTCCATTTTATCAAGCACCACTCTTTGGTCCAAACCCCAATTCTGTTCAAGCAACTCAGCACAAGCATATGTCGGCAGATCCATAAATCTGATTGTATAACTTTCGTTATTATCGCCCAACACCAGTTCAACTTTTCCACCCAATCTGTGATACAACACATTATTCTCATATCTCATATCTTTCGGCAACAAATTTTCATTGACCAAAAGTTGCAGACTCAAATTATCATACGTTTTTCTTGCCGCATATCTTCTATCTATTGATTTTTGCATTTCCACAATTTGTTGGCTCAAGCGCGCCATCTTATATCTCGAAAAAGCCTTATTCAAAAAAGCCACGGCCGAACCGGCAATCACCGCAATAAGCGCCAAAACACCGATAGTTTCAATCATTGTATATCCTTTTTGACATCTTAAAATACTCATTAAAAATCTCCTTATCATTTATCTGATTTTGCTTTACTTTTCCAAATAACTGCTTAAATTATAAAACAAACCTATAAAGAAAGGATTAAAAAAATGCACAATTTCACCAAAAATATTTCCATTTTATCTGTTACAACTTGCTTTGCTTTTTCCGCACAAGCAATAGAAAATGTATATAAGCCATATCTCGGCCTCAATTATGCCTACACCACTGCAACCGCAAAAAACATCCGTCCCCATAATAATTCCGCAAGCATAATCCTTGGTTCGACATACAACCCCTATTTCAGCACCGAAATGTTTTTCCAATATTCTGACAAAGACAAAATCCCACATTCAAACATCGCCAAAACATCCTTTTACGCCTATGGTCTTGATACAATCGCCTACCTTCCTTTGGGGTGCGGCGGTGCACTAGCTCCTCTTGCCACACTCGGCATCGGCGAATATACCTTAAAAAACAAACTGACCAATTCTTTTCACAAAAAAGATCACGGTTACGGCTATCGTTTTGGTGGCGGTTTGAGCTACAATATCGATGACAACTGGTCTCTCCGCGGTATTGCCAGATATATCAAAACCGATAAAATCAAGAACTATGACCACATAACCGAATACACATTCGGATTGCGCTACACTTTTTAAAACAAAAAAATCTCCCCGCAGGCGAGGGGTAAAAACCTGCAGGGAGCAGTCTCAGGTGGAAAGTATTAGTTGGCGCTTTCTATAACATCTTCTTCTATCATAACCGCGCCGGTGTTACTGCTGGTCGGAGTGTTTTTATCTGTTTGACTATGGTGCATATCATCTGCTTTGCCATTGGTAGCAGAAGCAGCCGGTGTTGCCACTACACCATACTCTTCTTCCACAACATAAACACCATCCATACCATCAGAAGAAGAATTGTTCATCATATCATTGTTGTTTTTAGCAATAGCCGTTCCAACGCTATAACCGACGAACAGCAATAATACAAACATTATCAATGTTGCAACTTGTCTCATATTTTCCTCTCAACACATTTTGTTAAACATCAACAAAAAATATGGTGCACAATTTTTATAATTCAAGTCCCCCCAAAAAAATAAAGGCCCGAAAATCAATTCGGACCTTTATTTCAAACAATTTATAAACTTTAGTTTAATGGCTGAATTGTCAACTCAACTCGCCTGTTTTGAGCTCTTCCGGCTTCTGTAGCATTAGAAGCAATTGGTGAAGTTTCACCCATCGCTCTAACCACCATTCTGTTTTCGGCGACACCTCTCAGCTTCAAATAATTAGACACAGCCAAAGCTCTTTTTGCCGACAACTGCATATTATATTCATCAGAACCGACATTATCGGTATGTCCGACCACATTTATAGCTGTCTTGTCATATTTTTTCAAAACTATCGCTACCGAATCCAAAATTGAATTAAATCCGGTTTGGAACACATCAGAATCCGTTGCAAAAGTTATATTGCTCGGCATAATCAGCATAATCTCACCATTCTCGAGCTGTTTTAGCTGAACACCTGTTCCTGTCAACTGCTGACGCAATTCTCTTGCCTGCAAATCCATATAACCGCCTGTCGCCGCACCTCCGACAGCACCAATTCCGGCACCAATCAACGCCCCCTTACTGCCACCGGCAAGCGCACCGATTCCGGCACCGACTGCCGTTCCGATACCTGTTCCCCAAGCCGTTTTCGAAACTTTACTCTCTCCCGTATAAGGATCTGTCGCACAAGCCGAGAGCATACTCATTGTTAAAAAAGCAACTAATATTTTTTTCATCTTAAAAATCCTTTCTTTAGTGTTGTCTGTCCAATTCTTCCAAAACCAATTTTTTCAGAGTTACATTATCCATCTTGCCTGTTGCAAAAACCGGCAATTTTTCCATCTGCAAAATAACTCTTGGCAAAAACAGTTCTGACATACCGTGTTTTTTAATATACTCATGCAAACCTTCTTGCGAAACCTTAGGATTGTTTGTAACCAAAACAATCTGCTCCCCTTTGCTTTCATGAGGAGTCGCTACAACTCCGTATTGATAATCATTATCCTCGGCATAAGCATTGCAAACCATCTCATTAACCGCATTGAGCGAAACCATCTCTCCGCCGATTTTTGCAAATCGCTTAATTCTGTCCCTAATATACACAAAACCGATTTCATCAATATCAACCACATCACCTGTATGATACCAACCATCCTGCAACGGCTGTATAACTCCGGGATTATCCGGCATAATATAACCAAGCATAATATTTGGTCCGCGAACCACCAATTCACCGCCTTTATCAATCCCCGGAACCGGCTCGATTTTATATTCTATTGCCGGCGCAATTTTACCGATTGAACCAAAACGATTAAAAATACTGTTATTTGCACACAAAACCGGCGAACATTCGGTTGTTCCGTATGCTTCCATAACCTTGACACCCAATCGTTCCATCCACATATTTCTTGTATCGGGTTTAACAGCTTCTGCACCACCATACATAAAACGCACATTATGAAAATCAAACGGATGCGCAATTCTTCCATATCCGCGGAAGAAAGTATCGGTACTAAACATTATTGTTGCCCCGATTTCATAAACTAACTCGGCAATCACACGATAATGCAGCGGAGACGGATACAAAAATACCTTTGCACCTTCAAACACCGGGAACAGAGTTCCAACCACCAAGCCGAAACTATGAAACATCGGCAAAGCATTGAAAACAATATCCTTTTTATTAACCGTCTCAAGCGCCGAAATTTGTTTGATATTAGAAATAATATTTGCATGGCTCAATACAACAGCTTTTGGAGCCCCTTCCGAACCTGAGGTAAACAAAATAACAGCCTTGCGACTACCGCCTCTCTTATGTGGCACTCTCTTGATTTTATAACGCAGAAAGGCATTGACTTTTTCCCACAAACTGATTTCTTTCGCCAATTTTTCCAAATAAAAAACCTTAATTCCGCTCTTTTCAATCTCAGCGATTACATCTTCCATTTTAGCTGTCTTGATAAACGCCAGTGACGTAATAACCTTTTTAACTTGCGCTGTATTGCACATTGAGAGCATATTTTTTGCTCCCATCGAAAAATTGAGCATAACCGGAATTCTTGAATATGCGGTCAAACCGAAAAACGTGCAAACCGTAGCCAAAGCATTCGGCAACAACACCGCAACATGTTCCTCCAAAGCAGTTCTGCGCTTAAAATATTTTCCGATAACAAAAGATTTGATAATAATATCACGATAAGAATTCGGCTTGCGCTGAATATCTTCAAAAAACTTCGGTCTGCGGAAAAATCCCTTTTTGGCATGCACTTTTGCCGCCTTCATCAACATTGCAAACAGCGAAATATCCGGATTATAATTGATTTCAAAACCCATATCACGCAAAATCATATAAACTTCATTGCTGATGTGATCACGCTGACGGCGCAAATCATCTTTCAACTTGAATGAACGAGGTTTTCCAACCACAACTCTGATTTTCGGCAACGGCCTGTGCGGCAATTTTCCGGCCGTTTTTGAAAAATACCCGTATTGCGGACCGTCAATCCACACCGGAATAATCGGTGCCTTTGACTTATCCGCGACCAAACCCGGAGCCTCATAAATCTTCATCAAACCGCCTGTTTCGGTAATCCTTCCTTCTGCAAAAATCACACACAACCTTCCGCTGTCAACTTTTGCAATCAACTCCTTAATATCCGTCGGCTCAATCGGGTTAAAAGGCATAACATCCGCAGTTCTCATCAAAAAACGAATAACTCTGCTGCGATACAAATGCCCATTCAACGCAAAAACCGGATTACCCGGCAAAAAAGCAAACAATATCAATGGATCAAGATAAGAAACATGGTTAGAAACATAAACCCCTTTTTTGGGCAGTTTATTTTCATCAAAAGCAAGCGAGCACCTAACTTTCATCAACTTAAAAAAAGCCCGCAGACAAAATCTTACAAAATCACGCAAAGTCATAGTCTCCGATTATTAAAACTTGGAAACAATTTACTATTTTGATAGCTCCTTTGTAAAGAAAAAATTATCCGCTTATCATTTCAACAGCCCTATTTTTTGTATAATACACTGTTTTTACTTAATAATACACCCCTAATGATAAAGGGGATAAATTTTTAGCTTGATTTTTAATTTTTATTTGCTAAAAAAACTCACGATATAACATTTTGTTTCAAAAAATTTCAAAACGGCAAAATAATTAATAATAAAACCCTTAACAAGCCGCTATTTATATAAAATGTTATTTGGTTCAACTTTTTAAACTGAAAATTTCATGAAAAAACTTATTACTATGACCGCTCTCGCAGTGGTTTTAACCTGTTCTGAGGCCAACGCTTCGGGATTCTATTTGAAAGAACAATCTGCCGCCGCACAAGGCAATGCCTATGCCGGTGCCACAGCCGGAGCCGAGGATATTTCATATTCCTATTTCAACCCCGCTGCTCTCGCATATCATAGCGGCACCAACATGGAACTCGGTGGCACATGGATTTCTCCGACTTCCGTTGCCAAAAACGCCAACAACGGTTTAGGCGAGCATAACGATTATATGGGCAATATAGTTCATGCCGCCGCCTCACCGCAGGCCTATTTTTCACACCAAATAAACGACCAATTTACGGCCGGTATTTCTCTTAATACCCCTTTTGGTATGATTACAAAATATCCCGACGATTGGGCCGGACGCAATCATGGCACATTATCAAAAATTATCAGTGCCACATTTACTCCAATGGTTGCATACAAATACAATGACCAACTATCATTCGGTGCCGGTATACCTGTTCAATATATCAAAGCTCAGCTTCGCAACAGCGTTACCCCGATGCCCGGAGTAGAAGACAAATCTACAGTCAAAGGTGACACCATTGATGTCGGTTACCAATTAGGTGCCATGTATGAACCCATCAAAGGTACTCGTTTCGGCGCTGGTTATCGCAGCAAAATCAAACACAAAATCAAGGGAGACATTGATTTTGACGGTCTTTTGGCGCAAATGAACCAAGATGTTTCTGCCCGCTTGACCACACCGGCAACTTTGAATATCGGTGCATATCACCAAATCAATGATGATTGGGCGGTTATGGCCGAATATAGCCGTGTTTTCTGGTCAAGCTTTGATAAACTGGAAATCAAAGGCAAAACCATAAGCAGCATCACCGAAGAAAAATGGAAAGATACCGACTTTTACGCATTGGGTATAAACAAAAAGCTCGATGATCAATGGAAATTGCGTCTCGGCGTTGCCTACGAAAAAGGAGCTGTTAATGATGAATATCGCACACCGCGTATTCCTGACAGCAGCCGTTTATGGTATTCGGCAGGTTTAGAATATAAATATAACGAACACCTGACTTTCAATGTCGGCTACACTCATATTGCCGCCGACAGTGCTAAAGTTAACTTGCGCGGCGACCATCGTGGCGATGATCAACGCGGTGCTTTGAGTGCAGAATACAGCAACAAAATTCACATCGTTGCAGGTTCATTAACCTATCACTTCTAAATATTCCGCTCAAACGACAAAAAAAGCCCGCCTCTGAAAAGGCGGGCTTTCATTTCCAACACCATCAGTTTTTTCTTTTCAGTTCCCAAACATTCACATTTTTTTATCATCTGAACCATTTTTCGGTATAGCACTTATAGAGAATTTGTCAACCTCAACAAACACCAAATCGATACATTATTTATTGACAATTTATACCAAAACGGTATCATTTTACAAAATAAACGACTTATAAAGAAGACTACCATGATAAAACTACACTATTGCCGCGCCAACAATTTTGGTGATGCCATGAACCCAATATTAATTGAATGCCTTACCGGTCAAAAATGTATATATGCCGGAAAACACAGTGCAAAAATTATTGGCATCGGCAGCATTTTAAACGGCTTTACTCGTCCGCGTTTTGGTAAAACAATTATTGATATGTTCTCCCCTCCTGCAACAGTTTGGACATCAGGTTTCATAAAAGAGGTTGACTGGCACGAAAGTATTAGAAAAAACATAAAATTTGCCGCTCTGCGGGGCAAAATCACTCAAGCTCGCATGGAAAAAAGTGTCGGACACAAAATAGACACAGAGCTCGGTGACGGAGGCCTGTTGTTTGACCATTTAATTGATAAAATGCCAAACAAAAAATATGCCATCGGACTTACTCCTCACTGTCAAGACATAAACAACCCAATATGGCAAAAAATATTGGACAATTATCCCAATTCCGTTTTGATAAACTTTCGCGATAATCCGCTGGAAATTCTGCACAAAATTGCCGAGTGCGATTTCATCTTATCAACAGCAATGCACGGTCTGATTGCGGCAGATTCTTTAGGTATCCCTAACAAATGGCTTCAACTGTCAAAGCTGATCGGAGATGACTACAAATTCAAGGATTATTATTCAGTTTTCAATCTTGTGCCGAAGCACCTAACAACCGACGATATTAATGATGGACTGCTCACAACAAAAATAATCACAAAATTTACTGACGAGTATCCTATCGAATATAAAAAAGTCAAAGAAATACAAGAAAAACTCTTTAAGGCACTCATCTCCGCCTGCAAATAACTGATAAAATACCTTTGACTATTACAAATCTAAATCATAGAATGTTGTCGTTCAAAAACTATCTGGAGCAAAGCAATGAAACTTATGTTTATTCGTAGCCGCAATGTCTTAAACACCAAATGGTTGGTCCAATATATCAACGCTTTACAAGAAACAAGACCTGATTATGACATATCTGTTGTTTGCGACACCTACAAAAAAGTCGGCAACGAATTAACTTTCAATCCCAAAGTAAAACTCATCAACTTAAGCGGCAAAACCAAAAATTTGCTTGTCAATCTTTATCACCGCATACGTTGCAAAATTATTCCATCCTGCTTCCGTTATAAAAAACTTATCAAAAAAGAAAAACCGGATGTAATAATATGTTATTTTCCCAAAGATTTGTTCAGTGTCACCACGTTTCAAAAGCACAATATTCCGATTATTATGATGTTACATAATGTTCCTGATGTCATACTCGGAAAATACAAAAATAACCCTATTGATGAGAAGTTTGACGATTTGCATAAAGAAATAAAACCGTTGTTATGGTTTCACCACAAAGCATTCAAACAAGTCAGCATTTGGCAAGTTTTGCTTTCATCATTTGCGCCATTGTTAGATAAAGAATTTGCTCCTAAAAAAATTGTTGCAATTCCTAATATGGTGCAACAACTTTCACCAAAAGATTATGCAGATTTAAATGTTGAAAAGAAAAAAATCATATATGTTGCACGTATCGAACCGAACGTAAAACGACAACATCTTCTGGTAGAAGCCTTCGGGAAAATTGCCAAAGATTTCCCCGATTGGATAATTGAATTTTGGGGATTGCAAAAATATCCTCAATATGAAAAAGAAATCATGAACATTGCCCGCAATTACCATATTGAAAACCAAGTTTTTATCAGAGGATATACAACTGACATACTATCAGTATACAAAAGTGCAGATTTTCAAGCCTTCCCCAGTAAATATGAAGGTTTCGGCCTTGGTGTTGCAGACGGACAGGCAGCAGGATTGCCAACCATCGGTTTTGCCCAAGCTCCGGCAGTTAACGAGCTAATTATCCATGGTCAAAACGGATTTTTAGCAAACAACATGGAAGAATTTTCATCATATATGGCAGAACTGATGCGCAACAAAGAATTGCGTATAAAGTTTGGCAAAAACGCCATCGAAGATGTAAAAGCATATGCCCCGCAAAATGTTATCGCTATGTGGACCCAACTCTTTGACGAGATTGCCACAAAATAAAATTTGTCACCCCTATTTTTAATTAACGTCACCCCTATTTTTTGCAATTAGCAAAAAATTCAAGGGGTCTTCGAATTTTTTGTTTTACAAATTAATAAACTTCTTAACAATTTTGCGCAAAAACAATTAAAAAAAATAACCTCTCAAAAGTTCTTCCGCACTCATAACCTTTTTGCCCTGACGTTGAATTTCCAAAATCTCCAGCGCTGCATCACTTGCGCCGACAAAAAGTTTGTTCCCATCTTGCCAAATTTTCCCCGGCAGATTTTTTTCATCACAAACCACCGCGCGCAAAATTTTAAATCTCTCACCCTTGTGTTCAAAATAAACAGCCGGATAAGGATTAAATGCTCTGATTTTGCGCTCCAAATCTTTCGCCGAAATTCCAAAATCGAGCAAACTCTCTGATTTTTCAATCTTGTTTGCATAACAGCTTAAATTCTCATCTTGAACTTGCGGTTCAATATTTTTCCACTCTCGCAAAGTTTTCAAAACCAACTCCGCCCCCATATCCGCAAGCTTGTCATGCAGCTCTCCGCCGGTCATATCTTGCGTAATTTCCACTTCGCCTTTAAGGAGCATATCACCGGTATCAAGTCCCTCAGCCATTTTCATAATTGTTACGCCGCTTTTTTTATCACCGGCCTCAATCGCGCGTTGAATTGGTGCCGCCCCGCGCCATCTTGGTAACAATGACGCATGAATATTTATACATCCCAATGTATATGCCTCCAACACTTGTTTGGGCAATATCAAACCATAAGCTGCAACCACCGCAATATCTGCATTGAGCTCAGCAAATTTTTTCTGTTCTTCATCATTGCGCAAAGTTTTTGGAGTGCGCACCTCAACTCCGTTTTCTTCTGCCCACAAATTCACCGGAGTTTTCACCAATTTATTACCGCGGCCGGAAATTTTTGGCTCTTTGGTATATACCGCAACAACATCATGCTCTTTAGCCAAAGCCTGTAAAGCTTCCAGAGCAAAATCAGGCGTTCCCATAAACACAATTTTCATTATTCTTCCTCTTCCTGGCGCAATTTTTGCAACTTCTTCAAAAGCATTTGTCTTTTCAAACGGCTAATCCTATCAATGTATAAAATCCCGTCCAAATGGTCTATTTCATGTTGCAAAGCAATCGCTAGCAACCCGTCAGCCAAAATCTCTTGCTCTTTGCCGTCATAGTCTTGATAATGCACACGCACTTGCAAATATCTCTCAACTTCGGCGCGTTGTTCCGGCACCGACAAACAGCCCTCAAATTGACAGCCTTTTTCATCAGAATGCCACACAATTTCCGGATTAACCAAAAAGATTGGCGATTTTTCAGCCCCCTCTTCTTCTGCCGCACTCACATCAATGACAACAATCCTTTTCGAAACTCCGACCTGTGGGGCTGCCAAACCAACTCCGTCAGCAATATACATTGTCTCCAGCATATCATCAAGAAACTTGCGCAACTCATCATCAATCTTTGCCACACGCTCAGATTTTTGCTTCAACACCGGATGCGGATATTCATAAATCTTCAACTTTGTCATCTTACCTGCTTTGCAATTTGATCCAAGAGAGCATTAACCATTTTAGGCTCATTTTTGCTGAAAAAGGCATAAGCCATATCGACATATTCCTGTATAATCACTTTCACATCCAAATCCGTTGTATTGGCAATTTCATACATAGCGCACAAAAGCAAAGCCTGCAAAGTCCCGTCGCAACTCTCCAAACTTCTGCCCTCGCTCAAGAACAAATTGAGCGATTTTTCCAAATTTTCTTTCTCGCTGTGCACACCTCTGACGACACGTTCAAAATATTCCTTATCCATGGGCTCAACCGGCACGGTTTCTTCCCCACCCTGCTCGTTCTCGGCAATAAGATAATTTCCGACTTCACCCTGCAAAAAATCTTGCACAACTTCATCAACCGGCAATTGGCTGTATGCAATCATATAAGTTGCCTGCACTGCCGCCAATCTTGCCGCGCTTTTTTTCCTAATTTTATCAGAAACAAATTTTGCCATATCTTATTCCTTTTTATCTTTCTTTTTTGCCATTTCATCAATGGTATTTACAAATTCTTCAAAATCGCTGGCCTCACAAAAATCTTTATAAACGGAAGCAAAACGAATATAAGCCACACTGTCCAAATTTGCCAAAGCCTCCATCACCAGCTCACCGATTGCCGAAGATGTAATTTCCGCCTCGCCCGAGCTCTCCAACTTGCGCTGAATAGAATTGACAATTTTTTCAACTCTCTCAGGCGTAATCGGACGTTTGCGCACCGCCAACTGTATTGAGCGCAACAGCTTTTCTCTGTCAAAACTAACCTTTTCGCCGTTTTTCTTAACCACTACCAACTCTCTCAGCATAACACGTTCAAAAGTCGTAAAACGCGATCCGCATTCCGGACATTCGCGCCTGCGTCTAATGCAAGTATTGTCCTCTGTAAGTCTTGAATCTTTTACTTGGCTTTCCAAACAGCCGCAAAAAGGGCATTTCATATCACAATCCTTTTAACAGTTCATCCGTAACTTTATACAATTCCGAAGAATACCTTGCCCCCTTTATAAGCAAAATATCGCCGTTTTGCAACAATTTATTTCTCAAAAAATCTGCCAAACCGTCTTTGTTGTCAAAATAATATTGTGTCATACGCTCCGGCAACTGTGCCAAAATATCTTTTGTCTCCGGCTTTACCCCGACCACAATATCAATATCCGTATCTGCCAAAACCTTACCGACTTCAATATGCTCCTGTTTTGAAAAATCACCCAATTCCGCCATTTTCCCCAAAACTGCAATTTTTCTCCCCGAACACTCCGTCTTTGCCAAAGCCTTTATCGCAATTCTCATTGCCTCCGGCTGACCGGAATAGCTGTCATCAATCAAAGTATATTTTCCACCTTTCGGCAGCGAGAGTAGATGTTTTTTTCCTCTGCCGTCAAGCGCACCGAAATCTCTCAATACATCTGCGGCCTTTTGACAATCAAGCCCCAAAGCCTCGGCAACTTTCAAAGCCGCCCAAGCATTATAGCGCTGAATTTCTCCGTCTTCTTCCAGCTCCAATTTACCGCCGAAATGATTATTTTTTCCAAAGAACAACACATTTTTCACGTGCTCTCTTGCCCTTTTTTCCAATATATCGGCAAAATTGGTATCTTCATTAATAATCGCCGTACCGTTTGCCGGCAAACTTTCAAAAATTTCGGCCTTTGCCTCGGCAATTCCCTCAAAACTGTCAAAAAACTCAATATGCATCGGATAAACATTGGTAACAAGCGCAATATCCGGCTTCACCCACGATGTCAGCTTAGAAATTTCGCCTTTTGAGCTCATTCCCATTTCCACAACAGCATAGTCTGCACTCATATCCATTTCCAAAAGTGTTTGCGGCACACCGACATGGTTGTTATGATTGCCGCCTGTTGCATAAACTTTTCCGAAAGCCGAAAGCATATATTTAATTTCTTCTTTTGTGGTGGTTTTTCCGGCACTTCCGGTCAAACCGATAACTTTTCCCTTAAAACTTTTGCGATTATAAGCCCCCAATTTGCCATAAGCCTCCAAAGTATCTTTCATCACCAATTGCCGATTCGCCGGCGCATTGTCGACCAAATGGTCAACAATCGCCAAAGCACAGCCATCTTCCAAAGCCTTTGCCACAAAGTTATGACCATCAAATTTTTCGCCGGCAATTGCCAAAAACAAAGCCCCTTGTTCAATTTTGCGGCTGTCGGTAATCACTTTTTCTATCTCTGTATCAACAACCTCCGAGTCGCAAGACAAAATTTCTTTTAATTTCGCTGATGATATTTTTTCCATTGTTTTTCCCTCAAAAACCTAAATTTAAGGTATAATACAACAGAAAAATAAATAAAACATTTAAAAATATTTGACAATTTTAGACAAATAACATATACCACTTACAGAACCCTATAATTTTATATATTATGAAAAAATTCTTAGCAGCATTAGCATTTGCTATGATTTGCACGTTCGCCACCAGCTGCTGGCATTCGGAAGAGCGCGCCATCAATGATATCCTCTCGACCTATACGGTCAAGGAAAACGGGTACATCGGGCTGAAGAAGACAGGTGCTCCCGCCGGCGAGAACCTCACCGAGGCAATCTATGTCCAGGCCGATGAATATAACGGCTACATTCTCGCCCAGTGCAAGAAGGATCCTGACGGCGTGAGCCGCTGGGCATTACTCGACGGAACCACCGCTAAGCCAGTCACCGACCTGCGCTTTGAAAAAGTCTGGATTGGTAAAGGCTTTTTCACCATGCAGGCAAAAGACAGCAAATACTTCTTGCTCGCCGGACAAGGCATTGTTGGACCAAAGTCAGACCTCGCCTTCTACCCGTTTGAGGATTTGCTCTTCACAAAGAGCGACGGCAAGTGGGGGGTTCAAGAGGTCTCCCCAGAGGGGAATGACCCCATCTCAATCAAGGAAGCATACAACCGCCTCCTTATGATTACCGACGGTAGCGAAAATAGGTTCGTCGGCATAGATGGGAAAAAAGCCGTCCTGCTTGATCCATCGGGGAAAATCTTAAAAAAGAGCATCCCCGTAGCAACGGTAACCAAGCTTGAAGAAAAAAACTCAAAGGCTTGGAGCTACCAAAGCGAGGTTGGCGTTTTGATGGTTAAAAATGTTAAAACCGCAATTTAGCCAACACCAAAAAAGGAGTATCACCAAAGATACTCCTTTTTTTAATAAACTTAACCACAAAATTAACTATTTGTTAAATATTTACTTGACAACAAGTTCCAATCCTAATCTTATGAAAGGGTAATTTATGTCATTTGACAAGAAATAACAAACTTTTATAAAAGGAAATTTATACTATGAAAAAAACTTTATTACTGGCAGGTGTTGCCGCTTTAGTTGCTAATACCGCTAATGCTGAAATTAGACCTTATATCGGTTTAGACGGCAACTATTCCAGCCTTGACTGGGCTTATAATGGGGAAAGTTACGCAGAGGACGACTACCAATCACTCTCTCTTGTCGCCGGTGCAAAACTTCATCGCAACTTCGGATTAGAAGCTTTTTACCAAATGTCTGGCAACGAAAAGAACAGAACCAACTATGGTCAGGATGAAAATCTGTATGTTCATACTCGTTTTAATGCCTATGGTTTAGATGCTTTAGGATATCTTCCTTTAGGTTGCGAAGGCAGAGTTGAATTGATTGCCGGTGCCGGTATTGCTGAATATACTTTCAAAGCAAGATGGCTTGGTAATGGTTCGGGAAAAGACCACTCAACAGGTTATCGTTTGAATGCCGGTTTGCAATATAACCTGACAGACAATTGGTCTTTGCGCGGTATGTATCACCATGTATATACTCAAAAATCTTATGTTGATGCTATCGACGAATATTCTGTCGGTATTAGATACAACTTCTAATTTTTATGATAGAAATTATAAAAACCTCTCCTCGTGAGAGGTTTTTTGTTTTTTAATTCTTTCTTTATTCTTATTTCCTAAAATAATTTTCTGACAAGGAGATAACAATGGAAAAATGGAAAATTGCTTTAAACAAATTTATGAAACGCTACATCGACAAACCATGGTTTGAAGGCGCAGTATTATGCGGCAGCTATTCAAGCGGCAATCAAAACAAATTTTCCGATATTGACGTAACGATAATCGCTTCCGACGACCTCGGCTGGCAAGAAAAATCCAATTGTTATGTTGACGGTTTTTTGATGGAATATACTATCAACCCCATCTATAAAATCAGGAATATATGCAATCCGGTATAGAAGATCACTCTTTGATAAACCAAAATATGTTCGCCTACGGCAAAATATTATATGATAAAAACGGTATCATAAAAAAATTGCGCCAACAATCAATCAGAGAACTAAAAAAGAAAATAAAACCCTATTCCAAATATGCAAATGACTTCAAAAAATACGGACTATGGTGCCGATATGACGATATGCTATCCCTAAAACATGACGGATATCCGATAGATTTGTTATATTGGACATTGGTCGATAAATTGATTGATGCCTATTATGACTTTAATTGCCTGCAACACGTTTCGCACGCAAAAATACAAAAAATTTTAACCGATAAAAATTTTGCCAAACGCTATCATGTTGAACAATTGCCCGATAATAAATTTATAAAATTACTTACCGATTGTTTCAACCACAAAACAATCCCTGCCATCGACAAGCTATATAATCACGTCATAGAAAGTGGCGGTGGATTTGATATCGGAAAATTTATTGGCCGCAGAAAACTAGAGAAAAAATAAAAAGCATACTTTTAATATATTTTTTATATTTTACTGCTAAAAAATTTTTTCATTAGGAGAAAAAAATGAAAAAGAAAACAACTGCAAAACAAAACATCTGCACACCGACATGGTTGCAAATAGCAGAACAAATAGACGATTCGCGCGACCAAGTTTTTAGAACGGCAGTTCTTAATCTTACCAAAATTGCCCTTTCTTGCCAAAACTATCGCAACAACATATTGGAACTGTTACAACAAACCCTCTGCTCACAATCTTCTGACGAAACACGCAAAGAATATTTGGCAAAAAAAATTGCTGAAATCGAAAATAAAAAATAGTTTTTTATTATCAGCTCTTTTTCTCAACAGAATTTGCCAACAACTCAAAATCTTCTAAAAACCAGTTTATATCTTCATCAGCCTCTTTCATCATCTCTTGAAAACGCTGACGATATACCAATATCAAAGAATTTTCACCGACTTTTATATCCCTTATCATAACCTTATCATCATTATTATGGATCCTGAAATTAACTGCAATATTCATGCTGTCGGCATCATTTTGCCCCTTAACGGTAATAATCGCAGTTACCATAACATCATCGTTAACCACCTCACTGTCAGCAATTTCAAAACTGACTCTATCCGAAAATTCTAAAGGGAATCCTCTATACAAATTTAGCGCATAACTTTGAAATAAATCCAAATATTTTTTTTGCTGTTCCAAAGACATCTCGCGCCAATATTTTCCCATAACAAACTTTGCAATATATGACAAATCTACATATTCTAAAAGCAGATGATCAAGTTTTTCATATTTTTGCTTCGAGTCCGCAATATCAAAAGAACTCAACAACTCATTCCCGCGCTCATAAGCAAACTTTTCTGCCTCTTTCAAAGACAAATTTTTCGAATAGACAGTGGACGAAAACAACAATATTCCACAAAAAAGAATAAAATACAAAAAAGAGTTACTTTTCATAAAAAATATCCTATATTAACGATATAGACAATTATACATCAAATGGAAAAAAAATGAAACTAAAATTATTTTTATCCTCTCTGCTTATAACTATCTCGGCACAATCTGCTCTGGCTGAAGATGCCGGCTTACAATACATAAACACCGGTGGCGCTGTTCGATGCGGCATCCCTACCGACAACCAATTTTTGGCATATAAAGACGAAAATAACAATCTTAAAGGAATTGCTGTTGAGATATGCCGAATTATTTCAACTGCCGTTTTTGGCCGCAGTGATCGTATAAAAATGCTTTCTTTACCCGAAACTATGGTAAATGATGCCATTTCCAAAAACAAAATTGATGTTATGATTGGCGGGCTTGCATATTCTGCCAGCAACGAAATATCTAACCGTGCCGCCCCCATTGATGTTGTCTATTATGATCGTCTTGCTTTCATTGCCGAAAATGCCGAACAAGCCAAATCGATGAAAGATTTCACAGGCGAAAAAGTTTGCCTGGTCAAAGACACCGACGACATCAATCGTTTGTTATCCTATAACAACAAATATAATTTAAACCTGCAAATGATGCCTGCACAAAGTTTTTCAAAAGCTAAAGAATCCTTCTTCTTAAAACGTTGCCGACTGCTACTCGGCAATTATACCACCCTCAAAGATCTGATTGCCAACAATCCTTCTTCAAAAATCTCCATTGAACTTCTGCCGGAAACTGTTGATATCAGACCGATTTACCTTTTTGCCGACAGGGAGAACCCCACTTTGAGAAGCATCTTAAAATGGATTATGAACGCCCCGAAATTAGCAGAAGATCTCAACATAAACCAAACAAACTATACAGAAAGCCTAAACTCTAAAGATCCCGTTATCGCCAACCTTTTAGGCACACATGAAAAACTATGGAAGTCATACGGTTTGGAATCAAATTGGGTGCAAATAATGCTGAGAGAACGTGGCAACTATGGAGAAATTTTCACTTCAAGCTTGGGGGAAAAATCACCATTCAAACTAAAAAGAAAGCATAACAAACTAAAAAAAGACGACGGCTTAATTACATCTTTTCCTTTTTTATAGTTTCTTTCGTATCTTGAACAAATTTTTCAAGCTGCTTTATTGTTTCTGCCGGCTCAAGCGAAAAGTCGATTTTATTACCATCAACAACACATTGCTTTTCTTTTTGATCATATAAGCAAAACGGTGTAGAAAAATTTTTGCTGTATTGCGAAGTATCATCAATATGAACATCAATTTCGTTGTCTCGGCAATATATTCCTTTTATTTCATTCCACAAACAATCCGGAACCATAAAATTGCCGTTTGCAAAATATTCCACTTGCCCGCGTCTTGCAAAATAATCAAGCATCGAAAAAATTTCCGTATATTTAATTCCCCACAAATCCAAAAAATTTTTTTCAACCGAATACGGTCCGCCGGAAATAATATAAATAGTATGGCCTCTTTCATAAGCCGCCGCCGAAAAAGCCCTAAAATACGTTGGATTCTCTGAAATTACACCGTGAAAATCTATTCCGATACGCAAACTGCAAACCACTACACTATTCCTCTGAGCCAAAAACTGAAGATATTGCTTCCTTAAGCGAGTTTGGGCTGAGGGCAGATAACGGGTTTATACTAACATCAGGAGCATCACTTGTTCCATCTATCGAATAATTTGCAGCAAAAACAGTTCCATCTTTACCTGCAAGCAAATTTCCTACCAAAGGAATTTTACCTATCATCGTATTCAAACCATAAGCCGGAGCAATTGTCCCATCCACATCTATCGCTTTAGTTTTCATATTATAATCCCCTGAAAAACTAATTCCCAAAACATTGCCGTAAGAACGCGCTTTATCAACATATAATATCTTATCTTTATATTTAAACGGGGCATCAAAATGCGAGAAAGTCATACCTTCACCGGTCAGCAAATCCAACATTCCTGTAAAAGACGCAACTGTCAAAAGCTTTGCCAACACCGGCGTATTATGAATGCTGAAATCTCTGATTTTTGCATGACCGATCAACAATTTATCTGCTCTTCTTCTTCCCTCAATTTGCAAATTTCCTCCATACAAATCATTATAAATTCGCAAAAATCTTAGCGTATTTCCGGCAGAATTGCTGTTTATTATCAAATAAAATTCATTTTTGGGTTTGGGAACATAATCAACTTTCAGCACCATTTGTTTTTTATGATCATAATTTCCCGCCAGATGCACCTCATAAATCCCCACACCGTGCACCAGTTTTGCATTTCCGGCAAAATCGGTAACCGCCACATCCGGATTACTCCACAAAGTATCAACCGCAATATTCACATCCACATTCGGAGTATTTTCCCAATCACTATCATCGTCATCATTAGTTTGCTTTGTATCTTTACGCTCAAAAAATTCCGACAAATTATAACTTTGTCCCGAAATATCAATTATAATTTTACTTTTCTTTCCATAATCAAAGAACACTTTTGCATTTGCATTTGTCCTCAAGCCTCTTATTTTATTTATGTCGATAACTTTTGCCCTGTTTTCTTTATCAAACGAAGCCTTTCCTTCAATCTGAAAATCTTCTTTAACAAAATTAAATGCCGGAATGGAAACAATTTTTTCATCTTCCACCACAATATCCGCATTCAATTTTCCTGCCTCATTAACCGGTTTTACCAACCCCAAAAAAGCAAAATCCAAACCTGCCTTCAGCATATCTGCCGAAAGTTTTATATCATAACCTTTTGCCTTAGGCACCACCAAAGCTTCCACTGTAGCAAAGCCCTCAACATAAGGTTTACTCAACATACTCGAAGAAATACCCAATTTTTTAGCCAATTTTTCATCAGCCTTAAATTTAATTTTATAACTGCTTTTGCCCTTATCGTCCGAAAAACTTTCATTCCACAAAATATTGAGCGGAATATTATCCAAAACCACATCACCGATAACTTTCAAACCTGAATTATTCACTTCCAAATCAAGCTCATCTGCTTTGACAACCTTATCCTTAATCATTTCGGACAACTCAACATCAAAAAGTCTCGATTTCACCGCAACTTTAACATCATCATAATCCAAATCTTTTTTCAGTTCAAAATCGAGAAGCAATTCCGTATTTGCCGTTCCTTTGAGCATAGAAGGTTTCAATCCTATCTGTTTTGCAAACTCCAGCGGAGGATGATCAATCAAACGCAAAGCATCAACAATCGAAGAATTTGAGAGCAATTTAATACTTATATAGTTGTTATATTTATCCAAATCATAAATTCTCACCACACCGGAATCCAACATAATTCCATCCGATTTTGCCTTATCCAAAGCAATTTCAATACTGTTCGAATTTACCTTAAACTCACCATAAACATTGGTAACCATCGGCATGGTATCAATATATTTAAGATTAGAATCCTCAATATATGCTTTACCGCTCAAATCCTTAAAGCCAAAAGATTTATTTTTTTTATCATATGCAAAATCGAACTCAAAATGTGCATTCTTGGCATCTCCTCCAAAGATATTATCTTTACACCATGACCACGCATCCGGTGCAACATACTTTGGCCAATATATATACAAATCATTCAACTTCAAAGAAGCTATATCCGCAGACAATTTCATCTTCAAGTCTTCCCAAGAAGAATGTAAAAGCAACTTTTCTACACCGCTTGCACTAAATCCAAGCTTAACTTTTTGCTCACCCAAATTAAAATCTGCATTCTTAATTTCAATTTTATTCAATCCGCCGATAATTTTGCCATCCAACACAAAAGAAGAAATATCATATTTTGACTCATTATCATCAGCCGGAAAAATAATACTTCCCTTTCCGCCCTCAAACTGAAAAGACACTTCACTGACAGCCTTTTCGGTTGCTTTTATCAAATCTTCTCTGCTTTGCTCAAGCTCTTTCAAATCAATCGCCGTGGCAATCTTTCCGCTCACCGGCAACATAATCCTGTAAAACTTTTGTTTGATATTTTCATCCGCATACTTATCAATAATATTCGACGGCACCAAATCATCAAAATAAACCTGCATAACAAGCTGTTTATCCATAAAACGATAACCCAAATCAACACCGGCCGAAACCAGTGTATCTTCGCCAAAATCTACCAATGCACTAACCTCAGCAGACATATCACTAAGACCGCGTTCAAACTTAAAATTCAGATCTGAAAGCATCCATTTGCGCCCGAGATCAACTTCATGAAATTCAACCTCTCCGCCGGAAACAGTAACATTAGTCAAATACGTCTCCGGATAGCTTGCATCATTTGAACTGAACCTTTCTACCACATCTTCAAATTGCGTTAAATAATAGTCCAATTTTTTTTCGGTAATTTCCTCGGCCTTATCCTGTTCTTTGACACCATAATTTGTAAATATATACAAAGACGGTTTTTCCATCTCAATTGCCGTCGGAGCAATAATTCCTCGGAGCAATGCTTTAATACTGAACGAAACCGAAGTCCTCGGTGCCTCAATCCGTAAAGAATCATCACTTCTTTTATAAACAACTTTATTGGCAATAATCTTAATCGGCTTCACCGAACGAACCAATTCTATATTTACACTGTCAACCTTGACCTCCGCAGCATCACCGTCCGGATTTAAAGCCGCCAAAATATAAGGTTTTAAAAACGGAACAGAAATCGGTCCTTTATATAATTGCCATAAAAACAGCAAAAAGACCAACAACAAACACATTATTGTGTAGTCAAAAACCTTCTTGGCAAAATAGAGCCTGCTGGAAACTTTTTTCATCTACTTAACAACCTTTTCTGCCTATGCCGCCTCTAATAACAAATCAATATCACCGTCCAAAACTGCTTTTGTATCAGAGGTTTCAACCTCCGTCCGCAAATCTTTCACCATTTTATACGGCTGCAAAACATAAGAGCGAATTTGATAGCCCCAACCGTTATCACCCTGCTCGCTCCAAGCCCCTTTTTCGGCCTGCTCCTTCTTTTGCATTTCCATTTCATACAAACGTGCTTTCAGCATTTTCCACGCTGTTTCTCGGTTTTGGAATTGTGATCGCTGATTTTGACTTTGCACAACAATTCCCGTCGGAATATGGGTTATTCTGACCGCTGAGTCTGTTTTGTTAATATGCTGTCCGCCCGCACCCGATGCCCTGTATGTATCAATTCTGCAATCAGCCTCATTAATAACGATATTTATCTTATCATCAACTTCCGGATAAACAATTATAGAGGCAAAACTTGTGTGTCTGCGCGCATTGCTATCAAACGGCGATATCCTAACCAACCTGTGAACGCCACTTTCCGCTTTCAACCATCCATAAGCATTATGCCCGCAAATCTTAATTGTTGCCGATTTTATTCCGGCAACATCACCTTCCGATTCTTCAATATATTCCACTTTATAAGAATGTGCATCAGCCCACCTGCTATACATTCTAAGCAACATCTCTGCCCAATCCTGAGCTTCCGTTCCTCCGCTTCCGGAATGAACTTCCAAAAAAGCATTAAGCCCGTCGGCCTCACCATGCAAAAGTGCTTCCAGCTCACCTCTGCGGCAATTAAGTTTGAGCCCCTGCATTTGAGCCACAATTTCATCAATCATTTCCTGATTATTTTCCAACTCTGCCAACTCGCAAAGTTCAACCAAATCTTTTCTGCTTTTTTCAAACTCGGCAATTTTGGAAATTTCTTCTTCCAACAAATTTTTTTCACTCAAAAGTTTTTGCGCTTTTTCGGCATCGTCCCACAGCTTTGTATCAGAGGTTAAAGATTGCAATTCCTCATAGCGAATAAGCGCATTATCATAGTCAAAGAGACCTCCTAAGCAACGCTATTGATTGCTTAATATCTTCGTTCAAATTATATACTTCCGTATTCATCATTATCCTCTAATATTGCGTTCCTACCTGAAAATCTTCTGTCACATCATCATCACCGAAGTTCTTATAACTTCCGCCTGCTTGCGGATTTTCAACATCATCGCCGCCACCGATAACTCTTTGTGCTGCCGTTGCAAAATCAAACTTAGGATGCAATGCCTCAATAATAACCACCTTATCACTCGGCTGAGCCGGTTTTCCTGTTTCATAATTTACCCGCACCAGCTTAATTCCTGCCGGAATTCTAAATGCCGCATCAGCCTGATCTTTCAAAGCTTCTTCCATAAAACGATAAAAAATCGGCAAAGCCACACTGGCACCTGTTTCTACCTTTCCCAAACTTCTCGGCTCATCAAATCCGACATAAGTTCCGACCACCAAATCAGGAGAAAAACCGACAAACCATCCCTCTTTATTATCATTTGTAGTTCCCGTTTTTCCCGCCAAATGATGATTTATACCGCGCAGTCTTGCACCTGTTCCCCTTATTGCAACTCCCTCCAATATAGAAGTCATTTGATAAGCAGTAAAAACATCTATTACCTGTTCTCTCTCATCTTGCAAAACCGGAATTGGTTGATTGTCCCACTTGTCATAATTACAATCTTCACACTTTCTCTTATCATGTTTCAAAATGGTTTGACCATATCTGTCTTGAATTTGCTCAATAAAATACGGTGTAACTTTTTTACCGCCGTTAACAATCATTGCATATGCAGTTGTCAAATCTACAAGTCTTGTCTCTCCTGCCCCCAAAGACATTGAAAGCAAATGAGGCAAATGCTTATTTATACCCGTTTTCGCCGCAAAAGCCGAAACTTTATCCATACCGACATCTTGTGCCAAACGCACTGTCATCAAATTACGCGATTTCTCAATTCCTTGGCGCAATGTCATCAAACCATAAAACTTCTTGGAATAGTTCTCAGGTTTCCACTTTGGCAACCCCGGCCCCTGATCCAACACAAAAGGAGCATCCAAAATCAAATCTGTCGGAGAATAGCCGTTTTCAAGCGCCGCCATATAAACAAAAGGCTTAAAAGCAGAACCTGTCTGACGTTTTGCCTGCGTGGCACGATTAAATTGCGAGCGCCAAAAAGAATATCCGCCCACCATAGCTAAAACCCTGCCTGTATGCGGATCAAGCGCAATCAAACCACCTTCCACATCCGGCTCCTGCCGCAAATAATAAGAATTGGCCGGCAAATTTTTCTTCGAAATCACATCTTCTGCAATCTCCTCCACCAAAATCACATCACCCTTCTGCAAAACATCCTCGGCCGATTTTGGTGCCTCGCCGATACGCTGATCAGGCAAAGTTTTTCCTGCCCAAGTCAATATTGCCAAAGGCACAATTCCTTTTTTCCCCGATTCGAGCACAATATCGGCTTGCTCTTTCTCGACATTCAAAACCCATGCCTTCTGCCATTTCTCATTAACGCCTGCCGGCAGTTTAACTTCTTTCCATTTACTTTCGTCCGCTTCATTGGCCAAAGCTCCTCTCCAGCCGTGACGACGGTCATAATTCTCCAATTCTTCTCTAAAAACTTTTGTGGCAATATTTTGTAATTTGGGATTCAACGTAGTTCTGACAATCAAACCGCCTTCATTCAAATCTTCTGCCCCAAAGCGTTTTTGCACCTCACGCCTTACTTCTTCGCTGAAATACTCCGAATTCTTCAAATAAGCATCGCTTCTCGCAACCACTTCAAGCGGTTTACTTTTTGCTCTTGCAGCTTCTTCCTCGGTGATATAATCATCTTCATGCATCCTGTCAATCACCCAATTTCTGCGTTTGATGGCGGCATCATAATGAGTTTGCGGATTATAATTGTTCGGTCCCTTCGGCAAAGCAGCCAAATAAGCGGCTTCTTCAATTGTTAGCTCTTCTAATGCTTTACCAAAATAATTCAATGCCGCTGCGGCAACTCCATAAGAACGATTTCCAAGATAAATTTCATTCAAATAAAGTTCCAAAATATGATCTTTGGTAAAAGTTTTTTCAATGCGGCGCGAAATAATTGCTTCTTTAATCTTGCGCACATACGAAACCTCCGATGTCAGCAAAAAGTTCTTTGCCACCTGCTGTGTAATCGTAGATGCACCCGCCGGTCTGCGCCCGCTTCCCAGATTTTTGACATTTCCTAAAATTGCACGAATAATTCCCAAATAATCAATTCCGGCATGTGAATAAAATTTTTTGTCTTCTGCCGCAATAAAAGCATTTTTTACTAAGTTCGGAATTTTATCAACCGGCAAAAAAACTCTTTGCTCCGTAGCATATTCCATCATCAACTGCCCGTCACCCGCAAACAATCGTGTAGTGATTGGCGGTTCATATTTCTCAAGTTGGCGATAATCAGGAAGTTCATGGTTAATTTTAACCAACAGCAAAACCCCGGCAACAAGTGCTACCATAACAAGCAGAAAAAAAGTACTCAATATTGACGATAAAGTTCTAAACATCTTACAATCCCGTTTTTTATGCATTAATAATCAATTTTATTCCATCAATCAAGAGTTTTTTAAATCAAAACAGCGATTTATGCTTCATATCTTCAAAATATCTGTTCACCGCACGCACTGCAGAAGCGGCAATTTTCTTTCTATAACTGTCCTGCTTCAACAAGCGCTCCTCTTCTTTGTTTGAAAGATATCCCATCTCTAGCAACACTGAAGGAACGTCCGGCGCTTTCAAAACCGCAAATCCGGCAAAACGATGCGTATCGCTGATCAGATGAATAGATTTTTTCATCTCAAGCTCAATACAACGGGCAAATTCAGAAGATCTGTTTCTTGTCTCACGCTGAGCCAAACTGATCAACACATCATTAACTTCTTTTGATTGCTCAACCATGTTCAAACCTGAAATAACATCAGCCTTATTTTCTCTTTCGGCCAAAGCCTCTGCTTCTTTATCTGAAGCCGTTTCCGAAAGAGTATAGACAGAAAGTCCCTTTGCCTGCCTGTTTTTTGCACTGTCGGCATGAATTGATAAGAACAAATCCGCATTATGTTTGCGCGCAATCTGAAACCTTTGGCGCAATGGAATAAAAACATCTGTGCTTCTAGTCAGAAAAACATTATACTTTCCTTCTTTATCAAGCTGACGTTTCAATTCTTTTGCCGCCGCCAAAGTAATATTTTTCTCATATACGCCCGAATATCCTATTGCCCCCGGATCATGTCCTCCGTGACCTGCATCTATAACGATAACTTTTCTTGTAGAAGCCGATTCTGTAACATTTGCCGGCTGATTTTTACTGGCTGTTTGTTTGCTCTTTCCCGTAATTGCATTTCCCTGCCCGACTTTAGCGGCAAAATCTCTCTGTGAAGCCACCTCCACATCTATTGCCAACCGCCACTTAAAAGTTGATTGGGGAGCAAGCTTAAAAACTTTTTTTATTACCACAGGTTTTTGCAAATCAAAAACAATTCGATTCTTTCCATCATCAATCCGCCCCACACGCACTTGCCCGACCAAATTATTTTTGTCTTTTTTCTTCTGAATTTGGCTCGAAACCGCAATTTCCGTAACATCAACAACCAATCTCTTCGGATTATCAAGCAAAAAAACCTTATAAGCAAAATCATCAGTTGCATCAAAAACAACTCTGACATTGCTGATTCCTTGTCCAAAGCGCAAGTTTTCAATTTCTCCTGCTCGCGCATTGGAAAGCCAAACAGCACAAAACATTAGCCAACATAATATTTTGCCAAATTTTATCATCACATTCTCATTTTTACAGCTTCAAATTTCGTTCATTTTACACTTTCAGTTATTACCAATATATTAAAAACAACACAAAAAAACTTATTGCTGAATTTTATAAAAATTATGTTGTATTTTAAATTATTTATTATATTTTGGAAGTGTTAAATTTGTTTTCGACCGGCTTTGTGCTTCCATATAACAAATGTTTTTTTATAAGCACAAAAGTTGGCCGCCGCCATTTTTCACAGCGAAAATTGTGCCTGCAAATTTAATTATAAATGGATACGGACAGAATTTTGCTCTTTTTGAGACCAACCAACAAAAAATAAATATTTCTCAAAAAGAATTTGACATATACCGGCATATCGCCGGCTGAATAAAAATGCAAAGGGCATAAGCCTGTAATATTGTTTATATTTTGTCATTGTTTGTAAAATTCTCTCCGATTATATGGTTAAATTACCGCTTTTGCGGATTGTTGGAGTTTTATTATGGCAAAAAAAATGCTTATTGACGACACTCAACCGGAAGAAACAAGAGTCGTCGTTTTAGATGGAAACAAAATTGAAGATGTTGAATTTGAATCATCATACAGAAAACAAATAAAGGGAAATGTTTACCTTGCAAAAGTAATGCGCATAGAGCCGTCTTTGCAAGCCGCATTTGTTGACTATGGCGGCAACAGACACGGGTTCTTAGCTTTTGGAGAAATTCATCCCGACTACTATCATATTTCTGCCGAGCAACTTGCAGAATACGAAAAAGAAACCGATATAATCATAGAAAATAAAAAACAGTTCATCAAAGAACGTGAAGCCGAAAGAGCCAAAATCAGAGAAGAAAAAGCTCTGAAAAGAGCTCAATATATGGCAGAACACAATCAGACAGAAAATGAACAACCGTCACAAGAAGAAACCGATTCGACAGTTTGCTCCTCTACCCCCGAAGCAAAAAATGATTCGTCTGAACCAAGTGAAAATATCACCGAACCAACTGCAACCATCACTGATGAACCTGCTGTTGAACAAAACGTCATTACAGCAGAAACCAGTGTAACAGAAGAGCAAAACTTCGATATCTCCGAAAATCAAAATGACGGCAAAAAGAAAACATCACGGAGATCTCGTCGCAAACCTTCTCCCACCACTATGGCCGATTCTGAGGTTGCCGAAGAAGATAAAATATCCGAAGAAGTTTCTCCTGTCCAAGAAAATTATATTGAAAATGAAGAGCGTGCTGAAAATGATAACAACATCAATGACGAAGATATTCCTGAAGAAGATGATGACAATGAATATGATTTTGAAGCACAAAGAAAACTTATATTGATGCGCAAGTTATATCATAACAGCAATATCCAAGATGTTATAAAAGAAGGACAAATTCTGCTCGTCCAAGTAGTCAAAGAAGAGCGTGGCAACAAAGGGGCGGCCTTAACTACATATCTGTCTCTCGCCGGTCGTTATTGCGTATTGATGCCAAACCGCATAAAAAGCGGCGGTGTATCGCGCAAAATTACCAACTCTCAAGATCGCAAACGCTTAAAAGGCATAATCAAAGATCTGCCGATATCAAAAGATATGTCCCTGATTGTCCGCACAGCCGGCGAAGAAAAAACCAAAGCCGACATTACTCGCGATTACAACTACTTGATTCGCACATGGAATCAAATTCGTATCGATTCGCTCAAAAATCAGGCCCCGACACTTATATATGAAGAAGGAAATCTGATCAAACGCGCCTTGCGCGACATGTTCACAAAAGATGTTTCCGAAATTATCATCGATGGCGATAATGCTTTCAAAGCAGCTCGCAATTTCATGAAGATTTTATCTCCGCATAATATGAAAAAGTTAAAGTCTTGTCATCCCAACGAGGCTCCTCTCTTTCAGCGTTATCAGATAGAAACTCAGCTTGATAAATTGCATGATCCCAATGTTCCTTTGGCCTCAGGCGGATATTTAGTCATCAATCCGACCGAAGCTTTGGTCTCCATAGATGTAAATTCCGGCAAAGCCACAAAAGAAAAAGATTTGGAAGAAACGGCACTAAAAACCAATTTGGAAGCCGCCGATGAAATTGCCAAACAGCTAAGAATGCGCAACCTTGCCGGACTGGTTGTCATCGATTTTATTGATATGGACGAACCCAAAAATAATTTGGCTATCGAAAAGCGTATGAAAGAAGCCATGAAGAACGACCGCGCTCGTGTCCAAATCAGCAAAATGAGTTGTTTCGGACTGTTGGAAATATCACGCCAAAGAATGCACTCCTCGTTTTTGGAAAGCAACTATCACACTTGTCCATATTGTCACGGACGCGGCATTGTTCGCACGATTGAATCCGGAGCAATGTCGATTTTGCGTATAATTGAAGAAGAAGGCAGCAAAAATCGCTCATCTATGATAAACGTTTTTCTTCCCACAGAATATGCCGTATATTTGCTCAACCAAAAACGTGCCTCTTTGCACGACATTGAAAAACGTTATAAAATGTCCGTAATCATCAGCGCAGATGATAGCGTAAAAAATATCTCAGAATACAGAATAGAGCGAACCAAGGCACAAAAAATTGAAGAATCCGAAGAACAGGTTGCCGAAGAAGTTGTTTCTGATTCAGTTGAAAGCGGAGAAGAAAATTTTGACAACTATGAACCTCGTCGTCGTTTTGATTTTCGCGGTCGCCGTGGGCGTTTTGACCGTCGTTTCAGGCGCAAAGACAGATCATCTGACACATATCAACAACCTGAAGACACGAATACACCGACAGAAAACTCAACAGAAACTGTTGAAGAAAATACCGGAAAAAGAAAGGTTTCGTGGTGGAAAAAGTTAATAAACGGCTAAAACATATTTTCCTTGCGCTGATTTGCGCAATTTTCTTAAGCTCTTCAGCGCAAGCTATATCTCTAATCTCCGATGAAGAAACTGAGGTTTTTCTTCACCAAACGGTTGCCCCCATCTTCAAAGCATCAGAAACATCTTTCAACCCCAGAAAAATATATATTGTTAACGACAAATCACTAAACGCTTTTGTTACTGATGGAAACAATATGTTTGTTACAGTCGGCACCTTAGTTGCGGCAGATACCCAGAATGAAATCAGCGGCATCCTCGCGCACGAAACCGGCCACATACAGGGCGGACACATACTTCGTCATAAACTAAAAGCACAAGAAATACAACGCGTTGCGTTGGCATCTATGCTGTTGGGTGGTGCGGCAGGTATTGCCGCCGGCAGAGCAGATATCAGCATTGCTGCCATTTTGGGCTCACAGGGAACAGCCATCAACAGCATGCTCTCATACCAAGTCAGTGAAGAACGCAGCGCCGATGAAGCCGCGGTAAAATTGTTGAAAAAAATCAACCAATCTCCATCCGGGATGCTCAATTTTATGAAAAAAATTCAAAAACAAAACACCATTCAAGGCATTGAAGAAACAAGTTACTTTCGCACCCACCCCGTTACCTCTGAGCGCATAGCTTTTCTGGAAAAAGCAACCAGCGATTCGCATGCACCGAAATATGGCAATCAGGAAAAAGAATTTTCTCGGATCAAAGCAAAAATATATGCTTATATAGAAAAGCCGGAACAAACTTTTATCAAATACCCTCCATCCGACACATCCATAGAGGCAAAATATGCCCGAACAATTGCCTATTTCAAGGACAACAAAATAGAAAATGCTTTGATTAGCATTGAAAATTTAATTCACGAAGAACCTGACAATCCTTATTTTTATGAACTAAAAGGACAAATGCTGTTAGAAACCGGAAAGATAAAACCTGCCGTCGCAATCTATCGCCAAGCGCTGGATATCAGACCTAACTCCGCATTATTTAAACTGAATTTAGCTCAAGCAATGCTTGAAAATTCTCCTGACTACAAAGAACAACAGCAAATTATAGATTTACTCAACCAATTTTTGATATATAACCCGCAAAGCGAAGCATGGATTTTACTCTCACGCGCCTATGGTTTACAACAAAACTCCGCCGGTTATAACTATGCCGCCGCTGAATACAATTTTCTAAACCAAGATCTTCATTTGGCAAAAAAACAAGCAGAACAAGCCCTAAAATCAAATCCTACATCATCATTACGCATAAACTTGGATGACTTTATTTTGCGCATAGATGAAAAAGAGAAAGAAAAACAACAGCAACCATTCAATCGTCGCTACTAAAAAACTATAATTTCAATTTATCTTTCACTTTTTTTGCAATCTCAATATAATTTTTCGCAAACAAACTTTCCGGCTCGCTTTCAACAATCGGTTTTCCCTCATCTGCGTGCATACGTATCTTTATATCGAGCGGAACATCACCCAAAAAATCAACATTCAATTTTTCTGCCGTATTTTTTGCCCCGTTTTCACCGAACACATATTCTCTATGCCCGCATTCTGGACAAAGATAATAGCTCATATTTTCCACAATCCCCAAAATCGGCACATTAACCGCCTTAAACATATTAACTCCCTTCACGGCATCAATCAACGCAATATCTTGCGGAGTAGAAACAATAATTGCGCCATCGATTCTCACTTGTTGAGAAAGAGTAATCTGAATATCACCAGTTCCAGGAGGCATATCCATAACCATCACATCAACATCATGCCAATTCACATCGGAAAGCAACTGTTGCAAAGCACCACAAGCTTTTGGTCCGCGCCAAATTAAGGGGGTATCCTTCCCGATCAATGTTCCGATAGACATTGTCTGCATCCCCATAACCTCAAAAGGCTCAAAAGTTTTTCCGTCATAAGAAACGGGAGCCGTCCCTTCATAACCAAGCATGGTCGGAATTGAGGGACCATAAATATCAGCATCAAACAAAGCTGTTTTAAGACCGATTTTTTTCAATGCAAAAGCTATATTCGTCGCAGTTGTAGATTTACCCACACCGCCTTTTCCTGAAGCCACCGCAATAATTTTCTTAACCCCTCTGATCATCCAACTGCTTCTCTCAGCATCACCGCGAATAGCACTAAGATTAACAACTTTTCTTTCCGAGGTATATAAAATTGTAACTTTATCAATTCCCTCAATTTTTTCCAATTCCTTGGTCAAGGCCTGTTTTTTAACCTCATCTTCTTCCACATCAATCAGCGTCAAAATAACTCTGCTGCCATGCCAGCTCACGCCCTCAATCGATTCCGGCGGATAAAAATCTGCAACAACATCAAACAAATCCTTATTTTCTGCCATTTTAATACTCCTGTTGATATCAAGTCATCTTAAATTGTTTTTAGAATGTTTATATTATATATTAAAGCAATGCAATAGTTAAACTACAAATGAGGTAAAAAAATATGGCAAACAGCAACAATCCTTGGGATATGGATGATATGCCCGAAAAAAAAGAAAAAGTAGTCCAATTTAAAAAAATCACCGTCCCGAAAAATCCTCAAACACCATTCAGTTTTGGGCTCATAGTCTTGATTGTAATAGTCATTTGGATTCTGACTGGTTTTTATCAAGTTCAAACCAACGAAAATGGAGTTGTTCTGCGTTTTGGAAAATATGTTGATACCACCGAACCCGGATTGCATTACCATTTGCCATATCCGATAGAAACAGTTTATAAAGTCAGCATGACACAAGAACGAAGCATCAACCTAGGAGTAAACGACGGAAATTACAACCGCAACTATCGCGACAATTCGTTTACCGAAAGTCATATGTTGACCGGTGATGAAAACATTGTTGACATCAACTTAACTATTGTTTGGCGCATCAAAAATGCCAAAGACTTTTTGTTCAACATGCGCGAACCCGAAGCCACAGTCCGTGTTGCCGCCCAATCCGTCTTGCGTGAAATTGTCGGACAATCACAAATGATGCCCATCATCTCCGGCGACCGCGGTAAAGTTGAAGACGATACCAAAGCCGAGCTCCAACGCGTGCTTGATGACTTTGGCTCCGGCGTTGAAATTGTGCGTGTAAAATTGCAAAAAGCCGACCCTCCGCAACAAGTTGTAGATGCCTTCAACGAAGTTCAACGCGCCAAGGCCGACAAAGAACGTTTCAAAAACGAAGCCGAAGCATATCGCAACGAAGTTGTGCCCAATGCCAAAGGTAAAGCATCACAAATTTTGCAATCCGCCGAAGCCTATAAAGAGGCTGTCGTCAACAAAGCCACCGGTGAGGCAGACAGATTCAATTCTGTTTACAAAGCTTACCAAAAAGGCCCAGACGTAACCATTCGCCGCCTTTATATTGAAACCATGGAAGATGTATTACAAAAATCAGATAAAGTTATAATTGATCCTTCTTCCAAAGGTTCAAATTTGTTACCGGTATTACCGCTAAACCCCATAAAATAAGGAGAACAAGGATGAACGACAAATTAAAAATCTTTTTAGGCGGAATAACGTTGCTTATCGTTTTTCTCGTTTTCAGTAGCGCATACATTGTCAATCAAGCGGAACAAGCCATTGTTTTGCAATTTGGACGACCTGTTCGCCTTGTTCAAGAGCCGGGACTGAAATTTAAGATTCCTCTCATCCAAAACGTAATTTTTTACGATAAGAGATTGCTCAACTTGGATCCTCCGGCACAAGAAGTTGTCTTAAACGATAAAAAGCGCCTTGATGTTGACAGTTTTACCCGTTATCGCATCATAGATCCGATAAAGTTTTACAAGACCGTCCGCACCGAACAGCAGGCACAAAGCAAATTAGCCGAAATCATCAACTCTTCCGTCCGCAAAATTTTAGGTCGTATAACCTTGCAGGAATTGTTGTCAGAAAAACGCACCAAAATTATGGCCGATATCAGTTCTGCAGTAAAAAATGATGCCACCCAAATCGGTGTCAGCGTTGCCGACGTAAGGATTCGCCGTGCCGACCTTCCGTTAGAAGTTTTACAGGCTATCAATGCCCGCATGAAAACCGAGCGTGAACGCGAGGCCAAAGAATTTCGCGCTCAAGGCAGTCAAGAGGCACAAAAAATTAAGGCCAGCGCCGATAAAGAACAAACCATAATTTTGGCAGATGCCGAAAAGCAAGCCCAAATAATCAGAGGTCAAGGCGACGAACAAGCCATCGAAATCTGGAACAAAGCCGCCGGCAAAGATGTTGCCTTTTTTAACTTTTATCGTTCTTTAGAGGCTTATAAAAAATCTTTATCCAACGGAAAATCATCAATGGTTCTTTCACCCGAAAGCGATTTCTTTCAATTTTTCAGAAAGGCTATGAAATAAAAAATGTCAAAAAAATTTTTATTTATTTTCTCTTTCATCTTTTTGACGAGTCCTGCTTTTGCGCAGAACGGATACCCTTCGTTTGCCGATTTGGCCGAAAAATTGTTGCCGACTGTCGTCAACATTTCCACCATTCAGCAAACCGAAAAACTGGATACCCCTCTGGCAGATGATGTTGACGGAGAAGAAGCCGCCGCCCTGCTTGACACTTCTTCCGAAAGCGATAAAAGACAGGCCTTAGGCTCCGGTTTTATCATTGATGAAGCCGGCTTTATCATCACCAACTACCATGTTATTGAAAACGCGAGCACCATCAATGTTGTTCTGTTCGATAACACCGAAGTAGAAGCCGAAGTTATCGGCGGTGATGAAAAAACCGACCTTGCTTTGATAAAAATCGACCCCCCTTACAAATTGCAAAAAGCCATATTCGGCAACTCTGATGAACTGCGTATCGGCGATTGGGTTTTAGCCATCGGCAATCCTTTTGGTCTCGGTGGCAGTGTCAGCGCCGGCATTGTCTCGGCCAAATCGAGAGATATAGCCGCCGGTCCTTATGACAATTTCATCCAGACCGATGCCTCAATCAACCAAGGCAGCTCCGGAGGCCCGATGTTTAATATGAAAGGCGAAGTCATCGGCATAAACACCGCTCTATTTTCCAACACCGGCAACAGCACCGGCGTTGGTTTTGCCATCCCTATCAATATGGCGGGATGGATAGCCGGACAACTCGAACAAACCGGACAGGTAAAAAGAGGCTGGATTGGTGTTACCATTCAAAACAACAGCAAAGAAACCGCCGAACGCCTGGGGCTCAAAAACACCCAAGGCGTGATTGTTTCTGCCGTTGCCGAAGACAGCCCCGCATCAAAAGCCGGATTGCTTGTCGGTGATGTTATCCTAAATCTCGGCCAAAAAGAAATCAACGTTTCCAAAGATTTTTCCCGTATGGTCGCCGAAAGTCCGATCGGCAAAGATATCCAGCTGATAGTGTGGCGTTCGGGCAAAATTTTTCCGCTCAGCATAACCGTTGTAGAAATGCCTTCCGCAACCGAAAACAAAGCTGATGAACAATCTCTGCCGAGTGACCATATTGTTCAGCAACTGGGCATAAAATTGGCCGAAATTACCCCCGATATTCTAAAAAGATTTAATCTTGCTCCGGTAACTTTGGGCTTGGTAGTTGTTTCCGTAGAAGCGAATTCTGATGCCGCTTCCCAAGGCATAAAGAAAGGCGATGTCATCTTGAAAATGGATAAAAAAGATGTCCTCACTCTTGATGCCGCCGAAGAATATATAAAAGAGGCCGAACAAGAAAACAATCGCCCGATTATGTTGTTGTTGCAAAACCAAGAACAAGGAACAATGGCCGCAGTTTCCATCAGGTTGAAAAAAAATGACTAAGATAGACTTTTATCATCTGCAAAACCAAACCTTAGAAAATGTCTTGCCCAAGCTTTTGGAAAAATCATACCAACTTGGCAAAAAAATATTGATAAGAATTGGCAACGAAGAACGAGTGGAGTTTATCAACAACCTGCTATGGACTTATGATGAAGAATCCTTTTTACCTCACGGCAGCAAAAAAGACGGACATGCAGAAGCACAGCCGATTTGGCTGACCTCTGAAAACGACAACCCCAATAATGCAGATTTCTTATTTTTGACCGACGGCGCCGAAGCCGATTGTGAAGAAATAAAAAAATTTGAACGTGTATTTAACATTTTTGACGGCAACTCTGCGCCGGCGGTTGAAAAAGCGCGCAATTTTTGGAAAGAACTCAAACAAAATTCCCTTGATGTATCATATTGGAAACGCAATGACAACGGAATTTGGGAACAACAAGGAGGATAAAAATGCCTTTTAATATGCCTTTTATAATTATTTTGAGCCTGCTTATCGCCGCAATATTTTGGGTTGACAACACCAAGGTTTATAAAACCCTTTATCTGCTATTATATGTTGTTTTCCTAACGCTCACCTATAACACTTTCATCATATACAGCGCCAAACTATCATTTTCTCCGTGGCACGACAGCGGACAAGTAGCGCATTTGGTCATTTTGGCAGAAATAATCGCCCTGCTCTGCATCAACGCAATAATGTTTTTGTTGAAAAAGAAAATATTTATCTGCAAAGATTTGCTGTTTTTACCGTTCATCAGTGCTGCAATTTTGAGCGGTTATTTATTTTTTTACGAAAACACACCGCTTTGGCTATGCTTTGCCGGAAGCATTTTAGCTTTTGCCATGCTCATAACTTCTGCCACCTTGTTTTTTATCAATTTTGACAGACTATTCAGAAAATAACATTAAAATCCCTATTTTTTACTATCATCAAAAAATTCAAGGGATCTATGAATTAGAATTATCGTCATCCCTTGCTCGGCGCGTAAGCGTCCGTGCTTAAAACATCGTCATCCCTTGCTCGGCGCGTAAGCGTCCGTGCATCAAGGGATCTAAACTTCAGTGCGTCAGCACTGCTTCCTTATTAAAATTCGTAGACCCCTTGACCAAAAACTTACGTTTTTGGAGGGGTGACATAAAAACTAACTCAAATACCGCTTGACCTCGCATTTTTCAATGCTCAGAGGCATGACATTTGGGCAAAAAAATAGCTCCTTTAATGAACTGTATTCCAAAATTTGGAAAGTTCAAAAAAGGAGCTGAGGCGGCAGAAATGACTAAAATCCCATATTTTTCTCTCGCAATCTGCTGATACCCAACAGAATCAATCCCAACCAGACAAAGATGCCTGCACAAACCAGTGCCCATCCTGCGGCGGTCATTTGATCTTTACATCCACAGATCAGGGTGACAATAACGTCAATTCCTGCCATAACAATAAAAATAATTCCTAACTTTTTCATATACTTATTTTTTTTGGTGAAACAATAATTCTATTTAACAACCTCAATATAACCTTTTTTGATATTTTTGTCAAGTTTTGTTTTTGTTTTCCTGTTAGAAATATAAAAAATTTGAAATTTTATAGTGTAAAAACAACAAACTATCAGACATGAAAAAATCAATTTTTCAAAATACGATTTATATAGACAAAAATAGAAAAATATGTTATGATGTGCAATATCAACACACCAAAGGAGATTTTACAATGCCACAAAATATCATCAAAACATGGGTAGATAAAGAAAAAGGAATTTCTTTAACTTTTACACTAAATGAAAAAGGTCTTTATATTCCCTCCAGCAACAATGAAACCATCAACAATTGGCTTTTGAACGAAACCAAGAAAAAAGGAGAAGTAGTGCCTGTAAAAAAACAACAAATTATACATGTTGTCAACGCTGCAAAAGAAAGATTGGCTCACCCGGAAAAGCAAGCCGAAAAACAATCAGCACAAGAAAATCGCGCAGCCAAACTATGGCAAGAAAATCCCATTAACGCATTGCAAGAACATTTTCAAAGTCCTGCAAATTGCATTAAAGACGAAAATGGAAAAATCATTGTGCCGACATATCAAACCGTTAACGTCATGCAGGGAAATGGAAGTCAAGTCGTTACCGTTGCACTGACCTTACCAACCGGGGAAACAATCTATACATCCGCAGGCTCTGCCAAAGATGCAAAAAGATTAGCCGCTATGGAATATGGTCGCGACGTCTTAAACGTTTTCGGAACACCGGAGAAAAAGGCACAAAATATTACTCCCGCTTCTTCAAGCACAAAAACTTCCGCACCGAGAGGATATTACCAGTTGGGTGACGTCTTTTCCGTTGATGCCGAAGGCAACTCCTACAAACTTCCAAAAACCGAATATCAAATCTTTTTAGGACCCGATTTATGGCTTGGACGCGTAGGAAAAAAATTTACTATGTATCGTCACACCACCCCCATTGCATCGTTTGAATGGGGAAAAAGCAATATCTACGGCGGAGGAACTTTTAATGAAGAAAAATTCCGCAATGCTTTAGGTAAAGAAATCAATGAAGAAGAATTTTATTCTATAATGGATTCAGAACTTGAAAAACAGGACACAAATGCCAGTTATGCTCTATATCGTGGCAAGCCGGGGACTTCTTTGGAACAAGCACGAAGATGTGCTTTTCTACGTCCTGCGACCTCGGAAGAGTTTTATGAAACCGTTGAGGGATATTTAGAGTATTATCGCTTGGATGACAAAATCAAAGAAGCCGAAAAAAGAACTCACGGAGCACATGGTGGCAATTATGATATGCTCATGGGCAAAGTTTGGGATTTGGAAAGCGAGCAAAATGACATTGATAACCAAATTTTAGATAACAACAAATTGTTTGCTAAAGTCTCTGGCAAAGAAAAACAACAAGAAACGCCGTCTAATGAAACCCAATCAAGCAATAATGCGCTAGCTTTTGCTCTCCAACAAGCCCTAAAAAACAGCGGTCGCAAATAATAAAATTTAATTCCAAGTCAAACCAAAAAAAATCCGCATCTTTCGCCACAACGAAATTATGCGGATTTTTTATTCATAAACACAAGATTATCTGCCGTGTAACCAATCCCAAAGCATTAGCGGAAACACCGTAATTATTATTCCCAAAATCGGTATTCCTGAAACAATTAGATTTGCCAGCACAATCAAAGTCCAACCGGCAGCACAGCCACCCAAAAAGGCAACAAACAGCTTCATAATCACATTAAAATCTACCGGAAAGCAATTAAGATTGAAAACAAAAACAATCACCCCCACGACATAAAGACAAAAACTGAGCAACAAAAATGCCCGATAAACCATTTCCTTAGTTTCATCAAAAAACCAATAATTCGAATGATGATGATCAAGCAAATCATCAATTTTAAAGTCGAGAGCATCTCTTCGACGCTGTCCATCACTGGCAAATCTGCCAATAAAGCCCAAGACAACATATATTACCCAGGCTACGATAATAAAAACTAATCCTGTTATCATAAAAAAATATTTTTAATAATTATTAACTGCCACAAATATAATCGGGGAAAATTTTTTGTCAATACGCAATAGCACAAACAACTATTATGCAGACTTTAACAGCATTAACATTTGACAATAGCATATTCCAATATAAAATACACGCACAATACACAGATTAAGGACACAAAAATGGCTACATTGAAAACCAAAATTTATAACATTGAATTTGAAAATCCGTTTCTTTTAGCTTCAGCCCCGCCGACAGCCCGCATTGACAGCATTGACAAAGCCTTCAAAATGGGATGGGGCGGTGCCGTACTCAAAACAATTACCCCTGACAATCTTGAGATGATAGAAGCCAGCCCACGCTACGCCGCATGGAAAGCAAACGGCAAAATTTATGGTTTTGAAAACATAGAAATGCTCAGCCATTTAACCGTGCAGGAATGGCTAGACGGAATTGCCTATCTCAAAGCCAATCACCCGACCAAAGTCATTATCGCCAGCATTATGGCTCCGGTCATCAAAGAAGAATGGCAAAAACTTGTCAAAACTTTCAACAACTCCCCGATTGATGCCTTTGAACTAAACTTTTCTTGTCCTCACGGCATGCCGGAAAAAGGTATCGGTATGGCCATCGGCACACATCCCGAAATTTCGGCAAACATAACCACTTGGGTAAAAGAAGTATCCGAAAAACCGGTCTTTGTAAAGCTCTCCCCCAACGTTAGCAACATTACCGAGATAACCCAAGCTGTTGTCAACGCCAAAGCCGACGGCTTGAGTGCGATTAATACCGTTCAATCGCTTATGGGAGTAGATTTAGATACTTTTGAACCGCAACCGAATGTCAACGGCACATCAACTTTCGGCGGCTATTCGGGAATTGCCGTCAAGCCGATTGGTTTGCGTTGTGTTGCCCAAGTCAGACAAACCACAGATTTGCCGATTTTAGGCATTGGCGGAATAGCCAACTGGCATGATGCCGCCGAATATATATCTATAGGCGCCGATGTTGTCCAGGTTTGCACCGAAGTTATGGTTAACGGATACAGCATTATAAAACCAATGTGCAAAGGGCTATTGACCTACTTGGAAGACAAAGGATTTGATTCGCCGGCAGATTTGAAAAACAAGGCATTTATCAAATTGACAGCTCATAAAGATTTAAACAAACAGCGCCAATATTATCCATATATCAATGATGAAACTTGCCTAAAATGCGGCAAATGCGTAACTATATGTGATGAACAGGAACACAGTGCCCTATCAAAAGAAAACGGGCATATTGATCTTGATAAAACAAAATGTATCGGTTGTTCGCTCTGCTCTCTTGTCTGCTCGCAATCCGCAATCAAAATGAGATAATATTCTCTCCAATAAAAAAGGACACCATTAAGGTGCACTTTTTTATTGGTCGGGACGAGAGATTACTTCGCTAACGCTACGTTCACTGTGCTCATTCGCTTTCGCTCACCGCCGCGCTTCCGCTCGGCTTTCGCTGGTAGTCAAACCTCCTTTCTCGTAGGTTCGAACCCTAACCCAAAACCAACAAAAAAGCCTACCACAAGGGCAGGCTTTTTTGTTGGTCGGGACGAGAGGATTCGAACCTCCGACTTCTTGCACCCCATGCAAGCGCTCTACCAGGCTGAACTACGTCCCGAACACAGCTTTTCTATATAGCCATATTCTCTAAAATGCAAGCAAAATTTTTAAGTTCGCAAACTTACTATCTTATTTCACAAGCACCGACTTTCCGTCCTTAATCTGTTTTACAACCGCTTCAGATTGGAAAATTCCACCCTCATCAACAAATATTTCGCCTACGGAGCCATGGAAATTTTTAATCTCCAAAATTCTGTTTGCAATTTCTTCTGCACTCGGCACATGTCCAAATTTCTCATACAAGTCCGAATAAACATTTGCCAAAATATATCCGGCATCATATACATAACCGAGAGAGAAATAGTTTGTAGAACCTGTCTCTTCATTAACACGTTGCAACAAACCTTCATCACCTTCAGGAACTGTAACATATTTCATTCCTTCCAGCTTATCTTTCAAATTGGAAAAATGGAATGAATCAACTGCAATCAAAGGCTTATTAACATTTTTCTCAAATATAACTTTCAACAAAATATCAAGGCTCGGCGGCAAAGCGCTGATATACCAGACATCAAAATCCTTGCGCTTAAACTTATCGACATCCATATTAAAATCTTTGTTATCAATCGTAAAGTTCACGCGTTCAGTTTGAATATTCTTATCATGCAACTTGCTCTCAATTGAATCTGCCGTTTGCTGCAGCCCGGGTTGATAAACCACAAACATAGCCACATTTTTCGGCTGTTCTTTTTCAATCAACTCAACAGCTTTGTCAGCCAAAAACTCGGATTGTGTCCAGTGAATAAAATTATATTTTCCTTTAGCAATATTTTTATCGTTGCTTATGCCAAAATGGAAAATACCAGCTCTGTCTGCAATCGGAGCAATCACATTACCGGCAACTGCCGACCACGAAATTATGGCATCAACTTTATCAACATTTATCAGTTTTTGTGCAGCCAATGCAGCATGAGCAGCTTCATAACCAAAATCTTCATAAACATATTCTATATCAACATTCTTCGGAGCCGCATCTTTGAGCGCAAGTTCCAAGGTTTTTTGCACATTTTGCCCGTTTTCGGCAAATTTTCCCGACAAAGACGTAACCACGCCGACTTTTATTGTTGGTTTGCCATTTTGCACTTCATTTTTTGCCGAATTATCACAAGCCGCAACACATAACACTAGCAAAAATAAAAAAATCTTTTTCATTATCTTCTCCAAAACATGCTATTTATAAACAATTGCAAATATTATAAATACGCAAATTCATAAATCAAGTAAAAAATAAATTTTAATATTTTCAAGTTATCATACAACCAATTAGACAAAAAAGCTTTACAAAACCAACATTATATGCTACAATTAACATATAAATTCTTCGGGAGAACACGTATGAGTAACAATAATGATATGCAAGAAAGAATTGCAAAGGCCAAAGAGAACCAAAAAAGTCGAAAAATCCTCAGACAATCCATAAAAATGCTTGGATTAACAACTGCGCTTTTACTCACTAAATACGAGGCAGATGCACAAGAAATAAAAACTCAAGACCCGAAAACCAACAACATTGAACAAACACACGCCGCCTTGCAAAAAAACGACCACATCTGCAGCAAGGCAGAAAAATTATTTGATATGTATCGTTTGGCCTACTTTGATGATACATCATATAACACTGTTTCTCCGACAGAAAAAGATAAATGCAAAGAGTTTTTCAACCAATATCCAGACGCAAAAGATATGTGTGACGAAACCCAAGAATATGTCAAAACCAACCGCGGCTTACGAGATTTTAATACTGCCGAAAAAACTGCTGCCAATAATGGAAACCAAAACCTTAGAAGCAATATTCTGACATATCTTGCCAACAACCCCAAGGCCTCAGAAGCCATGGATAAAATACAATCTTCAGAATATGCCAAAGAATCCGTCAATGAACTGACATCATACGAAAAAGATGCCGCGCAAATATGGTCCATGTATGCCGCGGTAGAAACAGGAAACGCCCCAAAAGGCTATAAAGACTTTTTTGAAGAATATCCGGGTTGCTCTACCCTCTGCAAAACCGCCGCCCAAAAAGCCGGAATATCAAAAGATCAGCTTTCAAACACAACAATCACCGATGTCAATGCCGGAATGTATTACAACCAAGAAACTATCGGTTCCGCAGGCTCCACAAGTCTCACCGCAGAAATGTCACGCCTTTTGGAACATTGCGATAAAGACTTAGGCATAAAAATAAAAGTCCCCCAACCTACAAGCACATACCAAGTTACAGCGCGAGACTTTCAGCAAACACGCTAATTTCCCTTCACATCAACAACCACAAACTCGGACTTTGTTCCGGTTTTGAATTTTATTGCCCAAGCCGAAATGCCGGAGGTAACGATAAAATCGGTATTTTTTCTCCTGCTCAAACCATAAATTTCATCATTGGCACCAATCCATTTCCCCACACTATTGAACGGAAAAAGCTGCCCTCCGTGCGTATGTCCGGCAATCACCAAATCTGCGCCGGCATTTGCTTCACCATCAAAATCGGCCGGCTGGTGGTCTGCTACAATTACAAATTTTTCCGGCTCCAAATTTCTCATCAGCTCTTGCATTGATTGCCGATAACCTCTGCGCTCTCTCACTTCCGAAAAATCCCGCCGTCCGACAATATAAAAATCATCATTTATCTGCACCGATTCATCTTGCAAAATTCTGACATTATTTTTCAACAACTCGGACACCAAAACATCAATTCCAAAGCCTCTGTATTGCGCTCCGTAATATCCTTTGTCATGATTACCGAAAACAAAATAAACTCCATACTTTGTTTTCATATTTCCCAAAAGCCGACAAGCCTCAACCATATCTTCTTTTGAAGTTCCGTCATCAACAAAATCTCCAACCACCAGCACAACATCAGGATTTTGCTTTTCCATTTCCGCAACATGTTTTGCAAAACCCTTGGCATCAAAAGTTGTTCCCAAATGCGCATCCGCAAAAGCAACAATCCGCAAATCATTCACATTTTTTTCAGTTTTCAAAACATAGTTGGTTTGCCATACATTATGGTCATAATACCACCCCGCGGCCAAAGCGCAAATTGCCAAAAGCACCGCTGCCACACCGGCATAATAAGCCGAAAATTTTGCACCGCTCAATTTCTCGATTGCCCAAAACAAACTATCGCATAATAGCCACGCCAGCGCAAAATATATCAGGCAAACCATCGCGTTAACAAAACCCAATATAAATCCGGTTATACAAACACCAACGGCAGTCAACCCGCCGCCCAGCAAAGCTTTTTTCTTTTCGTTGTCTTTTGTCAGCTTTTTCGCCCAACCAAACTTACAAACACGATTGCTCACATAAACCCACGCCGCTCCGGTAATAAAAAGCGCCGTCCACATTATCACAATCCACATTTTCATACTTTTATACCTTTTACTTCAGCATTTTTTCTATATCGGCAACAATTAACTCCGGCGTCAAATGGTAGCGTTCATAAAGTTTATTAACATTCACTCTGTCGCTAAATTCTTTCTTTGCCCCAAAATTCAAAACTTTCATATTTTTTGGACCATAAAATCTGGCAATTTTCTCCCCGAAACCGCCGTCAATTTCACCATCTTCCAAAGTTATAACCAACGAATGGTCTTTTTCAAGGTTCTCCAAACATTTTTCATCAACACCGGTCAGATAACGCGGATTGATAATTGTCGGTTTATCAGGCATTTTATCTGCAACTTCCAAAGCCAGTCCATAAAAGCTTCCGGCAGCAATAATTGCCGTTTTTTCACCTTTTTGCATAATCTTATATTTATTGATTTCCGAATAGTCATCCTCAACAAAATTTTTTTCATGCAACATCCGGTTAGGCATTCTGATAACCACCGAATATTTCTTTTGTTCAACCGCCCAATCAAGCATTGCCGAATATTCTTCAACCGAAACCGGTGCCAAATATACCAAATTCGGAATATTGGAAATAAGCGGAATATCAAAAGTGCACAAATGCGTCATATCCGCACCCGAAATTCCTCCCCATCCCACAAGCACAACCGCCGGATTTTCGTTCAAAGCCAAATCCTGTGATAACTGGTCGTATGTTCTCTGCACAAAAGAACTCATCACCATAAAAATCGGCTTGCAACCGCCTTTTGCCAAAGCCGAAGTAAAAGCCACTCCATGCTCTTCAGCAATCCCGACATCAACAAAATTTTCTCCCAATTTTGCCCTGCGCTCCGGTGACAAACCGAAAACTCCCGGAGTTGCCGCATTCACAACCACAATACTCTTGTCTTTGGCAATTTTCTTTTCCAAATAATCATACGTAATATTGTTATAATTTTCTTCCGGCATTTCAAAAGCCGTTTTTCCCGTCTTGATATCAAAAGGAAAATTCCAATGCCACTGCTCCTTATTTTTTTCTGCCAATTCATAACCTTTGCCTTTCAAGGTATGAACATGCAAAACCAAAGGCACTTTAATATCTTTAACTTTTTTCAGCACCTCAATCATATCTGCCAGATTATTTCCATCATCTACATACAAATACTCAAATCCCAGCGCCTTAAACATATTGCATTCCGCCTGTCCTTTTGTTTCTCTCAGCAACCGCAGATTTTTATATAATCCGCCATGATTTTCTGCAATTGACATCTCATTATCATTCACGATTATTATAATATTGCTATTTAAGACTGCGGCATTATTAAAACCTTCCATAGCTTCTCCGCCCGAAAGCGAACCGTCACCAATCACCGCAATCACATTATGTTTTTGCTTCAATAAATCTCTGGCCTTTGCCAAACCACAAGCCAAACTCACCGATGTAGAAGTATGCCCCACCTTAAAAAAGTCGTGCTCACTTTCATCTTGGTTCGTATAACCGGAGATTTTTGCCATTCCTTCCGCCGTCAAAAAACCCTCTTTGCGTCCCGTCAGTATTTTATGCGGATAACATTGGTGCGACACATCCCAAACAATTTTATCTCTCGGTGTGTCAAAAACATAGTGCAAAGCAATCGTTGTCTCCACAATTCCCAAATTCGGTCCGACATGCCCGCCGATTTGACTGTCTCTGTTCAAAATTGCCTGTCTGATTTCATCAGCCAAAACTTTCATCTCATCCATATTCATTTTTTTCAAATCTTCGGGACTGTTCACCAAATCTAAATATGACATATACATCTCCTATAACAAAATTATTTTGTATCAATTTTCTCTTGTAAAAAGTAAATATACTATTAATATAGCCGCATAAAAAAACAACATTGGAGAAGATTTATGAAAAAAATTTTAGTCCTCAATTCAGGCTCATCATCACTAAAATACAGATTATTTTCTTTCAACAACAATGAACATACACTCCTAGCCAAAGGGCTTGCCGAACGCATCGGACTTGACGGTTCAACTTTGAGTTTTCAACAAACCGGACAGGAAAAGCAAAAATTTTCCATAGATTTGCCCAATCATGAAGTTACTTTGAAAGAAATTTTAAATCTTCTCCTTAAAAATGTTCTTTCTTCAATCGACGAACTCTCCGCTGTCGGCCACAGACTTGGTCATGGCGGCGAAACTTTTAAGAGTTCGACCATCATTACCAAAGATAACATTTCCCAAATTAGAGAAGCCCAAAATCTGCTTCCTCTCCACGGCAAAGCTTTTATGCACGGTATCGAGGCCATGCAAAAACTTTTACCAAATATTCCGCAGGTTGCGGTTTTTGATACGGCTTTTCACCAAACCATGCCGGAAAAAGCCTATCTTTATGCTCTGCCGATGGAACAATATACCAAACACCACATCAGACGCTACGGATTCCATGGCACCTCACACTATTTTGTCTCACGAGAATTGCAAAAAATTATGCCTTCCGCGCACAAAATTATTTCCTGCCACTTGGGTAGCGGCGGTTCCATAACCGCCATCAAGGACGGCAAGAGCATTGATACATCTTTGGGTTTCACCGGCACCGGCGGAATTGTAATGGGCACACGTTGCGGCGATATTGACGCCTTTGTTCCTTTGCACATCATGCAAACCCAAAACAAAACTTCGGAAGAAGTTCACCTCATGCTCAACAAAGAATGCGGTTTATACGCCCTCTCCGGCGGATATTCCGACAGCCGTGATGTTGAAGACCGTTATATTGCCGGCGACAAAATGGCGCATACTGCCTATGACGTTTATATTCACGGCATCATCAAATATATCGGCGCATATATTGCTGTTTTGGGCGGTGTTGATGCCATAATTTTCACGGCCGGCATCGGTGAAAACTCACCGCTTCTGCGCCAAAAAATCTGCGAGCAATTATCATATCTCGGTATAAAATTGGATGAAAAAAACAATCAACTTCGCGGACAAACCGCAGAAATTTCCACACCGGACAGCAAAGTAAAAGTTTTTGTTATTCCAACAGATGAAGAACTTGTTATTGCCGAAGACACCTACCGTCTTACCGCATAATCAACCTAATCCAAAAGCGGCCATTTTCCATCTTTTAGCTGTTGCAAACTCTGGCTCGGTTTGCCGCGCAAATAGTTATACATCCAATAATTCGCCACCACTTTTTTGACATATAATCTGGTCTCACGCCAAGGTATCATCTCGGCAAACATCAGAGGATCATCATCATAATTTTTGCGCGCCTTCCATTTTTTCACACTATGCGGTCCGGCATTATAAGAAGCCGCGATAAAAAACAAATTCTTCCCGATTTCATCATCTTGTTGCAAAATATCAACATAATTTTGACCTATCCGCAAATTATTTTTGCGATCAAACAGTAACTTGCAACCCTTTTTATATTCTTTATCTTTGGTAACATTTGCCGCAGTATTCGGCATAACCTGCATCAGCCCGCAAGCACCGGCAAAACTTCTGATTTTGTGTGCAAACAACGATTCCTGACGCACCAATGCCCAAATCAAAGACTTGTTGATTTTCCACCCGTCCTCCGGTTTCCAGTTCGGATAAGGATAGAAAAATCCGTCATAAGTTCTATGTTTTTTATAATTCTTCATACCATTTGCCAACAAAAAGGACAGATTGGCCAAACTGTATTGCCGCCCCAAAAACATTGCTAACTCTTTTTGCTTCATGGAAAAATTGGGATAATTTTTACGCAAATCATCTTCAGCCAAATCATATTCTTCCGCCATCAAAAGCAAAACCGCGCGGCGCAAAGCCGGTGATTTAACAATTTCTTTGCGATAATCATCTTCATCAAAATTATTGAAATATGCCGCAGGATCAGCAGTATATTTAGGCTCTTTGCCCAAAAATTTTCTCGCCAAAATACCATAAAAAGTCCGCTCTTTATTAGCCGCCGCCTGAAGATATTCTTTAGCTTTCTCCTTCTTCCCCAACTTCAAATTTGCTCTATAAGCCCAAAAAGCCCCACCTGCAGTCAACCATTGATCTTCATTATTAAACGACACCAATTTCTCGAACAACTCGGCAGCTTTCTTATAGTTTTGCACCTTCCATGCCGCCATTGCCCCAAACCAAGCGGCTGTCGGCTCATTACTACGCTTTACGGGTTTTTCACACCACTCCAAAGCTTTTTCATATTCTCCCTCATAAAAATACGAAGTAACCAAAGTTCCGCTCATCCCGTCATAAAATTTATCCGGAATAGTCATACGAAATCTTTTATCTTGCATAATTTTAAGCGCTTTTTCATTATCAGAATGTCTGATTGCTCGCAAAAAATCAAGCACCTGTCCTCTGACAAATCTTCTGTCAGCAGGCTTCAAATTTTTATATTTTTCCTTAAACCAACCATATGGCGCATAAATAGTCTTCTTTTTCGGCTGCTTTTTTGGAGCCTTATATCCCGGAGCTTTCACTTTTGCCAAATTTATAATCGACCTCTGTTGCGGCAAAGAAGAATATTTCTTCAACCACTCCTGCAGTTCTTTATAATTAGAAATATATTTTGCGCTCAAATATTTTTGCGCCAGCACATGCCCCATCAGCGCATCACTTTTCAATTTGCCGACAAGCTCATCTGCTTTTTCAATCTCATTTTTACGAATTGCCGCAAAAATATCCTTATACAAAGAAATATCTTTTTTAGATATCTTCACTTCTTTCATAACGGCTTTTTGCAAATCGGCATCGACAACTTCAATTTTTCCAAAACCGGCATTGGCCTCAAAAGAAAAAAGCAACCCCCAAACAATTAACAAAAATTTTCTAAACATTTGGCCCACTTACATACCGAACTTAATCCAGCTGACCGAAGCTGCACAAGATTCCTGAGTTCTGTTTTTTACTCTGCATCTGTTAACAATCACATTAGGAACTTTATCCATTGTATAACAACCGTCACCCAACAACAAATAATCAATATAATAACCAATCTGAGGCTCTATATCGGGAAACGAAAGCCTTGTTGACATCTTTGGCCACTTCAGTTCATAACTTACATTTGAAATATCATCTTTATAGGTGCTGACCAGCCCGAAACGTACCGAGCATCTGACCTGTCCCGAAGCCGTTCTGTAAACATTAAAATTCTTCATAAAAATTAAAATAGCTTCACGATCAAGCTTTTTGCCGTCTTTACTGGTAATAGTAACTGCATCTTCCTTAGGGGCATCCTTCTTTTTAACATCAATTTTTGAATAATCAAAAGGAGAAGTCATATTTTTTCGCAATCTTCTTTCTTCAGCCGCAACCTGCGCAGCAGAAACTGGCGCCCTAACCTCCACATTCGAATTTTGCACAGAACCTACAGGCTTTATTTCTTTATTTGGGAAAACACCGGTATCAGCATTCGGCAAAAACTGAGCTTTAGCAACAGCCGCCCACAAAAGAGCAACTCCAATCAATATATATTTCAAACACTTATTGCTCATCATAAATAATGCTTATTTAATATTTGAAACTATTGAACCTGTAGAATCAAGTGCCCCGATTACTTTGCGATAAGCTTCATCATTCTGCTTTCTCTTCTTTTCAACTTCACTTTCCTCGGCAGATTTTTGTTCTGCAACAGATATCGCCTTAAATTCCAAATAATACTGTGCATCTTTCGGCGAAACATAAATAAACATCCCCGAACAAGATGAATCAGTGTTTCTTCCTTTAGAAACACCACCGGAAGCATTGCAACTCTTTACACTATAATCAAGATCCTCAATCAACAAAAAGCATCTGTCCGTATTCACATTGGACTTAATCTCAACTTGCGAAGAAGGGGCAATTGCCGGAACCTCAACAGAAGTAACAACATCTTTATCTGTTATCTTTTCAGTAGTACTTCTTGCGCGATTGATGTTTCTGTTATTTTCCTTGGCATCATCTTTCTTTTCTTGGTCAACGATATCTGCTATGGCATTATCATGCCAAACAAAATCAAGCACTGCTCCGTTGACATTAACACCGGAACGATTATAAAAAGTCGCCTTATAATCGCAGCTTATAACCTCACCTTCATTATTTTTCACAGGAACAATATCGTGAACCTTAAACAATATCGCCTCTTTATTAGAAGTATCTGCCTCAGAAGCCTGAACAGAACTAATTCCCGCTAAAACGGCTAAACCACAAAAAAATACTTTGCTGATATACATCATATTTATCCTCGCTATAGATTATTTATTTACACATAATAATTCATATATTTTAATTTGCCAACATTTTATAAAAAAAACATCTTAACTGTTGGATAATTTTTTCTTTACCTTAAGCAAGTCCGCCCAGCTTTTAGCTTTCTGAGCAGGATTTCTTAACAAATACGCCGGATGAAACGTCGGCAACAAATCAATTTTCTTCCCGACGGATAATTCATATTCCAACCATTTTCCTCTTATTTTAGAAATAGGCTCCTCTATATTCATCAAAGCATTTGCCGCCGGCGCCCCAAGTGCGACAATCACTTTGGGATCAATCAATTCAATTTTTCTTTTCAAAAACGGCAAACTAACGGCAACTTCCGCTCCTGTTGGTGTTCTGTTCCCGGGCGGACGCCACATCAAAATATTGGTTATATAGCAATTTTTCCGCTCAATTCCGACAGAAGCCAACATCTTATTCAGCAACATACCGCTTTTGCCGACAAATGGCTTTCCTTCTCTGTCCTCATCGGCTCCCGGTGCTTCACCGACCAACAAAATTTTTGCTTTCTCATCACCATCGCCAAAAACTGTCCTCTTAGCAGTGGCTTTCAATTGACAACCGTCAAAACTTTCCACATACTGTGCCAACTCCGCCAAACTATGTGCTTTTTCACAAAGTTGTCTGGCGTTTTTGCGCGCCGCCATCCCCATTTGTGATACATCTGCCACCGGCTTTTCAACATTAGCAGGCACATCCAAAACATTTGCGGACATCAACTCATCTCCGCAAATCACATCAACTCCGGCATCAATATACCAATTTAATACCTCTTTCACATCCATCATGCCTGCATGCTATGCCCTTATCACAATTTTTGCAATCAAATAATTATATTATCTTCATCTTTTCTGTTGTATAGTTAATTAATTTTGATAATATAGGAAACAAAAAAACAAAGGAGCAAGAGTCGATGGATAAAATAGCATTAGTTTTAGCTGTAATCGCAGGTATTATTTTTAGTTGCACGTGCTGTCATATAAATGACAACCAAGAAAAAAATATCATTGAAATTACGTCTATTGAACCGGCCGGGAATTATTATGGAGCATACCTTGCCGGACGCGTTGCACATATAAGACACGACTTCAACATTTCCGCCGACTACTATATGAAAGCGGTAGAAAAGATGCCGTCTGACACTCCTATCATCAATCAACTGTATATTATGCTCACCTCACAAGGTCGCATCGACGAAGCCGTCAAATATGCTGATTTAGCTATAAAAAACAAAGACAAAAGTCCCTTCATCTACACAATAAAATCCGTTTACGAAGCCAAACACGAAAATTATCAACAAGCCATCGAATTTGCTGACAAATGCGACAACAATTTTGCACGCAACTTACTCAACCCCGTCACCAAATCATGGTTTTACGCCGGCCTCGGACAATATGAAAATGCCATAAAAGCTCTTGAACCGTTGCTAAAAGACAGCGCTTTGCATAATATATACCTTTTTAATGCCGGAGCAATCAGCGATTATTTGAAAAAAAATCAAGAAGCAGATAAATACTATTCTATGCTGACAAATGTGCGTGGTGCCGCCTTGAGCAAATTTCCCCTGCAAGTCCTCTCCAATTTTTATCTGCGTAATTCAAATCAGGAAAAACTCAATATCATAAAGTCACTTGCAGAAGATCAAAACAGCTATTCCACACAAAAAATTATTGAAGATATAAACCTTTCTTCCTCCGACATCTCGCCTATAATAACTTCTCCTCTTGTCGGCCTTTCCGATTCCTTGTTTGGTATTGCGGCAATTTTAAAAAATCAACCCGACGTAGAAGAAATAAGTATTCTTTTTGCTTCCCTTGCCATTTATGCCAATCCAAACTATGATGCCCCGAAATTATTAATCGGCAACATCTTGGACAGTAAAGAATTATATAAAGAAGCAAACTATTATTATCAGCAAATTAAACCGGAACAATACAATTATAATATCGCCCAATTTCAAATTGCTAAAAACCTGCTGGCAATGGAACAATTTGAAAAAGCAGAACCTATATTGCGAAATTTATTAAACTATCAACCAGGTGCCGAAGTATATTTAAGTCTCGGCGAAATTATGCGCAATTATAAACGTTATAAAGACGCATCTATCTACTACCAAAAAGCTTTAGATTTATTTCCCGAACCCATAAACGAACAACGTTGGGCGATTTTGCTCGCTTTAGGTTCCGTATATGAAAGCATGGGCGATTTTGACAAGGCCGAAAAAATCCTTCGTCAAGCGCTCTCCATAAACAATAATTTTATGGTAAAAAATTATCTCGGATACAGCCTGTTGAAAAACCGCAAAAATATTGAAGAGGCCTTTCAACTCATCGTTGACGCCTATACACAAGCGCCTGATGAAGGCAGCATCATAGACAGCCTCGGTTGGGCACTATACCAAATCGGACTTTATGAAAAAGCCATTTTCTATCTTGAAAAAGCATCAGATGCGTCACCTTCCGAAGCCGTTATTTATGACCATTTAGGCGATGCTTATTGGGATATGGGGCGCAAATATGAAGCTGTTTATCAATGGAACCACGCCATAAAATTGAAAGATTCCAGTAATGAACTCAACAAAGAAACCGTTCTGCAAAAAATCAATAACGGAAAAGAAAAACACGTTCCTATTAAAATCGACCAAAAAAAATTTGAAAAGATTTTCTCTTCCATAAAAGAATAGGCCTATGGTATATGACCAAAAATAAAATTACATTTTATGCCGATTCTGATCTTTGCAAATATATAGATCAATGGCAAAATTGGCTCTTAAACGAAAGAAAATATTCTTCTCACACCACCGATGCCTATGCTCGTGATTTATCGCAATTTTTATCTTTTTTTCCGGAAGAATCATCTTTACAAAATTTGCAAACGCTTCCAATCAGCGAATTCAGAAAATTTATTTCTGCCCGCAAAAATTTGAACAAAACATCACTGTGTCGAAAAATCTCTTCGATTCGCAATTTTTTTACTTGGCTCGATAATAAACACATAATTCATAACACAGCAATAAGCATCTTAAATTCGCCCAAAAAAGCCAAATATCTTCCTCGCGCTTTGGATGTTGAACAAACTTTTGAACTGTTGGATGAAACTCCGAAGTATGAAGATGAAAATTGGATCAAATTGCGTGATATTGCCATTTTTACTTTGCTTTATGGTTGCGGATTGCGCATTTCCGAAGCAATCAACACCAATATCGGCGACTTTGATAACAAAGATTTTTTACGCATAAAAGGAAAAGGCAACAAAGAACGCATTGTTCCGCTGCTTCCTGTAGTCAATGAGGCCATAAATAAATATCTTGATGCCTGCCCCTATAAACTTCAGCAGGGAGAAGCCATATTTTTGGGAGCTCGCGGTGAACGCATATCTCCACGGATTATTCAGCGTCAAATGGAAAAAATCCGCAACTGTATGGGACTACCAAAAAACATAACTCCGCACTCCTTACGGCACTCTTTTGCCACCCATCTTCTCGCCGCCGGAACCGAACTGCGTTCCATTCAAGAACTGTTGGGACATTCTTCTTTATCTACCACTCAACGCTATACAGAAATAGAAATTTCTCATTTACAAGAAGAATATAAAAAAGCCGATTTACTAAAATAATTAGCATCAAAAAAGGAGGTTTTGAAAACCTCCTTTTTCTTGTCTCTTAACTCAAATTACCATGCGTAATTCAAGCCCAAAATTCCGGACAAAGCACTATAATCATCCGCAAACTTATAATCAATATGACCATAAGTGGAAAGAGATCTGTTCAAAGCAATCTTAGCACCAATTTGGATTTTACCCAAGATTCTGTCTTCGATAGTTTCTTCTTCCGGAAGAGAAGTAATCATAACCGAACTGTTCATAGTCTTTTGAACAATTACGCTAGGCTTTACATAAACTTTGGATGATCCGCTTTGTGCACGGAAAGTCTTTTCCAACTTTGCACCGGCCTCAATTTCCAAACGATTAATGGTGTCATATTCAATATGTCTGCCGATTTCATCATCAATATCATCATAAGAAATCTGCGTATAGAACACACCCAAACTCGGTTCTAATGTAAAGTCATTTACAAGTCTGTAAGCTTTTCCGACTTCACCGCCCACACCAAACTCAAATCCTTCTGTGCTTGCAGAGAAACCGTCATCTGTTGAAATATCAACATCTTGCTTACCGACATAAGCAATAGCTTGCAACCAATAATAATCATAATCATAGCGATAATATATACCGACATCATAACTGGTAATATCAATCTGACTTTCAATATCAGAATAATACTTCTTACCTTTTCCGTTCATTTCATATGTACCGTCACGATAAGAACCGAAAATACCAAGCTTATTGTGCAAATCTGTCTGTGCATCATATCCGAAATCTGCACCGTAAATAGTTGCCTCAACATCAGTAAAGTCCTCAATATCAGCACGATCATAAGTTGCATGAACCCAAAGATTATTCATGGCACCGCATCTCATACCGTCTTCCCAAACTCCACCGTCATATCTTCCATATCTATCGCGTCCGCGAGCAACTTTTGTGGCCGCAATTTTATCGCGAATATTGTTGAATATTGAAGATGTCTGCTCCAATCCGGCTGTCGGCAAAGAATAATAAGCAATAATCTCTGGATCAACCTTCTTCGGATAGTCAGGTTCCGGTTCCGGCTCAGGTTCCGGCTCCGGCTCCGGTTCAGGTTCAGGCTCCGGTTCAGGTTCAGGTTCAGGCTCTGGTTCAGGCTCTGGTTCCTCTTCATTAGCCGCCAAATACCAAACATTATCCCTGCTTGTTGTTTCCCAATTATTATAAGCACTTCCATATACACGCCATACCGTAAAGTCTGCCGCCGTAGAAACATTATCATTCAAAGCTTCAACCAAAGGAATGTCCTCCGAAGAAGATCCCGGTGTCAAGAAATCCAAAATCAACTTTGTTGTTCCCGAAACATCACCGCCAATCTTCAACATATCGGCAACGTGATCTTCAGTATTAACATTCATACGCAAGAAAGCACTGCTTCCTGCCGTATAATCACCGGTAATAGTCAACACATCATCTGTTGTATCACCGTCAGACAAAGAATGAGGACGACTTCTCAAGCTCATAGTGTTGAGAATATCAGACAATCCTGCAGTACCTTTTGTAAGATTTATAACACCGCTGTTTCTGACACTTCCCGTAATCGTAGTATTAGGAGAGGTAGTATCTTTAACATTGAGCAAATCTCCATCACCCAAACTGATATAAGAATTGCTGCCAATCAAAGTTAAATCACCGTCCAAATCAACAATACTGTCTGATGCAATCACAATTCTGTTCCAACCGGCAACCTTAGTATATCCGTTATTGCCAGCACCGCTGATTTGATATTCATCAGTAGCCAAATTCAAAGTATTTTGATCGCCGCCGGCACTGACCAAACTGTTATTAAATCCGGTATTTATACCATCAACGATATTAAGTGTCGAAACGGTAAGATCTCCGGATTTGAATATTGTGGAATAATCATAATCGCCGCTCAAAACAGCATTTTTATAAATTGTGACATCACCATCAATCTTGCTGCCCGATACTGCATCAAGTTTACCGTTTGCATTGACAACCAAATTAGTCAAAGTTCCGTCAGCCAAATTATTAACTTGTCCGTTTGCCTTCACAAGCGTATCCTCAGCACTGCCGGCATTATTTAAAATACCGCCGTTATTAACTGTTGTATTGCTGGCTGTTCCGTTTGCTTCAACTCTCAAAATTGAACCGTTTCCGATTGTCCAATTTTTAGCATTATGACCACTGTCAATACTTGGAGATGTACCCAAAACATTTGCATTAGAAACTTCTGCATTTGTTGAAAAATCAAATACAGAACTATTAGTCATCGTCAAACCATTGACTTTTGCACCGTTTTCGGTTGCCACAATCTTGCCTCCGCTCAACGATGTTGTATTAGCCGTTCCCGAAACAGTCAACAAACCACCGCTCATCTGCGTTGAATTTGCAGTGCTGCCTGCTCCGATCGTCAAATTGACATTGTTCGACAAAGTGCTGCTGTTTATAACACCACCATTCTGAACCATAATTGTTCCGCCAGAAATTATATTATCTGTTGCCGTTCCTTCAACAACCAAATCACCGCTTGTCATAATTGTATTGCTCATTGTGCTCGCAATTTTAACGGTAACACTCGCATTAGATAAAGTATTGCTGTTCATAGCACCGCCGTTTTGCACTGTAACGGTTCCGCCCGAAATTATATTATCCGTTGCCGTTCCCTCAACAACAAAATCGCCGCTTGACATATCTGTATCATTCATTGTGCTTGCTGTCTTGAGTGTAACACTTGTATTGGACAAAGTATTACTGTTCATAGCACCGCCGTTTTGCACCGTAACGGTTCCGCCCGAAATAATATTATCCATAGCAGTTCCTTGAACAATCAAATTACCGCTTGTCATAATTGTATCACTCATCGTGCTCGTAGTTTTGACGGTAACACTGGCATTTGACAATGTATTATGCTCCAAAACACCGCCGTTCTGCACCACAACGGTTCCACCTGAAACAACGTTATCCGTAGCTGTTCCCGCAACAGTAAAATTACCGCCGGTCATTGTTGTATCCGAAGCAACAGCGCCACTGTTTACTTTCACATCTGCGCTACCGGAAATATGGTTCTGAGCAAAATAACCATCTTCATTAACCACAACTTCACCGCCAGAAATTGTATTACTTGTAGCTGTTCCCGCAATTGTAAAGCTACCGCCGGTCATTGTCGTATCTGAGGCAACACCGCCGCCATTGATTATAACATTAGCCTCATCTGACAAATTGCTAAAGAGCAACTGACCATGATTATTAACAGTTACGGTACCTCCTGTTATCACATTGGTGCTTGCCGTTCCGCCATCGCCCACCGTAAAATCTCCGCCTGAAACAGTATTGTTATATGCCACAGCAGTAGAATTTGAATATATTGTATTTCTGATAATCTCAAAACTACCACCGCTTACATCTGCATAATATGAAGTTCCCTTCATGGTAACAGTTCCGCCCGACATTGTTGTCCCCTTTTCGGGATCATTTGCAATACCGATTGAGCCGTTGCGATCAACATAAATTGTTCCGTTGGACATATTTGTCGTGTTGGCATTACCGCCGCTATACACATGAATTGTGCCGCCGGTCATATCACTTCTGTTAGCCTTACCTCCATTTTGAACATAAATTGCACCTCCGCTCATTTCCGTATCATTAATATTAGCACTGTTATAAACATAAACCGTTCCGCCGCTCATAACCGAATCATTAACGTTAGCATTAGAGTTACTACCAGCGTCAACATTGACATAAATTATTCCTCCGCTGATTGTATTGCTTTGCAACGTTCCATAACTATCAACATAAATCGAACCGCCGGAAATATCATTATACAAGGCCAAAGCCTCTCCGGTATTTGAATTTGTATATCTTCCTATATATACCGTGGTAGAATCACCTTCACTCGGGTTTTCGCTTGTTCCACTGGTCGGTGCAACATATTTGATTGTATTGCTTGTTGAAATACCATCAATAACAGCCAGACCGCTGACTATCTCCATATTCGTAGATACACCGCCCTGTCTTACATAGAACGTTCCGCCGAAGATATAGTCGTTATCGCCTGTACCCTCAGCCTTAATATCCAACGTACTGCCCAAGTTAACATTCCAATCATCAGCAACTCCGCCGCTGACTTCAAGCATTTGACAGTTTGCCGGGTCTCTGACACAGGAGTTAACATTTGTTATATCTGCCCATGTAGAAAAGTGGAACATTCCGTGTTGTTCAATTGTCGAACTTGTAACCGTGCTGACATTCTCTTTGGCCACAATCATACCACCGCCTTGAACAGTTGCATGATCCGCAAAATCACCGGCATCAACAGTCAAAATACTGCCGCCATTAACTATCCAATCATCAGCCCTTCTCTGGTCTCCGACCAAACCGATAAATTTATCGGCATTCAAAGCACTCTCATGAACAACATTAACATCAGCTCCGGTATTAAAATCAAACATACCACCCATATCTTGTGTCATATCTTTTACCGTAGAAGTATCAGTTTTAGCAACAATCCTACCACCGTTTTGAACAACCGCATTTTCTGCCCAACCGTTATTTGCAACCGTCAACGTACTTCCATCATTGATTGTCCAGTTATCGGCATGATCAATACCACCAATCTCTTCAGTCCTCAAACCCTGATTAAAATCACTTTCATTGGTAATATTAACAACTGCATCCGTGCTGATATCAAACATACCTCCGGTTTTAAGCGTCAAACTGCTAACAGTCGCATTGCCCATATTAGCCCTTACCAAACCGCCCTGATTTACCGTAACATCAGATGCCGTTGCATATCCGTTAACCTGCAAGGTTCCCGAATCATTTACTGTCGCAAAACCGAGTGTTCCTGAAGTATTAACTCGCAAAGTTCCCGAAGCATTTATTGTCGCAGAACCGAGTGTTCCTGAAGCATTAACTTGCAAAGTAGAAGAATCATTCAAAACAGCTTCTTCAACCAAACCAAAAGCATTAACATTCAGCACACCTGTTCCGTATAGCAAAGCATTATTCAAAGTTGCACTGCCCAAGGTCATAACACCCGAACTGTTAATAGTGGCATTGTCAATAACTGTGTCCGTAATGTCAGTACCACCGACAACATTAACTCTGCCGTTTCTTGAAACTGTCAAATCAGCAACTTCTGCACCGTCATAAACATTCAACAATCCCCATCCGTATTGAGCAATACTACCTTGTCCGCCTACAACCACACTTAAAGCACTACCATAAAGATTTACAACAGATTTATCGCTTTCTGAATATGCAGAAGCCGCAGAAACCAGCAAATCATCAATAATAGCTCCGTCCGAAACTTGCAAACTTGCCCGATTCCCTCTGACATTAACTCCCTCAGCAGATGTTCCATCAGCCATTGTCATTGAAGCATAGCTTCCTGCCAACAACACATTACTGGCATAAGCATTATCTGTCATAGTAACAACACCATGAGCTGCAGCTACGGAAAGATTGGTAACTTCACCATCGTCAGAAATAACAATCTTCGGAGCATTTGCAGCACTGCTCGCAGAACCTGTTGACCACTGCAAACTTACCACATTTGCATTACCACTTACATTCATAACCGAAGAGTTTCCGACAAAAGTATTAGATGCAACACCGCCTGCTTCAACATTCATTGTTGAAGAACCAACCGTAATAGGGCCATAACCTGCATCAGGATTGCCTGCAATATTACTGCTTGTATAACCGACATAGGTTGTATTTGCTTGACCGCCGCTCTTAACAGTAACAGTTCCTTTATACAGCGCCGTAGTATTATTCGCCGTATCACCGCTATTCAACGTCAACGTCTCATTTTCATTCAACACTTTATCATTATATGTTGTCGCCAAAGCAGGCATTGCCAAACATGTAGAAGCCAGCAATAATATTGTTAATCTACTTTTCATATCAAGAAACCTCCAAAAATACTAATACTTATTATCTACAATAACCCAAATTTATTAATAAATAGTTGATATAAATTATAACCAAAAGCTTTACAAAACGCACAATTAAATTGACAAAATCACACATTATATTAAAATATCGCTATGCTTTATCCACAAGGAAGATTTTATGGAAATTAACGAATTTGAACTTTCAGCTGCAGATGGCATCCTCCTGCTCAACGACATCAGGATAGAAGATCGCTTTTTTCCGCAAGGGCACAAACTCAACCGTGAAGATATTTCTTTTCTAAAATCTTACGGCATCAAAAAAATTACCGGTGTTCGGGCCTGCAACAGCGATATAAAATCTGCACTTGCGCTCGGTATGATTGCCCCGCAAATTTGTGGAGAAAATTTAGGTTATGTCGTATCAAAAACAACCAACACTTGCAAAATTGTCGCCTCTGTTGACGGTGTTTTTATCTGCAGTGAACAACGACTTGCAAAATTTAATCATATTGCCCCTTATTTGATACTTAACACCATTGCTCCATATAAAACCGTCAAAAAAAATGACATAATTGGCAGCATAAAATTGTGTTGTCCGATAGTTGAACAAACTTTTTTAGACGACATTGTCTTTCGCCTTTCCGGCAATGAGCCTCTGCTGAAAATAGAATCATCTTCAAACATAAAAGCAAGCCTTATCTTCACTCAATTCAGCCAAGATAAAATAGAACAAAAGCACGCATCTGCATCAATTGCGCATCTGCAAAAAATCTTTCCTGAATTTAACTTTAAGTTTGAACAAAAACTATATTGTTTGCATCAACAAAATGATCTTGCCGTCTGCATTTCGGAAGCCGCCAAAAAAAGTCCTTTTGTTTTTATCGTTCCTGCCCTTCCCAGCAGCTGTCCGACCGATACTTTACCTACCGCACTATCTATCACATCCAACAATATTCTTTGCCGCGGAATTCCGCAAGATACCCTTTCGGACCTGATGATCGCTACCAAAAAAGAAACCAAAATTATAGCCTTGCCATATCACTATGATAAAAACACATCAGCCATCGCCAACCAAACAATCAAGATTGCCCTCTCCCAACCAAACCTGAAAATTGATGATTTTCTATATCTGAACACCATTCCTCTAAACATCCAACACCTCTCCATAGATGAACAAAAAGATCTGTTATCTCCTCCAAACAACCGTGGAAAAAACAAAGAAGCACCTATAGCCGTCATAATTTTGGCCGCCGGTTGCAGTATAAGAGCCAAACGCAACAAATTGCTGGTAAAAATAAAAGGAGAGCCTCTTTTTATGAGATCTATTCGGGCAGCCATTCGGTCAAAAGCTTCTCCCGTATATGTCATCACCGGCTATCATGCCGAAGAAATTGAAGAATACCTAAAAGATCTTGATATTAACATATTAAGAAACAACGACTATGCTTCCGGCATCAAAACCTCTATCAGGCTCGGACTAAATTCGGTTCCGTCTTTTTGCAAAGGCGCTTTGCTAATTCCCGCAGATATGCCTTATATCAGCGCAAAATACATCAATAAAATGATAAGATCATTTTCTCTTGAAAAAGACAAACAAGTTTGCATAAGCACCTACAAATCACAAAAATACAACCCGATTCTATGGAGCCGAAGCCTATACTCAAAAGCCGACCTCGTTCCCGAAAATGCCAATTTGCGAGAAATTTTCTTAGAACATCGTGATTATACCACACTGGTTGAAAGCGACGAAAACTGCTGTGTTGATGTCAATTTTCCTTATGACATAGAAGTTTTAACTAACAAATAACTTTGATTGCTTTTTCTTCATCAAATTCAACACTTCGGTCGCATCATATTCTTCTTTATACGGCTCAATTTCACTAACTGCTTGAGCATAATCGGCATACTCGACAATATTTTTTTGCTGCCCGGCAACAATTTTATAAATTCGCTCAAGTCTTTCTTCTGTTTTATCAGAGATCTTACGTTTTATTGCCGCCAGTTCCGACAGCTCCTTCAAATCACCACCGCAATAGCACACAACATCACACCCTGCGCTCAAACTTCTTTCAGCACGCTCTCTGATACTTCCCTGCAAGGCTTTCATATCAACGGCATCACTGATTAACAAACCGTCAAAACCAATTTTTCCCCTGATTAAAACATCAATAGCCTTAGCGCTCATCGTAACTGGCAAACTGTCAACTTGCGGCACCACAATATGCGCGGTCATTCCCGCCGGACAATCCGAATTTTTTGCAAACGGCTCCATATCTTTTGCCAATTCAAAATCATCAACCGAAATCACCGGCAATCCCAAATGCGGGTCGCTTTCTGCTCTTCCGTGCCCCGGCATATGTTTCATACAAGGACAAATTCCGTTCTTAATATATGTCTCAATCATCACTCTTCCACGTTCGGAAACATCATTTCCGAAGCACCTGGATTTCAGCACCGGATGAGTTTGCTCATAAAGATTATCCAGCACCGGAGCATAGTTCAAATTAATTCCCAACTCGTTCAAATCTTGCGCAATCAGCGCCGCGTGCATTTTACAAACCTCAACCGGCAACTGCCCCAAAACAAACTGCGAAGCATAGCCTTGCCAATTCGGCTCAGCCAAACGCCGCACTCTGCCTCCTTCTTGATCGATTGCAACAAGAGCATTTTCTCCCAAAATCTCCTTAATTTGCGCAACTAAATTTCTAAGTTGATCTTTATCTTTAACATTTCTTGCAAAAAGTGAAATTCCAAGAGGAGACAGTTTTTTGAGTAAAACCGCCTCCTCTTTCCCTATCTCTGTTCCAAAAACTGATGCCAAAATCGGCAAAGACATTTCTATCCCCTATTTTTGAGCAACAAAACAATTGCCGCCGACAGCTTTGAGCTTGTTACAAAATGCAGAAGCATCATCTTTTGTAGCAAAATTTCCGGCCTTCAAACGATAAAAAATACCTTTAGCACCAAGATCTGCTCTTTCAACATTGTGCGACACATTTTTCAACAAAGCATACTTATTTGACATCTCAGTCCACGACTTTTCAACCGCCGCCTTGTTCGGCGAAGACATCAACTGCACCTGCCATTTTCCATCGACAACATCAGATTTCACTTTGTTTTCAGAAGCCATAACCGTTTCCAAGGTTATAACCGTATCCGAAACCGGCGCTTTTGCAATTTCTTTTACCTGTTCTGTTTTTTCTTCTTTAACTTCTTCTGCTTTTTCCTCAACAATCTGCAGTTCCTCTTCAACTTTCTGCGCTGCATCACCTGCCTTTTCTTGAGCCGCTGCCACCTGTGACATCAGCACTTCCTGAACAGAAAGATTCTGCCCGCGATAAGCCAGCGATTCTCCGCCTCTCACAACATTATCTGCAGCATTTTCTTCAACTTGATTATTTTCGGATAATTTTTCAATAGCATCAGCATTAGGCTCTTCTTCCGAAATCAAAACAGCCCCGTTTTCTTCGGTAGGTTCTTTCTTTTCAATAATATCATAAACCGTTCTCTCCTGTGCGGCAAACTCAATATTTCCCGGCTCCGAAGGCTGAATTTTCACCGGCATTTGCGGCTTTGCAATCACCGGCACTTCCTCCGGATTATCAACTTTATATTTCGGAGCCAGCACAAACCAACCGACAACACCGGCCATCAACAGTCCGGCCAAAGCCCCCAAAAACAAACTGCGCGAGCTGTCAGCTTCGTTCTTTTGTTCTTCCAAATCGAAATTTACCTGCTTTTGCCTAAATTCATTAAAAACTTCTTCATCATCACGACGAAAATTATCTGGAAAATTATCAAGCATAAATCTATCTCCTAATTTTTAGTTTGCACAAACTTAAAAAGCATTGTAATTATAAATTATAAAAAAATAGTAAAAGGTCAAAATAATGAAAATCGCCACTTATAATATAAACTCCGTCAATGCCCATCTTGAATCTTTCTGTCGTTGGCTAAAGCTTTGCCAACCTGACATTGTCCTCTTGCAAGAGATAAAATGCGAGTTCAACAATTTTCCTTTTTTTGACCTGCAAAGCTTGGGATACAACTGCATTATTCTGGGGCAAAAAAGTTATAACGGTGTGGCGATTCTCAGCCGCGGAAAACTGGAAGTTACCGGCGAAAATCTCCCCTATTTCTCAGATGACCAAGCACGATATTTAGAAGCAATCACCACCATAGACAATACAAAATATAAAATTGCTTCAATATATCTTCCCAACGGCAACCCTCCTTATAATAATTGGGCAGATACCTCAAAATTTGACTACAAACTGCGCTGGATGGATTCGTTCTTAGCGCACATGAAAAATCTGGCCTCCTCAGATATTCCAACAATCATCGGTGGCGATTTCAATACCATTATGACCACACAAGATGTCTACAATTATCAACTTTTTGAAGGCAACGCACTCTGCCGCCCCGAGGTGCAAAATCGCCTGCAACAAATCTCTTTTATCGGTTTTTATGATGCCTTTCGCACACTCCGCCCCAAAGAAAGCGGCTACACTTTTTGGGACTATACCGGCAACTCTTTTCAGGCCGATTTTGGTATGCGCATTGACTATATTTTCACCTCTCCGACAGCCGCCGACAAACTTGTTGATTGCTATGTCGACAAAACCCCTCGCGCCGAAAGCAAAACTTCTGACCACACAGCGCTTATTGCGGAGTTCAAATAATGTTTGTCAAGCTGCTTGCTTTTATAATATTTTGTCTCTGTTCCGGCAACGCACTTGCTGACGAAACATCATTTTTTTCATCTTTATACACCACCGTCAAAACCAAACATCTGACCTCTATCAACATTGAAGATCTTGCGCTCTCCGGCTTTAAAAAAATTTCAGAAATCAATCCCTCTCTAAAATTTTCCAACGGCAGCGACATGGTGTATATATATGCCCAAAACAAACAAATAGCAATGTTGCGCAAGCCCACCGATTCTCAAGACATAAAATCTTGGGCAGAAATCGCCTCAACCATATCCGAAAAATTAGGAAAAATCACTCATAAAAATCCGTCTCTGATAGCCGAAAAAATTGCCTTTGATTCGGTTCAATCCCTGCAAGACCATTCCCGTTACCACTTCAGTTATGAAAACAATAGCACCTCACAAAACGAGACCTATTATAATTTATTGGAAGAAGATATTTTATATATAAAAATGACTGACTTCAATCACGATAATGAACAATCAATTCGCACCGCGCTCAACAAATATCCCCAAAGCAAGGGCATAATTTTAGACCTTCGCGGCAACCAAGGCGGACAAATCAACGAAGCAATCTCCATCGCTAAGATATTTATTGATGACGGGATAATTTTGAGCACCAAAGGAAAAACTTTTGATTCGGAAAAATATTATGTCTCAGAAACCAAAGATGCAATATCTCTACCCTTAGCTGTTCTGATAGATCAAAACACCGCCTCCTCTGCCGAGATTTTAGCCGCCGCTTTGAAAGAACAATCACAAGCTGTTCTCATTGGCTCCACCAGTTTTGGCAAAGGCAATTATCAAGAAACCTATCTTTTTGAAAACGGCGGAAAACTTGCCTTGACCGTCGGCGAATATTATACACCTTCTGGAAAAAGCATTGATCGTAAAGGTCTCTCACCTGATTATTGCATCATCAACGACATTCCTTACAAAACCGAGAATTGCCCCCGACAACTCCGCGAAAACCAACCATTCGATATAGAATTCGCCATAGATAAATTAAAATAACAAAATAAAAATCAAAAAAGCACTTTTAAAAAACGCTTGATTTTCAGCTCTATTCAGCCTATAATAGAGCCATATATCATAAGCGGAGAAGATAGATGTTAGATACAGATTTATATAGTATGGCAACAAAGACCATAAACGGCGAAGAATTATCTATGAAAGACAAAATCACATTTACTAAAATGATGATTAGTAATAAAGATAAACTACTTGATGAACTTGATAATAAAGGGGATTCAAGTTGGGAAATCACTACTTATTTATCTTTCTTGGCCGAACAACCATCATTTAAGGAAAATATACTAGATTTATTTGAAAAAACAGCAACTAATTTAATTGAAAAAGATAAAGAAGATAAGACAACTGCATTTGACAATTTTGCTCAGAGAGCAATCATGAATGGCGTGCGTAGGATGGTTCGCACAGGTGTTGAGGTTACACACCCCATCAAGGCTGAAGATAGAGCCCCAAGCGAAAATGATAATATTCACTTAGATGGACACACAGTAAAAGATGATGAATTTTCGTTACCAAGATTAAAGCGTGGATTAAACCTGGCATTAAAAATTTCAGGCTACAAAAGAAACAATGCCCCTGTAGACTCAATCAGCGTAAGTGAAATATTTTCTTTAGATACAAAAAATTTCATGCATGATATGTTGTTAACTAACGACCATCTATATACAACAGGAAAAATATCTCATGATGACGCAAATTGGATAGACAGAACACTTAAACAAATTTCTGACAACATAGACCTAGCTATATCAATGAATAAATATGCAGGAAATCCCCTAAAAGCATACGACAGTGTAAAAGATGAACTATATCCATCAACAAATGACAACCATGGAGAATATTTGAATTCTGAAAAAAATCTTTCTCAAAAAATTATTTGCACTAGCAAAATCGCGAAGACCAAATTTTTGACATAGATTTTGCCATACAAACATTAAAACAATAATCATAAAAACACACAAAATTTTCTTGTCATCCCCAATATAATCATATATCATACGCATCAGTTTATAAGTCTCAAAAGAAAGGAACTGATATGAAGAAGTTTTTATTAAGTTTATGTATGGTCTTGGCGCTCGCCGCCTGCAAAGACGAAAATAAATCAACTGAGCAGGCAGATGCCAAACCTGTTGTCAAAATCGGAATAACCCTCCCCTTGACAGGCGACATGGGTAGTATAGGCCAGGTTATGAAAGGTGCTGTCAGTCTTGCTCAAAACGACCTTAACACAAAAAATTTGCGATATAATTATCAGTTTATAGTTGAAGATAATGCTTTTGAAAGCAAGAAAACTGCAGTAATCAATCAAAAATTTATCTCCTTAGATAAAGTTGATGCCATTATTGACTTTGCATCCAAAATAGGTCTGGTAACTACTCCGATTGCAGAACAAAATAAAATTATTCACATTTCAGCATGCGCTTCCGATTCTAAGGTTGCCGAAGGAAAATATAATTTCATCCACTGGACACAGCCGAAAGGCGAAGTTGAGAGACTTGTAGAGAAAATTGTCGCAGATAAAATCAGCAATGTAGTAATTTTTACCCAAGTTGACCAAGCCACAATCGAAATTTCGGAAACAATGAAGCAAAAACTTACCGAGCAAAATGTCAAGTTCAAAGAGTTTCGCACCAACCCCGGCGAAAAAGATTTTAATTTCTTGCTGAATATGGCTGCTGAAGAAAAACCTGAATTATATATTATTTTAGAGTATTCACCGGCTCTTGATATTATATTGAAGCGCCTGAATGAAACTTCTAATAACATTCCGGTTACTTCCATAGAAACATTTAGTTTCCTTGATGACAAAAGCCCTGTGGAAGGCCAATGGTTTGTTGATGCAGCCGAAGTTGATAAAAACAATTATGAACGTTTTACAAGCTATAATCAATCAGACAATCTTTTTGCCGTAGGCAATATTTATGATGCCATTATGCTTTTGGTTCAGTCTTTTGAAAAAGCACCCAATAAAGAAAATGCTGTTGAAGAATTGGCAAATATAAAAAATTATAAGGGAGTTGTTGGCGATTTACATCAAGATGAAAACGGCATTTTTAACTCCAGGGCCATCTTAAAACGCATTATTGATGGCAAACCGGTAACGGTTGAAGAATAAAAACAAAAGAAAGGAACTGCAATGAAAAAGTTTTTATTAAGTTTATGTATGGTCTTGGCACTCACCGCCTGTAAAGACGAGAACAAAACAAATGAACAGGCAAATGTAAAACCCACTATCAAAATTGGCGCTATATTTCCTTTAAGTGGACCGCAAGCGAGTATGGGAGAGGCCGCAAAAGCCGGAATGTTAAAGGCTCTCAAAGAAAAAAATATGTCTGATTTACATTATAACTACGAACTTGTATTTGAAGATAATATGGGCAAAATTCAGGTTATGCCGACAGCCGCAACCAAGTTGATTACCCAAGACAAAGTAGATGCAATCAGCACGATTACTTCTGCTTTTGCAAAAGTTATCGCTCCTTTAGCTGACCAACATAATATTTTGCTTTGGGATTATTCTTTTGAAGACAAAAATTATCCTCGCTTTGGTAAATATGCTTTTAATCAAGGTGTATCAGTTCAAGATTTAGCAGACAAGTTTTTTTCTGAATTTATTATGAACGATAATATAGAAAATGTAGCAGTTTATGTTCAAAATGTTGGCATTTTAGGTCTATTAACCAATAGCTTGGAAACAAAAATGCAACAACAAGGCATAAAATATGTAATCAATGCATCTAACCCTGGTGAGAGGGATTTTCGCCTTTCTATCGCCAAAAATCAAGAAAACGGCTTTAACAAGTTTTTGATAATGTCTTTTCCGCCGGAACGAGAGATAATTTTGAAACAATTGCTCGAAGCAGGCATTACCAAAAAAGATATTTATACCGGTTGTTTAGATATGTCTCCGGTAATTGAGCTTTATGAAGGTATTAAAACGGTTACATATGGTCATGGTTCGCAAGATTTTGTTGATAATCTAGCTAAGGAATATAATTTGAGCTCAACCTTCAGTGCAACAGCTTTTTATGACTTTGTAAATTTGGTTATTGAAGCCAGCGAAAACCTCTATAAAAAAGGCGAAAAACCGACAGCTGAACAAATCAATAATTATATCTTGGCAAAAGGAAAATATCCTTGCGCCAGCGGTGAATGTGACGTTAAGGCCAACGGTTTTATTCTAAACCAGCCGATTTCTCTCATTTGCCGAAACCAAAAATGGCAGGAGATTCAATAATATATAGTGAAAATCATTGAATTTCTTGTCTGTTTTAGCAATTGAGAAAAAAGAAAGGAAAATAATATGAAGAAGTTTTTAATGAGTTTATGTATGGTCTTGGCGCTTACCGCCTGTAAAGACGAGAACAAAACAAATGAACAGGCAAATAAACCGATTGTTAAAATTGGAATAACACTACCTTTAACAGGTGATGGTGCATACGCTGGTCAGGCCGCAAAATCTGCAATAGAAATGATTATGGAAGATATGTCAAAAAAGGGCCTAAAATATGAATATCAGCTCATTTTTGAAGATAACCAAATGAATGCTATGAAAACAGCCAACAATACAAATAAATTTATTACTATTGACAAGGTAGATGCAGTTTTTTCTATGTGGAACTTGATGAGTAATGTTGTTGCTACAATTGCCGCAGAACATGATGTTCTTAGCTTTGCTTGCGCATATGGTAGAACGGCTAATACTGGTAGATACGGTTTTAATATGCAGAATACTTACGAAGATGAAGCAAAATTATTAGTTGATGAATTAAATAAAAGAAACATTAAAAATGTTGCAATGTTTGTAGATAATTCTGCAATTTTAGAGCAATACAAAGTTGTTGAAAATTATATCAGACAAAATTCCGATATCGAAATTGTTTTTAAGGAATATTTTAATCCTGGAGAAAAAGATTATAGAGCAGCAATTATTAAAGCACACCAGAAAAACCCTGATTTATATATGATTTCTGGCTATCCTCCTTCTCCTTACTTATTTATGAAACAACTAAAAGAAATTACCGGAAGAAATGACAATGTTACAGCAATTGACAGTCTTGCGGAAATGGATGAAGAACACCGCGTTATTGCTAATGGTTTATGGTATATTGACAGTAACCAAAATGGATTAGATGCTTTTCAACAACACTTAATTGAACGTAAGAATATACAATCTCAGTCTTGTGTTGGCAATATTGCTTCCGATATAGAAATTTTTATAAACGCGGTTGAAAATGCTACCACGGACGCCGACAAAAACAAGCCGACAAAAGAAAATATTCGCCAATGGATTTTTGACAATATTAAAAATTATGAAACAGCATCAGGTAAAGCTACCGTTTTAGAAGATGGATTTATTGTAGTTAAACCGTCTGTTCGGATGATTAAAAATGGAAAATCTGTTGCAATAGAAGAATAATAACCATCTCTTGACCGCGCCCCAAAGGCGCGCTCAATAGATAACACTCAAAACAAAAATCGCTCGTTTTCAAATATCATGAAAGCGAGCGATTTTCTCCCTCCGAAAAAGTTTAGTCTCACCTCAACAAAGCTTCTATCACCTCCAACGTTTTTTCCGGCGCCTTTTTCCAAAAATCATAATATTGATCATAATGATTTTCAATCCCCGGCGTATCACTGATAATACGCATTGATAAAAACTCAATACCATACAAATAGCACACTTGCGCGATTGCCGCCGATTCCATATCCACCGCCAACGCATTTTCAAAATGCGATTTAACTTCTTTCAAATCAGCCAATTTACTCAAAAATCTATCACCGCTGGCAATCAAACCGCCGACAATTTTCGTATCAGATCTTATCGCCAAAGCTTTTGCAACCAGCTTTTCGTCCGAATGAAAAATCGCAGGCAATCCTTGCACTTGTCCATATTCATTTTCCTCTCCGCACCAAACATCATGATAAACAATATCTTTTCCGACCACAATATCCATAACGCTCAAAGACGGATCAAGCCCGCCGGCTAAACCTGTATTAATAATCATTTTCGGTGCAAACAAATTTATCAGCTCAACAGTTGCCAACGCCGCAGAAACCTTACCGATACCGCTCTGCAACAAAACCACATCTTGATTATTTATTTTTCCCGTCGCAAAAGTTAAATGCCTGATTTTCTTTATCTCTGCACCTGCCAAAGTCTTAAGCACCAAATCAAACTCACTTTGCATCGCAACAATAATACCTATTGTCATTTTATTCCCCTTTAATATTCCAAAAATGCCCCAACCGGCGCATATTGTGCCAACTTTTTCCGCCCTGCACAAACCGCTATCTCGATCAAAAAAGCACATACCACAACTTCACCGCCTGCTTTCTTAACCAATTTACAAGCCGCCTCCATTGTTCCACCGGTGGCAAGAACATCATCAATCAACAAAATTTTCTCATCCTTACTCACGGAATCAACATGCATTTCAAGTTCTGCTGAACCATATTCCAACTCATAAGATACCTTATATGATGTATAAGGCAATTTCCCCGGTTTGCGCAACAAAACCAACCCGCAACCAAGCCTCTGCGCCAAAGGTGCCCCCAGCAAAAAACCGCGAGATTCGATCGCCGCAACTTTATCAATATGCACACCCTTAAATTTTTCATAAAAAATATTGATAATTTCGGCAAAACATTTCCCGTCGGCAAGCGCCGGAGTAATATCTTTGAAAACAATCCCCTTTTTCGGGAAATCTTTCACATCTCTGATATGACGCTTGATATCCTCATACATGGCATCCATCCTATTTGTCTCAATAGAACAATTATGCAAAAAACACTCACAAATCTCAAGCCTTCATCAAAAAATATCAACGATTATTTAAGCCCACAAAAAAAAACCGCCTTTTCAGGCGGCTTCTTGATTGGTGGTGAATTGAGATTGAAATGGCAATTACGGATACTTTAAAGCAAAAAGTATCTGTTATCAAAAACACTTCTAGACCATATTTTACTTATATTTCAAGGTATGGCGCTAGTTCGCCTTTTGTAATGAATGAAGGCATTTAATGCAAAAAGAATATCCCGCGACCGGACTATTTTTTAACATTTTCTCAAATAAATGTAATTCTGAATATTTCCAAAAGCCAAAACACAAAGAAGATTAAGGCAAAGAATACATATTTATTGGAAATATGTTTTTGAATTCTTGGTCTATATAGTAAAGGAGTTAAAATATACGCAATCATATAATCAAAAAATAAACTAATGTATAAACGCTCAAATATATCAATTTTGAGAATAAATGCAGTCAAAAAAGCTATGACTGTCGGAATAACCAACAGCCCGGCAATAAATAAAATTATTTTTTTGCTCTTTCCATTTTATTTGTTTCCAAGGTGTTTACTTTTAATAAATGCAACAATTAAGGATAACAGAGCTAATGCTAAACCTAAATATGCTGTTCCATATAAGACATTCTCTTGCAGGTGTTCCAAAGAACCTGATAAAAATCCAATTCCTAAAATGATTGCTATCACGACCATTAAAAAATAAGGCACCCAGCCGATGGCGGTTAAATAGTAAGATATTCTCGGATATTTACGAATAAACTCAGACAAAAACTTAGGTGTTTTACCAAGACAAAGTAGAAATATTAAGGCAATAAACAATAAAAACAATATATCGGTTATTTTTTCCATTCCTAAAAAAGATAAAGGAGTTTCTAAAATTCCATACAATCCGCCTAAAATCAGAGATTCTTTTGACCATAATTTCATTTTTTAGCTCCTTTATCTTATTGAATTTTGATACTTTTTATTTTTTCTTGCGATTTCCACAACTTTCGTTATAAGCATTAATAGCATGAGATACATTCGCTCCAATAGATGAACCCCAATTACCGGCTTTGATATATTTCCCGATACCCGGAATTTTACCTACTGCATAATCTCCTGTTTTGGAACCGGTTGTAATCGGCTTTGAAACAGCGGCATCCTTTCTTATTTTCATAAAATTTGATGCAATACCTTTAACACTACAATCGTGATTATAGCGTGAAGATGATGAATTACAAGTATTTTTTGTAGGCATATTTAATGTCCTTTCTTATTTATAAAATTAACGATTTAATTACCGTAACATGGACAGCCTAACATGATAAACAAGATTTTAAATCCGTTTGCTCGAAAAATGATTCATTTTGCTCGAAAAGTGTTTTTTTGTTTTCTAAATTCCGTTATCCAGTTTCTTATAGTTGTTTCCGGAGTAGTCGTTTTAAAACATGGTCTCAAATGCTCAAATTCACCTTGGTAAAGTCTATCAACAATATTATTAACGAACTCTTTAATCGTCTTGTAATCATTATTTTCATTGTATTCTTTAAGTATAAATTTTTTAAATGATTTATTCTTTTCAACT
>JAGCXO010000012.1 GCA_017961285.1 Alphaproteobacteria bacterium | reverse complement strand
GACTTGTTTCTTTTACATATCCGTCAGGAACAGTATAGACATAAGTATAATAAACATCTTCGATATTTGTCGACAGGTTGCCTGAACCATCAGCAACAATATGAGGCATCCGTATTTTTATAGTGCCGGAAACTTGTGTATCTGCGTTATACCAAACTGGAGCAGATTCCGATGCCACACTACTGACAGTCCAACTTATCTTATCACTGTCAACAAAATTAATGTTATAATAAGATACATCATTCCCATTTTTGTATGCAAAATCATAATTACTGCTTGTGGCAGAGGTCGGTTCCCAAATCGAAACCGGTAAAAGACTGCTGTCATATCCATAATAGTCGGCAGTATTAAACCTAAATATATAATTGTCTTCTGCCGTCAGACCCGATACCCACGCGCCACCGCCCGTGCGAGCAAGATAGCGTAAAGCCAAATTGAGCTCAGGGGTTGCTTCTTTATTAGGGTTAAAATATCTGTAATTTTTGTCTTGGTCGTATATAGAAACAATATATGGGTAATCATTACTTTTTGACGTGCCTGTGCCATAAGTAGCATGACTCCCTTTCGGGAGGGATAAATAGTTGAGACTCATTGAGCTGATTGCAGTCAAAGTCGGCTCAATAGCAAAAGACGGCGCTACACAAAGCACCAGTGGCAATGCGCTTCCAAGAAATAATTTATAAAAAACCCCTCTAATAGTCATAGCTATTCAGTTTTAATTATCCTCATTAACAAAAGTCAACGATTACATAATAAAATTACAATTCTCCTAAGTATCAAAGATGATAGCATTTTAAGTTTAATTAAAGGTTAATTTCTGTCAAAACCCAATAAAAAACGGCTGCGATTCGACAGCCGTCAGTATTGATAAAAATCGGATTTTAAAAGTTACTATCCGTTGAAAGGAATCACTCTTGCTCGGGAACCGCTGCTTCCATACAAAACCATACAGCGTTGTCCGACAGCTAACAACACGTCATTTCCTTGTGTAACAGTAACAACAGTGCCATTATCAAGCTGAATTACATATTCATAACCTTGTTGGCTTGATAACCCGCGTTGAGCCAAATTTCCGGCAGCTCCGCCGAGCAAAGCACCTCCGGTAGCACCCAAAATAGTTGCTGTTGTTCCTTTGCCAATCTGAGAACCGCCAAGTCCTCCGGCCAAAGCTCCGACAGCAGTTCCGGTAGCTTTATCGCTATCACGCACTGTTACGGTTCTGACCGATATAACTGTTCCCTTTAATGCCTGGGTAACAGAACCAACCGCGGCTGAATCGTATTGATTAGCACCAATATCTGCGGCGCATGCACCCAACAACAAAACAGGGGTTATTGCCACAATCCACAATAGTTTTCTCATTTTTAACTCCTTATAAAATAGCAAATTTACGCACAATATATTACCAAGTATGCAATTATTGTCAATGGAATACTGGACAATTAAATATAAGTATTGTATATTGCGCAAAGTTAAAAAATTTATGGGAAAGACTGATATGTTAAAAAGGACAAAAGTTGTTGATTTACTCAACTCATCTTCCACCATTGCCGAAGTTTTGGTCAAAGGTTGGGTAAAGACTCGTCGTGATTCTAAAGATTTTATGTTCATAGAGCTCAATGACGGCTCTTGCTTGAAAAATATTCAAATCATTGCCAATAATAATTTATCCAATTATGATGAGCTGAAAAAATTAACAACCGGTTCTTCCGTCGCAGTTACCGGCTCTTTGGTTGAGTCTCAGGGTGGTAATCAAAAATATGAAATTGTTGCCGCAAATATTGAGATTTATGATATAGCCAACGAAGACTACCCTTTGCAAAAGAAAAAGCATACCGACGAATATTTGCGCACAATTGCGCATTTGCGTCCGCGCACCAATAAATACGGTGCTGCTTTCCGTATTCGTTCCGAACTTTCTTTTGCCATTCACCAATTTTTCCACTCCCGCGGTTTTCGCTATGTTCACACACCGATTATTACCGGTTCGGACTGCGAGGGTGCCGGCGAAATGTTCCAAGTTACAACACTCGATTTGAACAACGTTCCAAAGACCAAAGACGGACAAGTCGATTATTCGCAAGACTTTTTCGGAAAGCAGGCACATTTGACCGTTTCCGGACAGCTCAATGGTGAGATGTATGCCATGGCTTTGGGCGATATTTATACTTTTGGCCCGACTTTTAGAGCAGAAAACTCCAACACTACTCGCCATGCGGCCGAGTTTTGGATGATAGAACCGGAAATGGCCTTTGCTGACATTCATGATGATATGGATTTGGCCGAAGATATGGTCAGATACTGCGTTAAACACGTTGTTGAGAATTGTCCTGAAGATATTGAGTTGTTTGAAAAATTTGTAGCTCCCGGCCTGAAAGAAACTCTTGATAACATCATCAATCAGCCTTTTGCCCGCATAACCTATACCGAAGCCATCGAGATTATGCAAAAATCAGGACAGGAATTTGAATATAAACCTGAATATGGCGTTGACATGCAGACCGAACACGAGCGCTTTTTGGCTGAAAAGCATTTCAAACGTCCGGTCATTGTTCGCGATTATCCGAAAGAGATCAAAGCCTTTTATATGCGCATGAATGACGATAATAAGACTGTTGCCGCAATGGATGTTCTTGTTCCCGGTATTGGTGAGCTTATCGGCGGTTCTCAACGTGAAGAAAGATATGACAGACTTGTTGCCCGTATCAAAGAACTTGGTATGAAGGAAGAAGATTATAACTGGTATCTTGATTCGCGTCGTTACGGCTCTGTCCCTCATGCCGGCTTTGGTCTTGGTTTTGAGAGAATGATGCTATTGTTGACCGGCATTGGCAATATTCGTGACGTAATTCCGTTCCCTCGCACACCGAAATCAGTAAACTTCTAGGTATTGATATGAAATATATTCTTGTTTTTGCGCTTTGTCTTTTTCCGTTTCAGCTTTTTGCTGAAGAAAATCTCATACCCGAAGCCTCAAATGTCATTCATGTTTCTGAATATATTGAGCAAGAAGATATTATTGATCCCAATATTCCGGCTTGCAATGACGCTGACCTGATAAAAGAAATAAAAAAAGAAGTAATACAATATCTTGAGAAACAAAATCAAGGTTCAATAATAGAAAAACGCAATCACAATTTGGTTTTAAAATATCTCGATAATTATAGCGAAAAAGATGTAGAAAACTTCAATAATCAAGAAAACTATCAGGTAGCAGATACAATCATAATGCTAAAGCTCAATCAGCACGTCAGCGCCCAAAATATGCGTCTGTGCGTTACTGAAGGCAAAAAACCGGTATATGTTTTGATATACCCTGAAGATTTTCGTTATCATATTGAAATCATAAACCTTGTCCGAAATGGAAATCCGAAGGATAATCTTTCGTTTTTATATACACCTGAAGTAAAACAATATGAAAATTTTGAAGACTGATTGCAAAAATTATCTTGAATTTTGCTTCAAATTATGTATAATACAGCCGAATAACAAGAAAGAAGGCGATTTAAGTGCTTAACAACTCACAGGTTATGGTAATAAAACCAAATTCTTCACTCCCCGTAGTAGCAGACGGTTTTGGAGTTGTTTCGTATTTGGAAAAAATCAAAAAATTCCCTATGCTTTCCGAGGCCGAAGAACAAGCGTTGGTCATTGATTTCAAGCAAAACAACAACTTGGATGCCGCACATCGTCTGGTCGTTTCGCATTTACGGCTTGCCGCCAAAATTGCATTGACCTATCGTCGCTACGGCCTGCCATTGTCAGATATAATTTCCGAAGCCAATATCGGTTTGATGCAGGCAGTAAAGAAATTTGACCTTTCAAAAAAAGTTCGTCTGGCAACCTATGCCGCCTGGTGGATAAAAGCTGCTATAAACGATTTTGTTCTGCGTTCCTGGTCTTTGGTAAAAATCGGCACTGTTGCCGCCCAGAAAAAGCTTTTCTATAATTTGAGCCGCATCAAAGCCAAACTTGGTTTATATGAGAACAAAGAACTGGAGCCTTCGGTTGTTAAAAAAATTGCATCAGACCTTGTAGTAGAAGAACAAGATGTTGTTGAGATGAACCGCCGTCTCGGTGGCGATACCTCACTAAACGTTATTGTTGGTGATTCTGATGATATGGAACGTCAGGATATGCTTGTTGATACAAGACAAAACATTGAAAGCAACTTGGCAAAAAAACAAGAAATCGCCTATAAGCACAAAATCTTGATGTCTTGCCTCAAAGATATGCCTGAAAGAGAAGCTTATATCATCAAAAACAGAATGTTGGCAGAAAATCCGCAAACTCTGGAAGAAATCGGCTCCATGTATAACATCAGCCGCGAGCGCGTTCGCCAGTTGGAGAAAAAAGCTTTTGACAGTCTTTCTGTTTTGTTCAAACAACGTTTTGCAGATGCCGCATAAACCATAAGGAGCAAACTGATGATAAATAAACTCAATATTAAAACTCCGCAAATCAACAATGGTTTTATGTATAAAGATGTCTTCTCTCCGACTATATCATTAAGTGACCTCCCGAAAAGAATGGAAAAGCGCATCCACAAAGTACGCAAGATGATAGGAAATAACATATTTTCCACCCCTTATAAAAAATAATGACAGACTTTTTTACTCAAACAGTTGATGAGCTTATTGTCGCAGGAGTTTCTTCTCCACGGCTCGAAGCCAGAATGATTTTTTCACATATATTGCAACAACCTCAATCAACAATAGATTATCAATGCGACTTATCCATAGAGCAACAGACACAGCTTGCCGAAATTTTGCAACGCCGGCGCAAGCATGAACCTTTGGATAAAATTTTTGGCTATCGCGACTTTTATAAAAATACATTTATCGTCAGTGATCAAGTTTTATCGCCACGTCCAGATAGTGAAATTTTGGTAGAAGAGGCAATAAAAATCGCCAAATCAACAAATGCGGAAACAATTTTGGAACTCGGTGTCGGCTCCGGATGTTTGATATTGTCCGTTTTAGCAGAGTGTCCCGATATGATCGGCTTTGGAATAGATAAATCGCCTGCAGCCATTGATATAGCCCGTAAAAATGCCGCAAAACTCAATCTTGAGAAAAGAATAACCTTGCAAAATGGTGATTATTTTGTCCCGACACTGCCCGACAAAAAGTTTTCGCTCATTATTAGTAATCCGCCGTATATTGCAAGCAAAGAAATAGAAAGTCTTGATTTGGAAGTAAAGTCATTTGACCCTGCAATAGCGTTGGATGGCGGCACAGATGGTCTTGAACACTATCGGCAAATTGCATCTGTAATTGACAAATGTTTATCACCTGACGGATATATATTATTAGAAATCGGGGTAGGGCAAGCCGACGCTGTAAAAAACATATTCAGCGCCAAAGGATTTACACTCAATAAGATTGTTTGCGATCTGGCCGGCATAAAACGTTGTATAATTTTTAAAAAATAGGTTGCAAATTATAATTTTATTATGTATATGTAGATCTCAGAGAACGTTATGATACGTTTTTTTTAATTTCACTTTCTATTTAAATTTTAGTTTTGGCAGGGCGCTTAATATTGTGCCTTTAACCTCCTTTTTGGTGACATTTATATGAAAAAAGTAAACAGATATCGTAATAACAATAATTCAATTTATTCACTCAATTACAAATTTGATAGTAACTCTATTGCCGGCAAAATCAGCGGCACGGCCTTGGACTTAATCCGCAGATATAATGATATGGCCAAAGACGCTCACAGCAACAACGACTATGTTACTGCCGAAATTTTTCGCCAATATGCCGAGCACTATCGCAAAATCGTAACCGAAATCAATGAGCGTAAATCTCCGCGCGATCAAATGGAGAATAATGCTAATGACAATTCTAATTCCTCCAACAATATCACAGCGGAAAATGTTGAGAATAACACAATAGAAAATCAGCCGGAAAACAATGCCGAATTTGCTGAAACTCAGTCTGTTGTCAATGAAGTTGCGGCACCTGCTCAACCAGCAGAAGAAAAAGCCCCAAAAAAACGAGCTTTTCATGTTGTAGAAATTTCTTCCCCTGCACAAACAGCAGCAGAGGACCAACCTCGCCGCCACCGCACAACGAAAAATAAAGCTGTTGCAGAAGGATAAGCAATAAAAAAAGCGAGGCTCTCAAACCTCGCTTTTATTCTTTTTAATCCAAAATAGTTTTTGTGTGTTCCTTTAATTTCTCCAAAACCTCATCTTTCGGAGTATATTTTTCATCAAACGGAGCAATCGTCTGCCATCCCAATTCTTCCATAACCGTTTGAATTTTGCTTACAACTCCGGGTTTCCAGCCATAAGAAGCAAAAGCAAATCCTTTTTTGCCTTTTGGCGCCAAACCTTTCATATATGTTACAAAAGCCGCAACTCTCGGGAACAACTCATTATTAAGGGTAGGGGTACCGATAGCCACATATTTTGCCTCTAAAATATCGGTCATAATTTCAGAAGTATGTGCATTTGTCAAACAGCGCTTAACCACGGGAACACCGGCATCTTGAAAAACAGCCGTGATAGTCTCGGCAAGCTTTGCGGTTGCTCCCCACATTGTATCATAGACCACAACAGCACTGCCATCATTTTCTCCCGAAGCCCACTTTGCGTAATGCTCCAAAATCCAATTTACCTCTTTTTCGCCATCCCAAATACAGCCGTGCGACGGTGCAATCATTTCAATTTCAAGATTGAGCTCATTTGCGGTATTCAAAGCCTTTTGCGCCTGTGCACCATAAGGAAACAAAATATTGGCATAATAGTTTTTAGCCTCATCGCAAACAATGCCGAAATTAGCCTCTTTTGCCCAAATCGTATTTGTGCAATAATGTTGCCCGAAACCGTCATTTGAAAACAAAATCTTTTCTTGCGGGCAATAAGACATCATAGAGTCCGGCCAGTGCAAAAGCGGGGTTGTTACAAAAGTAAGATTTCTTTTGCCCAAACTTAGAGTTTCTCCAGTTTTAACAATTTGAAATTTCCAATCAGAAGCATCAAAATGGGCCTCCAAAGCCATTTTTCCGGCAGAATTTGTAACAATTGTCGCTTGCGGTGCCAATTTTACTAGTTCAGGAATATTTCCAGAATGATCAAGTTCAACGTGGTTTACTATAATATAGTCAATTTTAGAAAAATCAGTAACACTTCTAATTCTGGCAATATTTTCCGATGACAAATAATGTTTTACCCCGTCAATGAGGGCAATTTTCTCATCTTTAATCAAATATGCATTATAAGTTGAGCCGTGTGATACATGATATCCGTGAAATTCGGTCAAATTCCAATCCTTAACACCCACCCAATAAACATCTTCCTTAACTTTAATCGCTTCCATTTTTAACCTCTGTAAAATTATTTCGACTAAAAAAGATATAACACTTTTTTTCAGTTAATCAAATTTAATTTTGTCTCAATCAAACAAAGAATTTTTATTTTTTCATGCAAATGTAGAGCAGATGATAGCTATATCCCTGCTAATCCAATCTTTCGCAGGTCAGAAAATGTCGATCCAAATTTTCCCCCTTTACTTTTTTGATTTTTCTATATATCTTAACACTCGGATAGGATGATAACCCGTCTGAGGTATGGAACCCTCATACACGCGCCTGTGTAAAGGTGTTACATTTGCACGCTTTCCGGTCTTGTGGCTGGAAGGCGGCAAAATAAACTGATTTTCAGTCAATATGTCGCACTATTCGTGTAATAGGTTCCAACTTCCAGTCGCTTCTTATCAAAGCGGCTTTTTTGTTGCAATTTTTTTAGGAGATATCAAAAATGACTGAAGACTTATCAAAACTGGAAAAAACATTTGAAGCAATAATAGATTGTTATCAACAAACTCCCACGCTTGATTATAAAATTATGCAATCATTACGTCATTTATCCGAAACGGAAAAAGAAAAACTCCTAACTGAAATGATTCCTGAAATCATAAATAAGCGCGTAGTTCCAAATAAAAAATAATAAAATACAGGTATACAAGAGTGGACAGATACATACAATGAAGTTACCATAAATCCATAACCTCTGGAAAAGATACCCCTTAAAAAGTTTCCAAACTTTGTCTTAAGTCTGTAATTTTATTATGTTCTGTCGCTCAATATGCAATATCAGTCAACTGAAAATGAGATTCTCTTATTTCTGGAAGTTTGATCGCCTCAAACACATCTTTCACATGGTCATAGGTAATATGTATATAAGAGCAATTTTTCAAAGATGAATATTTATGTCCGAATACGCTTCTGATTAAAGCTTCTATAGCATGCCCGTGAGTAGAAACGCCAATATTTCTATAGTGATATGTCGTAGCATAAGATTTAATTGCTTGCAGCATTCTATCTGCAACCTGTTGCAAACATTCTCCTTCAGGAAAAGGAAAATCAAAATCTTCATAACATTTTCTAAAGTCCGGAAAAGCCCACTCGCGCTCCAACGTGTATAAACCATTTAATTTTCCATAATCCACTTCACGAAGACGTTGATCTTCAACAACATCAACTTTTAAGGCATTGGCAACAATTTCTGCTGTTTGTTTTGCTCGCAATAAATCAGAAGTAATAATGATTTTAATTTTTTTATCAGCTAATTCTTCGGCAAGTTTTCCGGCTTGCTCTTGTCCTGTCACAGTCAAAGGGGCAGGGTAAGAATGTTGCCCGTGCGGCCTTCCTTCTGCATTCCAAATTGTTTGTCCATGCCTGAATATAAAAAAATGTTTTTTCACTGCTTTCCCTTTCACTAAACAAAAGATATAATAAAAATCTTAATTTTTCTTTTTCAAAATGCAAAATATCATAAAATATTTGCATAATATCGCAAAAAAACGGCAGATTTACCATCTGCCGTTTGAAAAAAGCCTTATGCAAAAGTTAGTAACCGGAGTTTGACTTATCCTTAGCAATACCAGTTGCTTGAGTCTTTTTCTGCATTGCTATTGTAATATCTACAGTGTCTTTATAATCATGACCGCGCTCAGGCGAATATGCTTGATAAAAATGTTTATATTTACCATTATTGTATTGATAAATATCTATTTTTGCCAATTTTCCAAATTCCTCATCTTCTAAAAAATTAGTAGTCATTAGAATTTTATCACCGACTTTGGGCTTTACCCCTTCACATAATTCATTTACAAAACCCATGGTTCCACCGGAACCAAAACAAGTAGCGTAAACAAATCCGGAACGTCCGCCTTCATCATAAACAAACTCATCTAAACTCATATAATCCACATGCTGATTATTTTTCTTGAATTTGAGTTCGGTATCCAAATTTTCCTGTCCCATGATATCTGCAATATTATTTTTATCCACAGTATGACGTTTGTAAAACTCATCACTTACGAGGCGTAATGTTCTTCCATCAACAGTGTTATAGGTATCTCCTACATCCAATAAAATATCCATGGCATACCACGGTGCATCATGCGTGCCCCTTGTGCGATCACGCAATACGGCAAGCTTCATTGCCGTTCTTACATCATGTAAAATATCATAAAATTCAGGTGACTGTGCCAATTTCTCTTGGAATAAATGAGTTTGCTCTAAGTAAAATCCGTTAGCATCATAACTTTTAGAGTTATCATTTCCTTCATTAGTAGCCATAATTATGTCCTCTCACAGTAATTTATTACAACATGCCCCCATTGTAACATAGAAATTTGTTTAAATCAATATTTTTTGACAAAAAGTATTTTCTTTATTTTTCAAATAATTAGCGCTTTATAAAACTAGATGCCAAAGTGAGCCTCGATGACAGAGCGATTTTAAGAAAAATCGCGATGTCACACTCCCGAAGAAACAAAAAAAGTCGCCAACAAGTGACGACTTTTATAAAAAAACTGGCGGTACGATAACAGCACATTTCGAACAGAGTTTATTACTAACTTGTACCAGCATCACAACCAGATAATGCTGATGTATTCTCAATATCAAATGATTCAGGAACATCTGGCTCAGGCAGCTTAAACCACATAATACCAATTTTAAAAGCATCAAGAGAGGAGAACAACTTCCAGTCGTGATAACTATCCTTGTTATAAAAATTATACTCGAAATGGAGTTGTGTTTTTTCTATAGCATATATATGCTCGGTAGTATAATTGTGGTCTACCCCCATTTCTAGTTCATAAGAACCATCGTTAGAAACCTTAAAGTAATAATTCGCCATGTAATCATCTAAATCCTTAAAATTAACTTTTCGAAAATGTCCACTTTTAAAACATATTGGCGTATCTTCTGCAATAAAGTCAGATAATTTAACGACAGGTGTAAACTCCAGTCTATTTTCAAAAAGAACGGGAAAAAAAGATTCGACAGATTCTTTTGGCAGAAAATCAAATATTTTTTCGATTTTCTGTTTTAGTGGGGCTTGACCACCAATTATGTCTGCAATATCCTTTGCATTAAGATGCCGTTTATTAAACATCGCCTGCAATAATTGAGCTGACTTATTCTTTTCTTCAGTGTGTACCTGTTTTTGATAAATCAAGTGCCCAAGAGTAGAGTCATTTTCTCGTAGAAACAGCATTAACCGTTGGTCAGGTGTGAACATCATACTAATTTTTACATCACAAAACGAGTTTGTCATATCATTTCTCCAATTAAAAAATTAACACAAACCTCATCGGAGAAATTAAGACATAAAAAAAGCCACACTTCTCAAATGAAGTGAGGGCTGAATTTCTGGCGTGTTTGGGCTCTCAAAGTACGCACCCGAACATTAAACAATGTTCCCATATCGAAGAATCAATATGACCAATTGCTAAACAAAATACCTCATTTTTTATAAAAATCAAGTTCAAACTTAAAAAATATATCATTTGCCTTCGATT
>JAGCXO010000011.1 GCA_017961285.1 Alphaproteobacteria bacterium | reverse complement strand
TTTTTTGTATTTCTTTGAAATTATGCAAAATTTTGCTTTTACCCAATATCAATAAATATCTTGATAACCTGATATTTCGCTGTTATAATCCGCTTAATTTGTTTTTTAGAGGATTGGTTATGACCGAAAAAAAGAAAACTCGCGCTGACGAACGTTTTGAAAAAGAAGCTAAAATGCTACAAAAAAACTTGGAAAAACGCAAAAAACAACAAGAAGAACTAACTAAATTAAAAGAACTAAGGAAAAAACAAAATGGATCGACTAAAGATTAGGGGCGGAAAAAGGCTTGAGGGAAAAATTTATATAAGTGGGGCAAAAAATGCTGCCCTGCCTTTGATTTGCGCCTCGCTCTTGACTGACGAAAAAGTTATTTTAACCAATATGCCTATGCTTTCTGACATTAAGTCAATGAATTTGCTTTTGGAGGAGTTGGGGACGGTTATTGAAAGCAAAGATGAGATTATCGACGGAAATCCTTGCAAAAACTATACATATTATACGCCCGAATTTAAGAGTTTGGTCGCTCCTTATGATTTTGTGCGCAAAATGAGAGCTTCTTACTATGTTCTCGGCCCTCTGCTTGCCAGAAAAGGCTATGTTGAGCTATCTTTGCCGGGAGGTTGCGCAATTGGGGCAAGGCCGATGGATATCCACCTTTCTGCTTTGGAGCAAATGGGCGCAACCATTGAAATTAAAAACGGCTATGTTATTGCCAAAGCCGAAAAAGGTTTACATGGCGCGCATTTGGTGTTTAATATTGCTTCAGTGGGTGCAACTTGTAATATTTTAATGGCCGCAACTCTCGCTAAAGGACAAACAATTATCGAAAATGCCGCCAGAGAGCCGGAAATCGGTGATTTGGCTAAAATGCTCAACTCTATGGGCGCAAAAATCAGCGGTATCGGCAGCTCGGTTTTGCAGATAGATGGGGTGGAAAGACTTAGAGGAACAATCCATAAGGTTATTGCCGATCGTATTGAAGCCGGATCCTACGCAGTTGCGGCCGCTATTACCAGAGGAAGGATAGAACTGATAAACGCACAGGCAGAAACTTTGCAAACTCCAATTAAAATCTTGCGCCAAACCGGTGTTAATATTGAAGAGAATGAGCGCTCGATTATTGTTGATGCCAAAGGTTGCACCCTAACCGGTCAAGATATTATAACCGATTATTACCCCGGCTTTCCAACCGATTTACAGGCACAATTTTTGACACTGATGCTCACTGCCAACGGCGCTTCGATGGTTACGGAAACGATTTTTGAAAACAGGTTTATGCATGTGCCGGAGTTGTTGCGTATGGGAGCAAATATCAATGTGCACAGGCATGCTTCGGCGATTGTTCGCGGAGTGGATAAGCTTAATGCCGCGCCGGTTATGGCGACGGATTTACGCGCCTCGTTTGCTCTTGTGCTGGCAGGGCTTATTGCCGAGGGGGAAACTGTTGTAAACAGAATATATCACCTGGACAGAGGATATGAAAAGCTGGAAGAAAAATTGCGTTCCGTCGGCGCTGATATTGAGAGAATTAAAGATTCAGAGGAAGAATAGATGTTACCGGAAATTACTACACTGAAAAACGGACTTAGAGTTGTTAGTTATTGCTACCCACAATATGAAACTGTTTCTTTGGGAATTTGGGTTAATACAGGCTCAGCTTATGAACCGAAAGAATTGAACGGAATTTCACATTTTGTGGAACATATGGTTTTTAAGGGAACTAAAAGCCGCAATTCCATTGAAATATCCGAAGCTATTGAAAATGTCGGCGGGCAGACAAATGCTTATACATCAAGAGAGTTTACGGCTTTTTATGCCAAAATGCTCAAAAATGATGCCGAACTGGCTATTGATGTTTTGTCCGAGCTGATGACAAGTCCTACTTTTTTGCACGAAGAATTGATTAAGGAGCGCGAAGTTGTCGTGCAGGAAATTAAGCAAACTTTTGATGATCCGAGTGACATTATTTTTGATTATATGCAAGAGCAAGCCTTCAAAAATCAGGCAATAGGTCGTCCGATTTTGGGAACGACGGAGTTGGTGCGCGGTTTTGGAGCAAATGAGTTGCGCGGATATATGGCTACCAACTATGCCGCCAATAATATGCTTGTTTGCGCCGTCGGAAATATTGAACATGATAACTTTGTAAAAATGGTAGAAAAAAGAATGTCATCTGTTCCTGCTCATACAAACTTTGAGCCGGAAGAACAAAAATATTGCGGCGGTTATTATGCCGAAAAAAGAGATAACGAACAAGCACAAATTATATTGGGATTTAACGGTTGCGGATATAACAGTAATGATTATTACCCCTCAATGTTGATGTCTTCGGTTTTGGGCGGCGGAATGTCATCTCGCCTGTTCAAAGAAATCAGAGAAAAACGCGGATTGGTATATTCGGTTTACAGTTTCCCAAATTATTATACAAAGTCGGGGTTTGTCGGAATTTCTGCAGCAACGGATAATGAGCAGATAAATCAGATGATGCCGGTAATGATTGATGAAATTAAGAAAATTACCGATACTAAAGTTGCTGAAGATGAGCTGCAACGGGCAAAATCGCAGCTGAAGGCCGGAATGTTGATGTCTTTGGAAAGTTCTTCTGCCGTTGCAGAAAGATTGGCAAGACAACAGCTGTTGTTCGGGCGTTTTGTGCCGGTAGAAGAGCAAATTGCCCGTATTGATGCGATTTCGGTTGATGATATTTTACAAACCGCACAAAAAGTATTTGCCTCAAAACCGACTTATACTTTGGTGGGGAATATTGACGGGCATATTGATTATGATAATGTTTGTCAAAAACTAAAATAAAATAGGAGAAAAACTATGTCACGTGCAGAAGATATTTTTCAAAAATTGATTTATTTCGGCGAAGAGGCCGTTGATGAATTTATTATAAATTCACAGACGGAAGAGCTGTTTTTGGACTTTAAGCGCGCGGATTCAACGGGAAAAAACAATAATTCTCTGCACAAAGACGACAGACGTAATTTGGCAAAATGTATTTCCGGTTTCGGAAATTCCGAGGGCGGAGTTGTTGTATGGGGGGTTGAGTGTTCACGCAGTGTAGAGATCGGCGACGTTGCCAGAGCAAAAGTTAAGGTACAAAATGTATATCGCTTTTTAAGTTGGCTCGAAAACGCAATTTCAGGTTGCACAATTCCGAGCCACAGCAAAGTGCGCAACCATATAATCAGTGTTGATGAAAACGGCGACGGCTTTGTGGCTACATATATTCCAAAGTCAGAACTTGCGCCGCTGATGACCACTATAGGTAACACCTTTTATATTCGTTCGGGCTCAAATAATGTGCCGGCACCATATTCTGTTTTGGCCGGCATGTTCGGTCGCAGGCCGCAAGCGGAGATCGAACTTTTGATTACGGATAAAAAACTGGAAATTTTGGAAAATTCTGATGCCGATATTCTCTATCCGGCCAGTATTGATTCTCCTCCGGAAAAATATATGAAAATATCTTTTGTTATCAGGGGAAATAATCAGAGTAACGTTATTGCACGTGAACTTTATTTGTCCTGCACGACAACTTCGGACGGAGGAGATTATAACAAAGTCAGGTTTTTAAATTATAACCAAATGGACACTATCGCCGGCATTGAGGGACAGCTTAATATTATTACCAGACCGGAACTCCGAGTTCCGCCGCGCAGCACCGTAAAGTTTGCCACGGTAGAAATTATATTCAGTCCCTATATTGAAGAAGATTTCTTGTTAGACGGAGTTATCGGCGCCGACGGAACGGCACCGCGCAACTTTAGAATTTATATTCCAAAGAACAAATTACGTTCTTTTGTTGCCAAAGCAATGCGCGAAGAAGTACAAGAAAATGCTTTGTTGAATGAGTTTTTCAGCGAATATGTAAGTGGAGATTTCTGATATGCAGAGGGTGGAAATATATACCGACGGTGCTTGTTCAGGTAATCCAGGTGCAGGCGGTTGGGGAGCGTTGTTGCGTTGGAAAGATCTGGAAAAAGAGCTTTCGGGGGCCGAAAAAGAGACTACTAACAATCGTATGGAGATGACTGCGGTTATTGAGGCTTTGCAGGCTTTGAAGCGACCGTGCAATATTACATTATATACCGACAGCAAGTATGTTATGAACGGAATCAATGAGTGGTTGCCGAATTGGAAGAAAAATAATTGGCGGACAGCAAACAAAAAAGCTCAAGTAAAAAATGTTGATTTGTGGCAAAAAATTGATGAATTGATCTGCATACACGAAATTCGCTGGGTTTGGGTGAAAGGCCACAACGGCAACGAGGATAACGAAAGAGTTGATGAACTTGCAAGAAATGCCATCAAAAATCTGGTTGACTAATCGTAAAATTTTTGATTATGTTTTCAAGCTTTTTTTCTTCCAATATCTCAGGTAAAACAAAACCATCCGGCGCAAGCTGACTGAAAAGTATATAAAAAGGCAGGCCGTTGCGGTGGTATTTTTGCATAAAATCAATCACATCCTTGTTATAATCGGTCCAATCAATATTTATTGTTTCTACTTCCAGAGATTTTAGCACAGACTGAAATGACGGCAAATCCATGGTTGTAACATTGTTATAATGGCAAGTCAGACACCACTCGGCACCAATGGAAACAAGAACAGTTTTTCCTTCTTTTACCAATTGATTTATTTTTTCCATATCGAGCTTGTTTTCGGTAGTTGCGGAAATCTGTTGTTGATGACTTTTATGAGCAATTCCTGCATCGACGATGGAAACGAGGAAAAATATACCGACGATCGATAAAAGTATTACTTTAATTGTTTTCTTTATCTTATTGTTTATATGCTGATCTTTATCGTATTCCATTTCTTTGTTAATAGAATTCAACCAAATTAGGATTGCGGAAATTATTATATATATTGCAAGTCTTATAATGAGATATATATTTGTTTGCGCTAACAAAATTGAAAACAACCAAATAATTGTTAATAAAAGCATTATCCCCATAATATTGCTCAGAGTATGCATCCAACGTCCGGGAGTAGGCATTATACCGGTAAGTGACGGGAAGACATAAAATAGAATATATGGAAAAGCCAAGCCGGCACCGACAGACATCAGTATCGCATATATATCCGTTATACTGCCTGCTAAGGCAAAACCTATGGCGGTGGCAAGATATGGAGCTGTGCATGGTGTTGACATTAAAACTGCCAATGTTCCGGTCAAAAAATAGAGTATTTTGCCGGATTGTGTATCCTTAGTATTTATTTTGACGAATGAGGCGGTTCTAATCTCAACAACTCCGCAGACGGCAAGAAAGAAGATCATAATCGCAAATATCATTATTATGACAAAATACGGATTTTGAAATTGCATGCCCCAACCTATTCCACGCCCAAAAAGCTTTAGCAATGCCAAAAATGAGGACAAAAGAGCAAAACCTGCAAAAATCCCTAATATTGTATAACAAAAATTGTTTCTAACATTTTTGGAACGTGTCGCTCCAAATTGGGTAAGAGAAAATATCTTGATGGCCAAAACAGGAAAAACACAAGGCATAAGATTGAGGATTAAGCCGCCTAAAAAAGCCAAAAGTATTAATTTTAAATTTATTTTCGGCTTTTGTGCGGGAGGAATACTATATTCTTGCGCACCATGTGTTTGTTGCAAATAGAGATTTTTGTTAACATATAGGGTGAGTTCAAACTCTTTGTTCGCCAGTTTTGTTTTGGAATTTTGCGGCAAAAATTTGATAATAGCATTTTTTCCATCAATACTGATCCGAGGACTTTCAAAGGCTATTCTGTCAGGACTGTTTATAAAAACGCTTAAATCAGATATTTTTTCTTTGGAACTGATTGATGCTTCTATATATTCGGAATTATTGGGCATTTTATATGAGCGAAAATAATTCAGTGTCAGTTCTTTCGGGGTTTGTTGAGGAATGTTGAGATGTTTTTGATAAACAAAACTTGAAACTGAACTATTGTCGGAACGGTTAGCTTCCAGGGTAATGCTTGGGCTCAGACTTCTGGCGGAACATTCATTTTCTTTGGTACAGAAATAAAAATCTATTGTCGCGTTCAAACGCAAAGGCTTATCTACTTCACTGATATAAAAAGTTACCGGAATTGCCGTTCCGAATATATATGCACTTCTGTCTTGATTGTCCGGAGTGAGAATTCTGATCGGTGCGGGAAGAGAAATCTCCCAATTATCCAGATTTTCGGAATTTTCAAAATTGATTTTCGGTTTCAAATAAAGTCCATCATTGGCAACGACATAACGATCCATCGGCATTTTTATATCTATTACGCCACGAAGTGTTTTCAAACCTTGAACACCACTGTTTTCGGTTAGAATACGCATATAAACATTGTCCGTAAAACTCCAATCACCAATACCCAATATTCCGGTGAACGGGCTGGGATATAAAATGTCATAGAAGGGAAGTTTTTTCCATTCTATTTTGGAAAACAGTTCTACAAGCCCGTCAAATGTGTGTTTATGATCATTGATATCTCGATCAAATTTGGCGCGTATCGCTTTGGTATCGCGAGGATTTTGGCTGTATGGGACAACTTTTTTTATATCCACAAAAACCAAAGTGCCGCTATCGGTATCAATATATTCTTGAGAAGAAGGCTTGTCTGCATATTGATCATCAGCAACAACAATCGGCGGATCTTCCGGCATGAGAAGTTTGGCCTTATATTCATAATACAATTCCTTCAGGTAACGATATAAATTTAAGCCCTTTTTTATGTAATTTTGAGCATAATTGGCTTTTTGCCGAGTCATATTCGGAAAGATCATAAGAATATCATCCGTCATATCTTCGTCCATTTTTTCCGGAGGATATTTCATGTTAAAATATATTGAGACACTTAGAATATTATCTACAGTATCTTCAAAACTCGGATATTTCAGCGGAGTTTCCGGTAAATCGGGGTTTTCAACAAATACAACATCTGCCGCGGCAAGCAACGACGGATATAAAAGTATTGCAAAAAGAAAAATTATTATGTTTTTTTTCATTTTTTCTCTTATAAAGGTTTAAAAAGATAACATTTTATGCTATTATAGATGATAGAGTTTAATAAATGGTATAGCGAGGGAAAATGGATAATGATTTTAATTTAATAGGAAAATGCCTTGTTGCTATGCCACATTTAGATGACAGTATGTTTGCTAAAAGTATTGTGTATATTTGTGCGCACAATAAAGACGGAGCTATGGGGTTTATTGTTAATAAACAAATGAGCGAATTTTATTTTTCTGATTTGATGAATCAGCTTAATGTGCCCTATTCTGCCGAATTTGACAATATTGTTCTGCATAAAGGCGGGCCTTTGGAACAAATCAGAGGATTTGTCCTGCACAGCAATGATTACAAATGTAAAGGAACTCTTAACATAAATACTGATTATGCGGTGTCTTCGTCAATAGAAGTATTACACGATGTGGCTTTTGGTATGGGACCGGCTTATAATTTGATTGCTCTGGGATACAGCAGTTGGATGCCGAAACAACTTGAAAATGAGATTATAAACAATGATTGGCTCATCACCAATGCCTCAAATGATTTGCTTTTTAAGACACAGGATAGCGAAAAATGGCAGAAAGCCATTGATGAAATCGGCTTTGATATAAATGATTTTGCTTTTACAACCGGACGAGCTTAGAGGCTATAAGTTCTATCATCGCTCAGAGTGTATTGCCGCTCTTTACTTTTGCTTTTGGGTTGTGCTTTTTTAAACTTGCCATCCGCACCTCTTTCAAAATTCTCGGTCTTTGTAATATTGCCATCGTTGTCTTTTTGAATAACTTGCAGATAATCGATGTTATTATATTCTTTGGTAGATGAACATAATTCAAATTCAGTATTTGGGTTAACTTCTAGACTTTTCGGCAGACCGGTCAATCTTTTTGTGCGCCCGTTATAGACAGACCTGACACCAACTGTTTGAGTAACTCCGTCATCAGCATCAATAGCATAAGCGTACTTTGATTTATCTATTGCGTAATGATCTTTTTTCTCTTCTTCATTGTTCGGTGACATTTCTCTTCTCCTTATAATCTTTTTTTTATTATACAAGATTATGGACAAAAGTCAAATATATTTTGGTTGACAAAGGAAATAATTTTTATATATTTTGCTGCAGAAAAATATCTTTAATCAATTATTATGTTATGGAGATTAAAAAATCTTACGAATTGCGCCAGTTTGGCAACAAGGTTGTTTTGATTGGCTTTACACTCAGTCCAAGTTTTGGCTATCAAGAGTGCAAAATGAAAGTTCTGGTCGAGGCAGATGAGTTGGTGGAAAAAGAACACGCTCTCTCGCCTAATGACTTTTTCTTTGTTCTGCGTGTTGGCGAAGAGTTTGTGCTTTGCCGTGATGTGGGCGGGCATATATATATTTCTTGGCCGTGCAAAGATTATCAGCTGCTTTATCCCGATGTTTTATTCTTTTATCAAAACATTTGGTATCGATGGACACCGGAGCAACACGGAAACAATGAGCAAATCGGCAATTATGTTTGGGACGATTTTCACAATATGTTTGTGCTTAATCAAAACCATCCCGAAGTTCCGTTTGTCCTCCATTATTATGAAGAGGGACAGCACAAAAAAATGGCTTGCAAAGAGGTTGAACCTCTTGTCGATGAACTTCATGGAATCAACGACATATACATCGGTGCAACCCATTATGATGTGATGAAGATTGTTAACGATAAAGGGGAAACTCTTTGGCTTTCGATCAAACAGGAACTTATTATTTCGCCTTTGGTCGCCAGAAAACCTGAGTATCATTTCATTTTTTCCCAAAAGCCACAAATAGCTACTAAATGATTAAGTTCAATGACAAAATCCGCCGGTTTCAAACTGACGGATTTTTTGTTTGGGTAATTCGAAGATCCCTTGACGATTTTGCGGGCAAAATCGAGGGATGACTTTCTGGATTGCGGCGCTTCGCTCGCGATGACTTTAATGTGGAAGTTCGAGAAGTTTTTTAAGATACCAAACAAAAAGCCTCCACTAAGGAGGCTTTTTGTTTGGTGCCCTGTTTGCAAAACTTTCGTTTTGCTGAAGAAGCCTGGCTCGCTGTTGCTCGCCGCTGCGTCGTTGCAAGGGCGGCGATACTCCGTCTCGCCTGCAACTCCTTGTCAAACTTCCTCCTGTGGAAGTTCGAGAAACCTTTTTTGAGGGCACAAAAAACCTCCGCAACGGGAGGTCTTTTTGGTGCCCTGAAGAAGACTCGAACTTCCACGACCAAAACGGTCACAAGTACCTGAAACTTGCGCGTCTACCAATTCC
>JAGCXO010000010.1 GCA_017961285.1 Alphaproteobacteria bacterium | reverse complement strand
ATTTTTATCAAAGAAGATTTAAAACCTTTCTTTGAGGCAAAATCGGTAAGTACTTGTTTTTTGCTTTCGTTGCTCCATATAGGGTTGCTGAGGCGTTGAATGTTTTTGGGGTCTTTGCTTAGTTCTGCCGACAAAAAGGAGGCTTGTTCAAAAACCTCTTCGCTTTCATTTTCTTGTTTGGCAACATCAAAAAGTGCTTCAGCGTAATAGTTTATCAGTTTAGATGTGTTCGTTTCTTTCATTATTTTGCTCTAATTTATAAAGTTTGCTAAGGATATATTCAAATTGTTTATATTTTCTTAATCCTACATAAAAGAATATGGATCAATGTCAACTTCTACGCGAACTTGCTTCGGAATATTGATTTTGTCAAGCCATATTTTTAAAATGTTTTGTATGTTTATATCGCGAGTTGTTTTTAATAGCAAGCGAAAACGATATTTATTCCTCAACATAAAAATTGGTGCCGGAGCCGGCCCTAAAGTGGTGATATATTGGTTGTTGGGCGCGGTTTGTCCCAAAGCAGAGGCAATTTGTGAAGCTTTTGACTGGCTTTCGGAGCTAACAATTAAGGCAGCCAGTTTGCCATAAGGCGGCATAATCAACATTTTTCGAGTTTGTTTTTCCAATTCCAAAAATTGCTGACGGTTATTGTTGAGTAAAGATTGCAAAACTAAGTTCTGCGGATTTAGGGTTTGGATATAAACTTCGCCGCTTTTCTTTCCACGTCCGGCTCTTCCTGAAACTTGGGATAAAAGCTGATATGTTTGTTCAGATGCTCGCAAGTCGCTTCCCATCAGGCTCAAATCGGCATCAACGATTCCAACCAAGGTGAGCTCAGGAAAATGGTGCCCTTTGGCTAAAATCTGTGTGCCGACGATTATATCTATTTTTCCCTCTTCTATTTGAGCAAAGGCTGATGATAAGTCTTGCAAGTTGGCGGTTGTGTCGCTGGAGAGAATTTTGACTCTAGCATTCGGAAAACGGCATGAGACTTCTTCGGCAATTCTCTCAACACCGGGACCGCAGGCGGTAAGGCCATCTTCAGAGTGGCAATCGGGGCAAGTTTTTGGGCGATTCATCATATATCCGCAATGATGACAAATGAGTCTGCCGCTTGATTTGTGTTCGGCGAGCCAAGATGTGCAGTGCGGGCATTGAATTTTGTGTCCGCAATCACGGCAAATCATTAGCGGTGCGTAGCCGCGGCGATTTAAGAACAGCATTGACTGTTCGCCTTTTTCGAGATTGTTTTCGATGGCTTTGACTAAGGTTGGAGAAAGCCATGATGGTCCCCATGAGCCTTTTTGCGGTTTGTCTTTTTTGATGTCAATAATTTTTACCGTCGGCAGAACCGCTCCGGCAAAGCGTTTGGTCAAGCATACTTTGTCATATTTACCTTTTTCGATATTGACAATTGTTTCCAAATCAGGCGTTGCGGTTGATAATATTAAGGGGATTTTTTCCAGTTTTGCACGGACAACGGCCATATCACGGCATTGATAATTGACAAAGTCTTCCTGTTTGAAAGAATGATCATGGCTCTCGTCAACAACGATAAGCCCCAAGTTTTTGTATGGGAGAAAAAGTGCCGAACGGGCTCCGACGACAACTTGTGCTTTGCCGTTGATTATTGATATCCATGTGTTGGCTCTTTCTTTTTCGGATAAGTTGGAGTGCCAACAGGCAGGTTTGATACCGAAACGTTGTTCAAAACGCTCCAACCATTGGGTAGTGAGAGAAATTTCAGGAACCAAAATTAAAACTTGGCGGTTTTGGGCTAAGATTTCATTTGCGACTTCAAAATATACTTCGGTTTTGCCGCTGCCGGTAACACCGTCAATCAAAGTTACGGAGAAGCCGCTATTTATTTTGGTAATAATATGCTCTGCGGCAATTTTTTGCTCGTCGGTGAGTTTTATCGGCACAAATTCAGCTTTTTTAATGGGAATTTCTTTATTGACGGTTTTGGTTTCGGTTTTCAGCACACCGGCTTTTAAGAGTGTATCTATTGCAGAAGGTCCGCACCCTGCTCCCTGACAAATTTCTTTTTTGGTATAGGAGCCATGTTTTAATAAGTCGATTATGTGCCAGCGAGTATCAGAGTTTTTGAGTTTGGCCTCGGCCAAAGTTTTTCCGGTTAAGAGATAATAATTTTCGGTCGGTTCGGGATTAAAGACCTGTTTAACGGAGATTACCATTTTCAAAACCATACCGAGCGGCGCCATATTATATTTGGCAACAAATTTAATAAGTTCGATTATTTCTTTGCTCAAAGGCGGGAAATTGTAGGTTTTGATGATTTTCTTTATTTTTTCCTGGGGGCAATCGGAGGACGGAGTGTGAGACCATACAACTCCGGTGATTTGGGTTTTGCCCCAGGGGACGCAGACAATTGTGCCCAGCGGCAAGTTTTCGTCGCAGGAATAGTCAAACGGCTCGTCAAAAGGCAACGGTAACAAGACACCGAAAATCATTGTTTTTTTACTCCTAAATTTTGCCTTACAGTATATATTCTGTTTATTGAAAAGCAAATGCGAAAATATATAAAATCCCCAAGCAAAAAAAAAGAAAAAACCGCCACAAGGACGGTTTTTTATCTGGGGCGAAAGAT
>JAGCXO010000009.1 GCA_017961285.1 Alphaproteobacteria bacterium | reverse complement strand
TTTATCAAGCATTTGTTCCATGGCTGATTTTGCACTTTTTACCAATTTAGCATCACGTTCTTTTTGGATGCGATAGCCGGTTATTTCTTTTGCTTGTCCTTCACTTTCGACAACGTTAAAGTTGTCGCCGGCGGCAGGAGTGCCTTGCAGGCCTAGAACTTCTACCGGTGTGGCAGGGGCTGCAACTTGAATTTTTTGTCCGTGTTCGTTGAACATGGCGCGAACGTGTCCCCATTCTTTGCCGGCAATTATTATATCGCCAATTTGCAGAGTTCCTTGTTGAACAAGCAGAGTTGCGACAGATCCGCGACCTTTTTCCATTTTGGCTTCAATTACGGTTCCGACTGCTTTACAAGAAGGATTGGCTTTGAGATCTAAGATTTCTGCCTGTAATAAAATAGCTTCGAGCAATTTTTCGATGTTTATGCGTTTTTTTGCAGAGACTTCAGCACAAAGGCATTCACCGCCCATTTCTTCTACGGCGATACCGTGTTGGAGCAAAGCAGTTTTTACTTTCATCGGATCGGCACCGGGGAGGTCTATTTTGTTGATAGCAACAACAATAGGAACTTCGGCAGCCTGTGCGTGACGAATAGCTTCGATTGTTTGGGGCATTATGCCGTCATTGGCGGCAACAACCAAAACAACAATATCGGTAACTTTTGCACCACGAGCGCGCATTTCGGAAAATGCTTCATGACCGGGGGTGTCAATAAAGGTAATTTTTTTGCCGCCGGAAACTTCAATTTGGTATGCACCGATATGTTGAGTGATGCCACCGGCTTCTTTTGCCGCAACATTGGTCTCTCTCAAAGCATCAAGAAGTGATGTTTTACCGTGGTCAACGTGTCCCATAACGGTAACAACAGGAGCGCGAGGTAATTGCTTGTCCGGTGAATTATCTTCGTTGTTTTTCAAAATATCTTCAACATCGCTATCGGCTACACGTTTCCACTTGTGCCCCATTTCTTCTACTATAATTTGCGCTGTATCGGCATCGATGGCTTGGTTGATAGTTGCCATAACTCCGAGAGACATAAGTTTTTTAATTACTTCGGCGCTTTTTTCGGCCATGCGGTTAGCGAGCTCTTGCACAGTTATAACCTCTGGAATGATAACTTCTTTGATTATTTTTTCCTGTGGCTGTTGAACAACAACCGGTTTTGGTTGTTTTTTCTTGAAACGGCGATGCGGAGCACCAAAGCCATAATCGTCATCCTCATCATCGGTATTAAAGCTATGAATGCTTACTTTGTTGTTTCGACGTTGCGGCTCAAAGCTTCTTTTGGTTATTTTTTTGCGATCTTGATCAAAAGATTCATTGTGGTTTTGGTTATATTTTTTGCCGGAAAAATTATCATCATCATCGTCATAATCGTTAAAGTTTTTGGAATGACGATCTTTTGTTTTTGGTGATTTGTCATTGGTAAATTCTATTTGTGATGCAGATGATGCTTCTAATTCAGCTTTTTCTTTTGCAAGTTGTTCTTCTTTTTGTTGTTTTTCGGCTAATTTTTGTGCTTCATAAGCTTCTTTTTTTGCACTTTCAATACGAACTTCTTCTTCTATTTTTTTACGTTGTTGTTGTTTTTCTTCTTCTTCAATTTGTCGTTTGGCATCATGTTCTTTAGCTTCAGCTATGAGCTTTAATTTTGCTTGTGTAGCAGCATCCAATTCTTTTGTTTTTTCAGAAGAGGTTGTGTTTGCGGATATAACTCTTTTTTTGCGCACTTCTACTTGCACAACTTTTTTACCATCACTAGAAGATTTCTTATCTCCCAGCCCTTTTAATGTTAGGGTTTTGCCGGTTAATGTTAATTTTGATTTTGCGGTATCTTCTGTCATATTAAGTTATTCTCCTTTTTAGGAATTGATAAAATTTTGCCATTTTTGTAATTGATTATATACGTTTGTGCTCATTTCTCCTTTTAGCAGAGCTATGTGTACGGTGTTTGTTTTGTTTAATGCCTTGTCTAACTCCTCAATACTAAATAATGTCAAAATTTCTATATCCTTGGCGGCATTTTCGATTTTGCTTTTGCCGTCGCGGCCGGCGTCAGTTGCTTGTATTATAAAAGCGACTTTATTTGCCAAGATTTTTTCTTTTACCTTATCAAAACCGGCAACCAGTGCTCCTGCTTTTTTGGCTAAGTTTATGGAATCCAGTGCCTTGTTTTTTAAGATATTTTCGACGATTTCAATTAAATTAGAAACGGTCGTTGTATGTTTGCCGAATTTACGGAAAACATTTTTATTGACGGCTTCGGTTAAAATTTGTTTGGAATTGGTTATATAAAAACCTTTTCCGGGAAGCCTTTTTTTGAAATCAGGAATAACCTGTCTGTCAGGAGTGAGGGTAAACCGCAAAAGTTCTTCTTGCGGTTTTTCCTCTCCTGTTACAAGACAAGTTCTATTTGGATTATTGTTTGTCATCCAAATTTTTTCCCTCATTTTCAAACCAATGTTCACGTGCAGCCATAATGACTTTGTTGGCTTCGTCGATAGAAAGGGCATCTTCTCCCAACAATTCTATCAGCTCATCGGCGGCCAAATCTGCAACGTCATCCAAAGTTTTTATGCCTTTTTCAGCCAAGGCCAAAATTAAGTCTTGATCAAGGCCGGTAACGGTTTTGATGGTTTCATCAATACCAAGAGATTTACTCTTTTTAGCAAACTCGGCATCGCGTTTGGCAATAAAATCTTTTGCACGTTGTTGCAGTTCGGTGGCTACATCTTCGTCAAAGCCTTCAATTTCCGCCAGCTCACTCAAAGGAACTCCTGCGACTTCTTCAATATTGGTAAAGCCTTCGGCGATAAGAAGATGGGCAATCATCTCATCAACATCAAGAGCATCCATAAAGCGTTGTGAACGGACTTTGTTTTCGTTTGCACGACGTTCTCTTTCTTGATCTTCTGTCAGAACATCAATGTCGCAATTTAAGAGTTGAGAAGCCAGCTTTACATTTTGACCTCTACGTCCGATAGCAATAGAGAATTGTTCTTGCGGAACAACAGCTTCTATGCGGTTGTTTTCTTCATCAATAACAACTTTTGTTACTTCAGCCGGGGCAAGAGCGCTGACAATGTATTGAGCCTTATCCTCGGAATATGGAATAATATCAATTTTTTCGCCTTGCAATTCGGTAACAACGGCTTGAACACGGATACCTCTTAAACCTACGCAGGCACCAACAGGATCGATGGTCATATCGTTTGCCTTTACGGAGATTTTAGCTTTTGAACCCGGATCGCGTGCAACATTGATAATTGATACAATGCCGTCATAAATTTCCGGAACTTCTTGTGTGAACAAGGCGGCCAAAAAGGCTGGACAAGTTCTGGACAAGAAAATTTGCGGACCTTTGTTTTCACGACGGACATCAATGACGTAGGCGCGAATCCTGTCGCCATTTTTGAATTTTTCCCGAGGAATTATTTCATCACGACGCAGAATGGCTTCGGTTTTGCCAATATCTACAATGATATTTCCAAATTCAATTCGTTTAATGGTTCCGTTGATAATAGTGCCAATTTTTTCTTTGTATTCTTCATATTGACGGTTGCGCTCAGCGTCGCGAACTTTTTGAACAATAACTTGTTTTGCGGTTTGGGCGGCAACGCGACCGAAGTCGATCGGAGGCAGTTGATCAACTATATATTCTCCAATCTTAGCGTTTTTATCAATAAGCTTAGCTTCTTTTAGGGTGATTTGCGTAAACTCTCCTTCTTCGTCAATATCTTTTACAATAAGGCGATATCTGGCTAAGCTGATAGCTCCGGTTTTGCGATCTATGGTTGCTCTGATGTCGTGCTCAAAGCCATAGCGAGAGCGTCCAGCTTTTTGAATGGCAATTTCCATAGCAGTAAAAACATCTTCTTTATCAATGTTTTTTTCTCTGGCAACGGCATCTGCAACCATTACAATTTCTGGTCTTGGCATATTTTCAATGTTTTCCATTTTTTCCTCGGTGTTGTTAGTTAAATTCTTGTTCTTCTGCCTGAGATGAAGCAATAAGTTCATCTGTCAGCAATAATTTTGCTTTTGAAACGGCATCATATGGAATGATCCATTCTTTGTCGTCCATGTAAAAAATTATATTTTTGTTTTCTACGCGGAGAATGCGCCCTTTGAAACGTTTGCGATTGTCTATTGCGGTGTCAGTTTCTATTTTGGCTTCAAAATTGCAAAAGCGTTCAAAATTTTCTAATGTTGTAAGAGGACGATCAAGACCGGGAGATGATACTTCGAGAGTATATTTTCCTGATATAGGATCTTTTTCATCAAGTATGGCAGATATGGCGCGGCTGACTGTGGCGCAGTCATCAACAACAATATCTTTGCGGTCAATCCGTTCTATCATTATTTGCAATGTCGGGTTGACATTGCCGATGGTCAAGATGCGCACAAGTTCGAATCCGAGATTTTTGACAATCGGCTCAATCATATTGTGCAACGGGTGTTTGTTTTGCATAAATTCTCCTTGTATCTAACAAAAAAGCGGGGCGTTGAGCCCCACTTTCAAAAAGTTGTTACCATGAAAGAATGGTCAACCTATAACACATTTTTTTAAAAAATAAAGTATTTTTTTTAATTTTTGCAAAAAAATATTGATATTGTTTGATTGTTCGTATACTACTGTTGTAGTTTTTATTTAGGAGGAACCTATGGAAAAATATATCACTACCCCGATTTACTATTTGAACGGACTGCCTCATATCGGTCATGCATATACGTCTATTTTGGGTGATGTTATGAAGAAATTTGAGCAAATGCGGGGCAATGATGTTTATTATACAACAGGCACCGATGAACATGGTCAAAAAAATCAGCACAGCATTGAGGACAGCGGGCTTGCTCCGGAAGTTTTTTTGCAAGAAAGAAGTGATAATTTTAGAAATTTGTTCGTTAAGTTGGGAATCGACTTTGACTTTTTTGTGCGCACATCGAATCCGAATCATAAAAAGATTGTGCAGGAAATTTTGCAAAAGATTTTTGATAAGGGTTTGATTATTAAAAAGTCTTATGAAGGTCTATATTGTGAAGGTTGCGAGCAATTTAAGAAAAAAACGGATTTGGATGAAAACGGTTGTTGCCCAGACCATAAGGTTGCTCCAAAAGCCATCAGCGAAGAAAATTACTTTTTTAAACTTGAGCCATATAGAGAGTGGTTGGTTTCTTATATCAAAAATAATCCCGATTGGATACAGCCGGCAAAATATGCGCATGAGGTTTTGGGCATGTTGAAAGAACCTTTGGAAGATTTGTGTATATCACGACCAAAGTCGAGGGTTTGGCTCGGTGTAGAATTGCCGTTTGATAAAGATTATGTTACATATATTTGGTTTGATGCTTTGGTGAATTATATTTCTACCTTGAATTTCGGGCATAATCAGGATTTTGATAAGAGATGGCAAAATTCTTATCATTTGATTGCTAAAGATATTTTGAAACCGCACTGCATTTATTGGCCAATTATGTTACATGCTTTGGGAGTTGATCCTGTTAGTCATTATTTTATTCATGGTTATTGGATTGGCGAAGGTGGTGTTAAGATGTCTAAATCGTTGGGTAATGTCGTTGATCCGGTTGAGGTAATCGATCTTATGGGGGTTGATGCTTTGCGTTTTTATTTGATAAATAATATGACAATGTCCGGCGATAGCCAAATCAGTATGGATTTGTTGAAACAGGGTTATAGAATGTTGGCCAATAATATCGGTAATTTGCAAATGCGCGTGCTTAAAATGGTGCAAAAGAATTTGGATGGAAAAATTCCTTCGTGTTCTGTTTTGAATGCAGAAGATAAGGCTTTGGTTGAGAAAATTGCCGATGGGTTTGCAAAAATTTATAGCAAAGAGATGAGTTTGGAAACTATAAGTGAGTTGGCTGACGGTATTGTAAAAGCCGGTGATGCGGCAAATGCTTATTTTGCGGCAAATGAGCCTTGGGTTTTGGCAAAGAATCCTGAAAAAAAAGAACGTTTTGAGGCGGTGGTTTATACAACTCTTGAAATATTGAGATTGATTGGTTTGGCAATTTATCCGTTGGCGCCGACAAGTGCAGAAAAAATCGAAAAATCTTTAGGAATTGCGAATCCAAAATTTGTTGCTAATTTTGAGGCATTGCTTCTTAAGGATGGAGACAGTGTTGTGGTAGGAGATCCGCTGTTTCCGATGTTGGCTTAAAATTTTTTAGCGATATAATTGATATTGCATATAAATATTTTGTAATGCTGATATGAATTCGCTGTCTTCCAAAAGAGCAATATTTTCTTTGGGGTATGGATTGTCGAGCAATCTTCTTGTGGGCATCGTTTTTATTTTTCGCGGTAAAAATCTGCGGCAAAATGCGTAGGCTGAACAACAGATGTTTTGCTCTGTTTCGGTGTTATAACCTATAAATGATAACATCTTTTTTATATCTGTTTCTTCAGAAAAACGAGCACCATACCAAATACCGATATTGTTGGCGGCAAGTTCTTGCCAAGGAAAAGCTTTGCCGGGGTCGGCTTTGCGATTTGGGGCTATGTCGGAGTGGGCGACAATTTTGTCGGGCGAAATATGCCAGCGATTGATAATATTTTGGCAAAGCAAAATTAGGGATTTTATTTGCCGACGATTAAAAGCGCTTTGACCTAAAGAGCGGTGGCAAACTTCGATGCCTATTGAACGAGAATTGATGTCGGTTAAACCTTGCCAAGAACTTATTCCGGCATGCCAAGCCCGGTTTTTTTCATCTACGCATTGCCATATTGTGCCGTCAAAATCTATAATATAATGAGAGCTTAGTTTTAATTCATTAAGTCTGGCAATTCCTTCAACGGCATTGTGTGCCATAGAGTGAATAACAAGCATTTCTATAGGATGTTGTCGTTGGTTATAATGAATGCTCGGAGCGGCATTACAGACAAATGGTTGAGAGTTCAATTCCAAATCCTCCTCCAGGTTTGATGATTTTTAAGTGACAAAATCGGCGATAGCTGAAGTATTGTTCGTTGCTGTATGTATCTATGCCGGATAAAGAAATATTGCTGATGTTCAACTGTTCGAGCTGATGCTTTACATATTGTTCCAAATCACAAAGATATTGACCGTTTTCGACCGGCGTAAAAAATGCAGAATTGTCTTTTGATTGTTCCAAAAAAAGATTGCGCATGTCATCATGAACAAAAAAGTTTTCTTTTTGTAAGCAAGGCCCGGTGGCAGCGGCAATGTTTTCTGGCTTTGCTCCATATTTTATCATTGTTGTTACCGTATTTTTTATGATGCCTTTTAGAGCACCGCGCCAACCGGCATGGGCTGCTCCTATGATGCCGTTTTTATAATCTGCTAAAAGAACAGGTATGCAGTCGGCGGTTGTGATACCTAAAATTAAGTTCGGTTTGTCGGTTACAACTCCGTCGGCTTCTATTTCGTATTGTGAGGGTCTGTCTAAATAAACGGCAGTTGAAGTATGGTTTTGGCACAGGCGAATAATTTTTTTGCCGGAAAGGCCATAATATGCGCCGACGATATCTAAATTGCGAGATAAATTTTGTGGCAAATCGGTGCCTTTATAGTTGAAATTTAGGCTGTTAAATATACCTTTAGAAACGCCACCGGTGCGCCCGAAAAAGGCGTGTTTTACAAGGGGAAGATTTGGTGCGTTATAGATGTGTGGCATTATGAAACAACCTCAATTATTTCGGGTAAAATATTTGGTTTCTTTTCGCTGATGGTGATGTTTTTTATCAGTTCCGAAGCTGCTTTTTCATAGTCATCTTGATTGAGGGCATGAACAAAAGCAAGCGGTGTTTTTTCATCAACAAAAGCTCCAATTTGGCAAAATTCGGTATATCCGGTTGAATGGTCAATTTTTTGCTCGGGGGTAGTTCGGCCTCCTTTTAAGTCAATTATACTCAGACCTATATTGCGAGTGTTCATAGAGGTTATGTATCCGGTTTTATCAGCAAAGACAGGACGTTTTATCGGACTCGCGGGTAGATATTTTTCCGGCTTTTCAACAAAATCTGACGGTCCGCCGAGGGCGGTTATCATACGGGCAAAAATTTCCAAGGCTTTGCCGGAATTAAGATTATTTTGTATTTTTTTCTCAGCCTCGGATACAGAAGAAAAAATTCCGGCATTAACCAAAAGATTTGAAGCCAAAGATAGTGTAATATTATGTAAGCGCGAATCTGCGCGAGTGTTTTTGAGGTAGTTTACGGCTTCTAAAACTTCAAGTGCATTGCCGATACTGGAGCCGAGAACTTGGTTCATGTCGGTGATGATGGCGCTGGTTTTTGTGCCGGCGGCATTGGCAACATTTACGATAGAATCGGCAAGAGCTTTAGCATTCTTTAAATCTGACATAAAGGCTCCGTTGCCGCATTTTAGATCCATGATTAAAAAGTTTAATCCGGCAGCTAATTTTTTGGAAAGTATGGATGCTGTAATGAGCGGAATCGACTCAACGGTGGCGGAGACGTCACGAATTGCGTAGATTTTTTTATCGGCAGGAGCTAAATTGCCGGTTTGACCAATGATGGCACATCCGGCATTTTTTACGGTTTTGCGAAACAAATCGTTACTCGGAGTTGTTTGATAATTTGGAATGGAATCGAGTTTATCCAAAGTTCCGCCGGTGTGTCCAAGTCCGCGACCGGATATCATCGGAACATAGGCTCCGCATGCGGCTAACATTGGGGCCAACATTAAGCTTATTTTGTCTCCGACACCGCCGGTTGAATGTTTGTCAACGACTGGACCGTCTATGTCTGGCCAAGATAAAACTTCGCCGGAATTGCGCATGCTGATAGTTAGGTTGCGAATCTCATCTTTGGACATTCCATTTAGAAAAACAGCCATGGTTAGAGAGCCGATTTGACAATCAGCGATGGTGCCGTCGGTAATTCCTTTTATAAAAAAAGATATTTCTTCAGGGGAAAGCTCTTGTTTTTCTCGTTTTCTACGAATTATTTCCTGAGGTAACATATTTTATCCTTTTGCTTCTTGAATTAAATTGTTTAAAAGTGAGCTGGCTCCAATTCTAAAATGTTGAGGAGTTATCCAGTTTTCGCCCATAGCATTTTGAATGATATTGTAGTATTGTTCCGATTGTTCAAAAGTTTTTATTCCGCCGCTTATTTTTATGCCGACATTTTTTGAGGCAGATTTTATGGAATCGATAATGGTTTTTGCTGCCTCAGGTGTCGCGGAAACTTCGGTTTTTCCCGTAGAAGTTTTTAGAAAATCAATATCATATTTTAAGCAGAGTAAACAGGCTTGCATCAGCAGTTCTTGATGCTTGAAAGCTCCGCTTTCCAATATGATTTTTATTTTTTTATCGGCTTTGTTCTGAGTTAAAGTTTCTAAAAATGTTCGACAGATATCAATATTGTTTTCCAGAAAATCGCGATATGGAAAAACAGCATCAATCTCGTCGGCTCCGTAGTTTATGGAGTTTATAAACTGTTCTCTGATTGATATGATGTCAGAACTGCCTTGTGGAAAATTGATAACCGTGGCAACAGCTATATTGGTGTTTTTTAATAAATTTTTTGCCAAAGGTATAAATTGGGGATAGACACATACTGCGCAAACATTACCAAAAGGTGTTTTTGCTTTTTCGCAAAGAGAAATTATATCTTCTTTGCTGTCAGATAAATTGAGTGAAGTCAAATCTAGATTGCTGATAAGTTTTTTTGCTAAAATTGCTTTTTGCATATTATTGTTCCTCAACAAAATAGGTTATCAGCTTTGCTAAGTTGTTTGCGGCCTTTGAAGCCTGTTTTAGTGTTTGGGTATGTGAAAGTTTGCTATTTTGCATGCCGGCACCAAAGTTGGTTAGGGCAGAAAAGGCGACAACTTTTATTTTTTGATCTACGGCAGCTATAACTTCGGGGACGGTGGACATGCCAATGGCGTCGGCGCCGAAATGTCTGAACAGCTCAACTTCTGCAGGAGTTTCAAAACTTGGTCCCAAGACCATTAAATATACTCCTTCATAAACGGCGATTTTTTTGTTTGTTGCAATTTCTTTTGCTTTATCAGAAAGTTTTTTATCATAGGCGTTACTCATATCGTTAAAGTGTTGAGAAATATTGTTGGTAACGTTGATGAGGGGATTTTGTCCGGAGAAATTTATGTGGTCTTTTATTATCATAATTCCGCCAGGATAGAAATTTGGATTAAGCGAGCCGGAGGCATTGGTTATGATCAGCTGTTTTATACCTATTTTTTTTAGGGTATGTATAACCTCAAAAATTACGTTGGAAGGGTAGCCCTCGTAGAGGTGAAAACGTCCTTGCAAGCAGAGCACTTCTTTGTTGCCGATTTTGCCAATGGTCATTTTTCCGGTATGTCCTTTTACGGTGCTTTCTGGAAAGTTCTCGATGTCAGTATATTTTATTTCTAGAGGTGATTTTATGGTTTTTGCGATGTCTCCCAATCCGGAGCCGAGCATGATGGCAATAGATGGTTTGCGATCTCCAATAAGGGTTTTTAATTGCTTTATGTTTATCATATTAAAATTCCTCAAAAGGTGTGGGTAACAGTTCGGATATTTTGTAGGTTTTAATTTTATTATCCGGAGTGAGTGTAATTATTTCGGTTTTTGAAGTTGAAAATTCTTTTATTCGTTGCAGGCATGCTCCGCAGGGTTTTATTTCAAAATTGCCGTTTGAAACTATGGCGATGCGTGAAATTTTGTATTCACCGGCGGCAACCATGGCAGATATAGCAGAAGTTTCGGCACAATTTCCGCAAGGATATGAAATATTTTCAACATTGCAACCAAGATAAATGTTGCCGGTAGGTGTTATGACGGCAGCTCCAACATTTAGCTTTGAATAGGGAGCATAGGCTTTTTCCATTACATCTGAAGCAAGAGATAAAAGTTGTTGATTTTTTTTCATGATATTACTTGACCTTAAGTTATTTATTTACCAATATAGTCTATATACTATTATAGTGTTAAATATTTAGTAAAGTTTTTTGAAGTTGTGTTAAAAAAAGGCTTTACCAAAGCGAAGGGTTGAGCATGTTTAAGAAAATTTTTTTATCTTTGTTGTTGGTTATAATATTGGCGGTTGCCGGTGTTACCATCTATATCAATTTGATGGATTGGAATGAGCATAAAGCTGTGATTGCAAAGCAATTTTCCGAAACGACCGGAAAAAAAATAAATTTTAACGGAGCGGTCAGTTTTAAGTTGTTGCCAACCCCTTCGTTGGAAGCCAGTAATGTTGATATTTATGATGTTGATGAAAAAAATCAAAAAATTTTGTTGGCAAAAATAAGTAAAGTAGTTGCATCATTGTCTTTCAAATCTTTATTGCAAAGAAGATTTAATATTGAGCATATGTCGATGGTTCAGCCGGAGATTTTTATTGAAATTTTTGAAGATGGAAAAATAAATTGGCAAGTTGCCGATACTGTTTCGCAACAAGATTTTTCTGTAAGGAATGTTGATGTTTCTTTTGGAAGTGTAATTGTGGATAAGGCAAAAGTAAGTTTTGAAGACAAGAAGCATAATATTAGCTTGCTATTTGATGATGTTAATGCAGAAGTTGTAGCAGGCAGTTTTTCGGGACCATATAGAATTGAGGGAAGTTATATTAAAAACGGTGATTCACGGGGTTTTGCTTTTGATTTCGGTAAGTTTTCGGACAGCTTTGCTACCTCGGTAAATGCGGTTTTGACGCATCCGCAATCCGAGAGCTATATCCGTTTTGACGGGACGGTTATGGTTAAAAATGAGGCGATTAACGGTAATCTTCTAGTGGAATCGAAGAATCCGATTAATTTTATCAATTCTATATTTTCAAAAGTTGACCTTTCCGATGTGTATGAAAATCCTTTGGCGATGTCTTTGGCTGTTAAGACTGATAAGGACAGAATATCGTTATCAAACGTTGTTGTAAAATATGCAGACAGTGTAGGTGCCGGCAATGTTTTTATTCCAATGCCAAAAGATAGAGTTTTGGGTGAGGAAAATATTGAAAGGCCGCAAATTGAGGTTGCGTTTAATTTTACGGATTTGAATATGGATTTGGCGGTTTTGGCGGTTAAGGACTTTTTGAAGGCAAATGAAAATGAATATTCGCCGAATTTGGATTTTGATGTGATTGCGGATATTAAATCTTTGAAGACAAATTATAAAGGTCAGGTAATCAGAGATTTGGATATTAGTGCAGATTTTGTTGATAATGTTTTTACTTTGCAAAATTTTGCCGCCGGTTTGCCTTTTGACGGAGCTATAAAAATTAAAGGAGATATGTCCTCAAAGGACAAAATGATGAATTATCTATATAATTTTGAGATGGAGACGCTGAATTTTGGGCAAACTGCGGAATGGTTGGGTTTTGATCTCAAACCGGTATCGAAAAATGTCTATAAACGTGCCGCAATTAAATTTATGCTTTCGGGAACGCCACAGACAATCAAACTATCTCCTTTTGTTTTGAATTTGGATAAAACCTTATTTGATGCTAAATTGGGTTTGGTAAGAGGTGACAAAAACAAATATTTTGCGATTATTAATGCTGATAATATAAGTTTTGATAATTATGTTGAGCCTCTGCCAGAAGATATGCAGAATTCGGGATTGCAGGAAAAAGTTGATTTTTATGTAAAGAAATTGGAATTTTTGAAGGATGTTGATTTACAGCTTAGGGCGGATTTGAAGTCGGGAATTTGGCAAAGGACGCCTTTTGAAAAAGCGCATATGGAGGCGGCAGTAAACGATGAGGTTATGAAAGTGAGCAAGTTTTCTATTGCGGACATTATTACTTCACAGGTTGATTTGAAAGGAGAACTTTCGGGTTTTGGATCGGGCTTGCAGTTTAAGAATTTGAAATATAGTGTTGATGTCAAAAATAATAATGCCGTGATTGAGAAATTTGCTCTACAGGCTCCGAGGGTGAATTGGAAAAATTTGCCGACATTTTTCTCAGAAGGTATTGTAACCGGTGATTTTAATCGTTTGGCAATGAAGAGTGTTGCAAAGTTGGGATATATTGATGCTGAATATGAAGGTGAAGTCAGTAAACAGGATAATAAGCTTTTGTTTGATGGAAAGTTGAATCTTAACTCTGATGATACGGTTAAGACACTTCATGATTTTTCTATTAATTATAATCCCGTTTATCCTTTGGGAATATTGAAACTTTCGGCAAATGTTAAAAATACTTTAGATGCGGTTTTGTTTAAGGATATAAATCTCAATGTAGGGGTAAATAATTTTTCGGGAGACATTTTGTTTTCGGATAAAGGCGAGGATCGACCATCTGTTAAAACAAATTTGAGTATTAATAAATTTGAATTTGAGCGCTTTTTCTATAATACAAATGATAGAGACGGTAAAGTGTTGTTTCGAGGCGAAAAGGAAAATGTCCCATTTCTTTCCAAGCCGATTTTCAGCAAAGTCAGAATTAATTATGACTTTATGAAAGATTGGGATATTGAAGCAAAAATAAATGTCGGGAATCTTTCGTATGATAAATATAGTGTTGATAATGCATCATGGCTGATGTCCTTAAAAAATCAGGTTTTGAAGGTTTCGCAATTTGTTGCCGAAAAAGAAAACGGGGTAATCAGTATGGATTTTGAACTCGATGTTCCAATGCAAAATCAACTTAAAGGTAAGTATAATCTGAAAGATTTTAGGTTGAAAAAAGATGATTGGAGCGGTTTGGTATATGGTTTGGAAAATGGCCTGTTATCTATGGATATGTCTTTTAATACAGACGCTTCTTCTTTTGATGATATGTTTAATAAGTTATCGGCACAAGGAAAGGTTGTTGTTAATGACTTAAAAGTAAAAGGTTGGAATATGTCGGTGATTTATGAGGATTTTCTGGAGCGTCAAAATTCTGATAATTTGCGTTCATTTGTGCAAGAAAATCATGCAAAAGGGGGCACGAATTTTGATAATTTATCTTTTGACTTTGTTTTTAATACCGGTAGCTTTGATGTTAAGAATGCCGTTTTCAAAGCAAAAGATTATTCCGTCAGCGCGGTTGTCGGCGGGGGAATCGCCAATTGGATTATGAATGCAGATTTTAGTGCTCATCTTAATAATGTTAAAGATATTTCTGATTTTTCATTCGGGCTTGACGGAGATATTTCTGCTCCTACGCTGGAAGTTGATGTTGAGCAGATTTCAAAGTTTTATAATGAACATAAAAAGCAGGTAGAAAATAAGGTAAAATCAGAAAATGATGCTCGTGTGGAGAAATACAAAAAACTTATGGATGAACAGCAACAAAGAGCAAAAACAATAAAGAAGCAATTGCAGTTGGATTTGTTGCCACGTTTTAAGGCTTGTATGGACAAAGTTAAAAATCAAAAAATTAAAGCATATTATGATGATGTGGAAAAACAAATCTTGAAACAAAATGCGGTTGTTGATGAAATTTTATCAAAAAGGGAAATGGTTGATATTGATGATGATACTATCGCGGATATTAGGGGACAAATAGATGAAGTAGAAGCAGAGCAGCCGAAAATTATGGAAAGTTTTGATTTTATACATGGACAAGATGTCAGGATCCGTATGAATGAAAGTTTTAGTGCGGTGGTGGAGCAGACTTCGGGAACACAAAAATTTGTGGCAAATGTTTTGGATATTGAAGGTAAAGCCGGTGAAAGATTGGCAAAAATCAGCACCAAATATTCTTTGTATGCTGATCCGGTTGTGGTTGAAAAGAAACAGCACATAGAGAAGCTGATTGAGGAAATGGATGCTATCAATGCTAAATCTCGCAAGGATATGAATGATTCAAGAGATGTTAAAGATTTGAATAAACTGGAACAATTTGTTGATGAGTTTGATGCGCTGAGTAAAGAAGCTATATTGAAAAAAGAAGAAATTGTGCTGTTGATAGGGGATTATCAAAAGTATATTGAAAGTAAGGCAGCTGAAGAAGAAAAAGAGGTAAAAAATAGAAATACGGCTGCTCAAACACAGAGTGCGGTGGTTGAAAGTCCTTCCTCTTTTGGCTCAATTTCGACAGCCGGCGGAAAGAAGAGAATTATAAATTTTGACTCTGAATGATAAAAATGTATAAAAGCCGGGTAGTAATGTATTAAAAACTTTTGCTTAATTTTTTTTATATGCTATAGTTCTCATATATTTGTTTTTTAGGAGAATGATATGAACAAGAAACCAGAAGTATGTGTTATTCCGGTTGCAGGGTTGTCAACCAGAAATTTGCCAACTACAAAAGTGTTACATAAGGGATTTTTAACATTGAATAATTTGCCGATTATTCAATATGCAGTTGATGCTTGTGCGGAGATTGGTGTTAAGGAAATCGTTTTTGTGTATAGTGATCAATCTTGCCGCCATTTATTTGAAAACTATTATAAAAAAAACGAGTGGCTCGAAAATCATCTTCGTGAGAAGGGAAAATTTGACTTGTTGGAAGCAGTTGAAAAAATTATTCCGGAAGGAATGAAGTTCAGCTTTGCGGAACAGAGTGAGCCAAGAGGTAACGGTCATGCGGTTTTGATGGCAAAGGACATTGTAGGTAAAAGAGATTTTATTGTTATGTGGGCTGATGATGTTTATATCAATACGCACGGAGGAAAAGGCGTTTTGCGCCAGTTGCTGGATGTGTATGAACAGGAAGGCGGTATGGTTGAAAATATTATGGAATTTCCGAGAGAGCAGATGGTTCGTTATGGGGCTTTGATCGGTGCGGTTAGAGATGGTCGAATCGTTCGCGCTAAAGGCAAAATTGAAAAGCCGCCACTTAATGAAGTTCCATCCAATTATGCAAGTATGGGGCCGTATATTTTGCCAAATGAAATTATGGATATTTTGCCTGAGGTTAAAAAGGGCACAAACGGTGAAATAAATTTGGCTGATGCCACCGGTTTGGCGGCACAGAGAGGTATGAAACTTACAGGTGTGCTCTGTGATGTTACGCGTTTTGATTGTGGAACAAATGCGGATTTGGCAAAGGCAAATTTGCGGCTTTCGCTGATGGAAAATCCGGAATTGAGGGCATATTGTAAAGATTTGTTGGATAATATGTTTGTTTAGAAAAAAACCGCCTTAGGGCGGTTTTTTCTTGCGTATATTAAAAATTTGTGTTAGCTGAGGCAAGAATATCTATTAACAAAAAATTATTGTATGAAGACTAAAAAATTGAAAAAAATCATTTCCGGATATAAGCAGTCAAGTCCGGAAGATCAGGTTTTGATGATTGAAGGCCGTAATGCCGAAGAAGTGCTGAGAGCTTATGTTAAGCACAGCGGTTTGTGTAAAGAGGCTCAGTTCAAAATGTTGGAAATGCCCAATGCTTTGCAGTTGTTGGATATTTATTCCCAAAGGTATTGGCTTTCTAAAGAGGCTGAGATGAAGATGCTGGAGCATCAAAAAGCGCCCGACCTGCTGAAAATGTATGCTAAAAGGCGCCGCCTTTCTTTTGAGGCTCAGGAGCATATTTTAGATGTGCCTAATTCTTTGAAACTTCGAGAGATTTATGGTTCTCGTCGTAATTTTTGTGAGCGATTTTATGTTGCTCTTTATGAAAGAAATCACAAAGAAAATTGATTGTTTGCGGCCACTGTTAAAGGTGGCCGTTTTTTTGTTAAAATAAATGCTTGCAATCTAAAAAAAATTGATGTAGAAAGCACTTGTTTCCGGCACCCCTGGAGGCCGGATGATGTTTAATTTATAAGGAATAATAAAATGGTAGATATTACGTTTAATGCTGAAAAGCGCGAAAAAGCAGGTAAGGGGGCAGCTCGGGCGTGTCGTCGTGAGGGCCGTGTTCCAGCCATTATTTATGGCAATAAAAAAGAGCCGGTTATGATTAGCCTTCATCCTGTTGAGCTTGAGAAAGCTTTGGATATGGTTGGTTTTTATGATGCAGACATTGAAGTTGTTGTTGATGGCAAAGCTATTAAGGTTTCTTGCCAAGATGTGCAATTTCATCCGGTTTCTGACAAGCCGATTCACGTCGATTTCTTAAGAAAATAGGATTTAGAGATTTTTTTCGGAGCGTTGACGGGAATGAATTTTTTGTTCTTGTTTGCGCTCCGAAACTTGTTTAAATGTTGGTTTTGATATGTTTTTGATTGTTGGTTTGGGAAACCCCGGTGCAGAGTATGTTGGAACTCGTCATAATGCAGGTTTTATGGCTGTTGATGCCATTGCTGAAAAGTTTGGTTTTGGTGTTTGGCGCGAAAAATTTGAGGGTTTGATTGCAGAGGGGAGAATCGGCAACAACAAAGTTTATTTGCTGAAACCGCAAACATTTATGAATTTATCCGGAAATTCTGTGGTCAAGGCGGCAATGTTTTATAAGATTTTGCCGCAAAATATTGTTGTGATTCATGATGATATGGATTTGGAGATATCAAAATTAAAGGCCAAAACAGGTGGCGGAACCGGCGGACATAACGGCTTGAAGAGTATTGATGCTTGCATTACAAATGCTTATCATCGCGTCAGAATTGGGGTTGGACATCCAAAAAATGAGGATGCAATAAATTATGTGTTGTCCGGTTTTTCTAAAGATGAAAAGCAAAATTTACAAAAAAATATAGAGATAATTGCTGATAATATTGAGATTTTATTGAATGACGGAATGTCGGCTTTCAGTAACAAGATTGGAATGGCAAAAGGAGGATAAAATGGGGTTTAATTGCGGAATTGTCGGTTTGCCGAATGTTGGAAAATCTACTTTGTTTAATGCTTTAACGCAGACTATTGCGGCACAGGCTGCCAATTTCCCTTTTTGCACGATTGAGCCAAATACTGGCAGGGTTGCTGTTCCGGATAAGCGGCTCGATAAATTGGTGGAAATGGTCAATCCTAAAAATGTTGTGCCTACGCAATTGGAGTTTGTTGATATTGCTGGTCTTGTAAAGGGAGCATCTAAGGGTGAAGGATTGGGGAATCAGTTCTTGGCCAATATTAGGGAAGTTGATGCCATAATTCATGTTTTACGCTGTTTTGAAGACGATAATATAACTCACGTTGAGGGAAGTGTTGATCCGGTTCGAGATGCGGAAATTGTTGAGACAGAGTTGATGCTAGCGGATTTGGAATCGCTGGAAAAAAGATATGATCAAACAGCAAAAAAGGCTAAAGGCGGAGATAAAGAAGCTGTTGTGCGTTTGGCGGTTATGGAACCGATTATTGCTGCTTTAAAAAGTGGAAAGCCGGCAAGGACAGCGGCGCCGGATGCAACAAATAAAGACGCGATTAAAGAATATAAAATGCTACAACTTTTAACCTCAAAGCCGGTTTTGTATGTTTGTAATGTGGATGAAAATTCGGCGGCAAAAGGCAATAAGTTTTCGGATATGGTTATGGAGAAGGCCAAAAAAGAAAATGCAAAGGCCGTCGTAATTTCTGCGGAAATCGAATCGGAAGTTGCTCAGTTGGAAGACAAAGCAGAACAGCAGGAATTTTTGGAAACGTTAGGGCTGGAGGAGACAGGACTTACCAAAATTATAAAGGCCGGATATGAGCTTTTGGGTTTGCAGACATATTTTACCGCCGGACCAAAAGAAGTTAGGGCTTGGACTTTTGTAAAAGGCTCAAAAGCTCCACAATGTGCGGGGATTATTCACTCGGATTTTGAACGTGGATTTATTAGAGCCGAAACAATAGCTTATGATGATTATGTGCGATTGGGCGGTGAACAGGCTTGTAAAGAGGCCGGTAAAATGCGCTCAGAGGGCAAGGATTATGTTGTTCAAGACGGTGATTTGCTGAATTTCCTGTTTAATGTATAATTAAGAATTTTTTGTTACAATTTGCTTGAATCGCTAGATTTTAGGTCGTCTAACGTTGACAAATCTTTTGTCAAATGGTATGATATGACTATATAGTAAATTTGATGGAGGACTGGAAAATGGTTGAAAAAGATATTAATGCGGAAGCTAAGACAGAAGTTCAAGAATCTCCTGCAGTAGCTATTGACGGGTATAAAGAAGTAGCCAAAGGTGGTAGCAAGTTCTGGGATAAAGCAAAGTATCACGTTATTAGAGCTGGAGTTATTTTAGGGGCGACTGCTGCAACAATCGGTGTGAGTAAAGCTGATTTTAATAGTAAAGAATATAAAATAGGTGCGATGGCTGCTTCAGGTTTGGTTGGTCTTGCAATAGCCACGTCTATTAAAAACTATAAAGATGACGATAAAACAGCTGATTTTACCAAATACACAGGAAGAGAATAGGGGGAATAAATTAAATGTCGTTGGAAAATATTTTAGTTGACGAGTTTAGTATTTTGCAAAAAGGCGACAAGTATGCCATTGCTTTTCAACTCGATGAGGGTGTCGTTAATGATGCGGATTTTATGTATGATGGCAGAAATTGCGCAATTCTTATTCGAAACAAAACAAAAGCTTATTTGCTGACCAATATTTTGCCTGATTTGAGACCTACATTGGCAAAGCAAAATGATTTGATGATTTTTGAGGAGCGCGGCTCGGAAGTTGCAAATAAATATGAAGTTAAGGTCAGGCATGTAAAAGAGATTCCGTATCCGGATAATTTTGAAAGAGATGCCGCAAAGATGATGGAAGACATAAGGGCTGAACTCGGGGAAGAAAAATATAACGAGTTGGTAAAGGTTATTGAAGAGGCTTATAATAAAAAATAGACTTTAGTAAAACAAAAAAGCTCCGCTGTGCTGCGGAGTTTTTTGTTGGATTGGTGGGTGTGACAGGGATCGAACCTGTGACCCCTACGATGTCAACGTAGTGCTCATACCGCTGAGCTACACACCCGAGACAAAACTACCTTTATATTATTTGTTTGAAAAATGCAAGAATTTTTGTTATTAAATATTTAATATTTTTGCTGTAGTATGGGAAAATGTTGTTAAGAAAGGACGGAAAATGAGTGATAAGAAGCTTAGTTTTAAGGTGGATTATTCAAAACTTGACATTATTACGGAATATAATGTTAAGAATCAACGTTATCCGTTAGTTCTTTCTGTTCCGCATAGCGGAAGGGTTTTTCCTCAAGAGTTTTTGGCTAAGGTTGATGTTGATGAGAACGAGCTTCGTTCCAATGAAGATCCTTATGTTGATGAATTGATTATGGATGCTTCGGATTATGGAATTCCGTTGCTTTCGTTGAATATTGCACGAGCTTTTATTGATGTTAATCGTGATGTTTTAGAAATAGATTCATCTATGTTTTATAATTATCCTGATAATGACGTTGTTACAAACAATAAGCGTTGCCGTGCGGGTTTGGGGTTGTTACACAGAATTACCGCAAACAGAAAAAATATATATGACGGCCTTTTGGATTATAATGAGGCGCAGGCAAGGATTAAAAATGTATATAATGTTTATCATAAGGCTTTGCAAAAACTTATTGATAAGACATTGAAAAAATTTGGTTTTTGTTTGGTGCTTGATTGTCATTCAATGCCTTCGAAAATTTGTAATATAATGCAGGATAATCGCCAGATTGAGGTTTGTTTGGGAACTTTGTTTGAGCAAAGCTGTGCGCCGGAAATTATTGAGTTTATGACGCAAAGGCTGGAACAAAAGTATAATGTCAGCTTGGATTGTCCGTATTCCGGTGCTTATACAAGTTTTAATTATTGCCAGCCGAGAAAGAGTGTTTTTACCTTGCAAATGGAAATAAATCGCAAGCTTTATGAAGACGAAACTGTGTATAAAAAAAGTTCTAATTTTCAATATGTTAGTGCCGATATATGTGATGCAATAACCGGGTTGGCGAATTTTTTACTGGATTTTAAAAAATAATTGTGTTATAGCTCTCTTGTTTTTTGATTTGAAAATGTGGCAAGTTGCCACATTGTATGTGAAATGCCCCTAAGATTTTTTTGGGTGCCGTTAAGCAAAATGAAACTGTGAAAGGGGGATTTTTGTGGCAATCTTAGGGATACAGAGGGATACTTTATATTTTTTATAAGTATCAAAAGAATTTATGTTATTTTTTATATTGCTGATGTTGTTTCAGCCTTTGCCGGCAGCAGCGCAAGATATTGCGATTGCCGATGAAGGGATGGCATGCTTTGATGCGGCAATTAAAGCAGAACAAAAATATGGTATAAAAAAGAATTTACTGGTTTCTATTTCAAAAGTTGAAACAGGCAGATGGAATGAAAAGCTGCAACAAAAGACTGCGTGGCCGTGGACGGTGAATGTCGGCGGCAAAGGGCATTATTATCAAAACAAAGAAGAAGCTATTGCTGCTGTAGAAGAACTGCAGGAGCTTGGCTATGATAGTATTGATGTCGGTTGTATGCAGGTTAATTTGCGCTTCCACGGTGATAAATTTGCCAATTTGGAGGAGGCGTTTGATCCTGAGAAAAATGTTGATGTTGCTGCAAAATTTTTGGTGGGAAGATATAAACAAAGAAAAGATTGGTTGTTAGCGGCAACCGATTATCATTCAAAACTTCCGAGCAGAGCTAAAACATATAAACAAAAGTTGCTGGCTTCTTTTGATGAGTCAAATCCATATAAATATTTTGAAGAAAATGATGATAATGTCTTAAAAATAAAGTATGCCGGAACTTTGTTCTTTAATATGTTTTCTTTAGCAAAAACTGTTGGCGAGTTTGTCATTTCCTTAAAGGATTAAAAATATGAAAATAAGCAAGTTTTCGCGCGAATATTCTATATGCAGTTATGAATGTGACTGCAGAGGAACGTTGCGGATTGTTTCTTTGATGAATATGTTTCAGGATGCCGCCGATACGCATGCTGAATTGTTAGGTGTGGGTATTGAGCATTGTATTAAAAACGGACTTGCTTGGTTTGGTTCTAATTATCATATAAAAATTTTCCGTATGCCTTCGTGGCATGAAAAGATGAAGATTGTCACTTGGCCCTCGCAAGAGAAGAAAATCGGAGCGGTAAGAGATTTTGAGGTAGTTGATGAGAACAATAAAGTGATTATTGTTGCTTCAAGCCAGTGGATTTTGATTGATTTTGCTAAGAAAAGACCGTTAGCCCTGAGGGAAAATTTGCCCGATTATGAGGTGGTTGAGGATAGGGCTTTGGATACAGATTTTCCAAAAATATGTCTGCCTGAAAATGTGTCTTTTAGAAAAAGTTTTGCTGTCAGATATGATGATATTGATGTGAACGGACATGTTAATAATGCGGTCTATCCTTTATGGGCGACAGAGGCGGTGGTAAAGGATTTTCGTTTACAAAATGCTCCGGTAGAAATTGAAATTGCTTTTAAGAAAGAGACATTATACGGTGATATTGTTAATGTGAACACTCAGATTGATGGGGAAATCAGTCTGCATGAGATGACTGCCGGAGAAGACAATCACGAAATTGCGCGACTGCGTGTTGTGTGGCAAAAGGTCTAGGTAAAAAGCCGGATTTTTACAGTTTATAAATTTTGTCCATAATGAGAAAATAGAAAATAAAAATTTGACTCAACGGGAGTCAGAGCAAGGGATTCAAGTTTTGTGAAAAAATTAAAAAATGTGATTTTTTTACTTGCATTATATTTTTGAATGTGTTACAAAGCGCTCACTTAGTCGGGTTTTGCGCGTTTTACGCAGTTCTGACGGTGATATAAAATATAGCGTAACATATTGATTTTTCAGTATTTTACATGGTATTAATTTTTTAGGCGGTGAGATTGCCATAGGCGAATCGTGCCGTTCTAGTTATAGGAAAAGTATTTAATATGATGGATACACAAAATATAAGAATTCGTCTTCGTGCTTTTGACCATCGTTTGCTCGATTTATCTACAAAAGAAATTGTGCATACAGCCAAAAGAACGGGGGCAAATGTAAGAGGCCCGATACCTCTTCCGACAAGAATTGAGAAATTTACGGTTAACCGTTCTCCGCACGTTGATAAAAAATCGCGTGAGCAGTTCGAGATTAGAACTCATAAGAGACTTCTTGATATTGTCAGTCCGACACCGCAAACGGTTGATGCTTTGATGAAGCTTGATTTGGCTGCCGGTGTTAATGTTGAAATTAAGTTGTAATTGTTTGTTATAAATAATTACCCGTTATTAAAATAAGCAATGTTGGTCTTTTGAATTTTTGGGAAGATCAACCAATTGAAAAGGAAAAAATAAAAATGCGTACTGGTTTAATCGCAAAAAAATTGGGAATGTCCCGTATTTTTGAAGCAAATGGAACTCATGTGCCAGTTACTGTTTTGAGTGTTGATAACTTGCAAGTTGTTGCAGTTAAGACACAAGAGAAGGACGGTTATACGGCTGTTCAACTCGGAACTGGTGCTGTTAAAGCAAAAAATGTTTCCAAAGCTTTGAAAGGACATTTTGCCAAGGCTAATGTTGAGCCAAAAAAGAAATTGGGCGAGTTCAGAGTTTCTGAAGACTGCCTGCTTTCTGTTGGTGCTGAGCTGTCTGTAGAACACTTCGTTTGCGGGCAATTTGTTGATGTTTGTGCAACATCTTTAGGTAAAGGTTTTGCAGGTCCGATGAAACGTCATAATTTTGCCGGCTTGGAAGCCAGCCACGGTGTTTCTATTTCTCACCGTTCTCATGGTTCTACCGGTCAGAGACAGGACCCGGGTAAAGTATTTAAGGGCAAGAAAATGGCAGGACATATGGGGTCTGAACGTGTTACCGTTCAAAACCTTAAAGTTGTAGCCATTGATGCTGACAAGGGTTTGATTATGGTAAAAGGCGGTGTTCCGGGAAGTGAAAATTCTTGGGTTCGTATTACTGATGCCATCAAAAAAACTGCAAATGTCGAGCTTCCTTTGCCTGCAGGTTTGAAAAAAGTTGATGCACCTGTCGCAGTTAAAGCTGAAACAGCTGATAATGCATAATTTAAAGGAATAAAATGATGAAACAGGACATCTTAAGTTTAGATAATAAAAATGTCGGTTCTATTGAACTTAACGAATCGATTTTCGGTTTGGAAGTCAGAGCTGATATTTTGCAACGGGTTGTAAGATGGCAATTGGCCAAAATGCAAGCCGGAACTCACAAAACTAAAGGCCGTTCCGAAGTTGCTTTGACGCCTGCGAAACCTTTTAAGCAAAAAGGTTCCGGTAATGCTCGTCAAGGTAGCCGTAAAGGAACTCAATTTAGAAAAGGTGGAATCGTGTTTGGTCCGGTTGTTCGTGATCACTCACATGAGTTGACCAAGAAATTCAGACGTTTAGGCTTGAAAATTGCTCTTTCTGCAAAAGCTAAAGACGGTAATTTGGTTGTTGTTGATGATATTAAATTGTCTTCACCAAAAACCAAAGATTTGCAAGATAAGCTCAATGCTTTGGGTTGGAATAATTGCTTGGTCGTTGATGGAAAAGAAGTTGATATTAACTTCGCATTGGCTTCTCGCAATATTGCCGGTATTGATGTTTTGCCGACAATCGGCGCCAATGTATATGACATCTTGAGAAGAGACAAACTGGTGTTGACTAAAGACGCTGTTAACTGCTTGGAGGAAAGACTGAAATGAAAAAGAATGTTAAAGCCAACAATGTAGTTGCATCTATGTATGATACATTGGTTCGTCCGGTAATCACTGAGAAATCTATGCTGTTGTCAGAAAACGGAAAAGTTGTTTTTAAAGTTCCGTTGGATGCAAGCAAGGAAGCTGTTAAAGCTGCCGTTGAAGCTATTTTTGGCGTCAAGGTCGTTAAAGTGAATACTATTCGTCAGTTTGGTAAGGTAAAAAGATTCAGAGGTCATACGGGTTGCCGTTCTGACTATAAAAAAGCTTTGGTTACTCTTGCCGAAGGTCAAAATATTGATGTTACAACAGGAATTTAAAAAATGGTGTTAAAAACATATAAGCCCACGTCTCCTGGACTTCGTCAACTTGTTATTGTTGACAGAAGCGAGCTTTATAAAGGAGCTCCTGAGAAGTCTTTGACAATTGGTCTTACTAAGACCGGTGGGCGTGATAATTTTGGACATGTTACAAGTCGGAGAAAGGGCGGCGGACATAAACGCAAGCTCAGAATTATCGACTTCAGACGTAATAAATTTGATATGGAAGCCACGGTTGAGAGAATCGAATATGATCCGAACCGCTCATCTTTCATTGCTTTGATCAGCTATGAAGACGGCGAAAAGGCTTATATTTTGGCTCCTCAAAGATTGAAGGCTGGTGACAAGGTTATTTCGGCTCAAAAAGCTGATATCAAACCCGGAAATGCTATGCCTTTGAAAAATATGCCGGTTGGTACAATTGTTCACAATGTTGAGTTGCGTTCCGGTAAAGGCGGACAGTTGGTTCGTGCTGCCGGTTGCTATGCTCAAGTTGTTGGTAAAGATGCCGGATATGCTCAATTGAAGTTGAGCTCGGGCGAACTGAGAATTGTTCGCGAAGAGTGCTTGGCAACAGTTGGTGCTGTTTCTAATCCGGATAATCAAAACAGGTCTTTAGGTAAGGCCGGTCGCACACGTTGGTTGGGTTTACGTCCTGTATCACGCGGTGTAGCCATGAACCCGGTTGATCACCCGATGGGTGGTGGTGAAGGTCGCACATCTGGCGGTCGTCATCCGACAACTCCGTGGGGCAAACCGACTAAAGGCGGAAGAACACGTTCTAACAAGAAGACAGATCGCTTTATTATGCGTTCGCGTCATGATAATAAGAAATAGAAGGAGATAAGCTAATGACACGTTCAGTATGGAAAGGACCGTTTGTTGATGGATATCTTCTGAAGAAAGCAGACGCTGCCAGAAATTCTAGCCGTAATGAGGTTATAAAAATTTGGTCGCGCAGATCAACAATGTTGCCACAGTTTGTTGGCTTGACATTTGGTGTTCACAATGGTCATAAGTTTATCCCGGTATTGGTTACTGAAGATATGGTAGGCCACAAATTCGGTGAATTTGCTCCTACTCGTACTTTTTACGGCCACGCCGCAGATAAGAAAGCAAATAGGAGTTAGTAATGGGAAAATCTAAAGACGTTAGAAGCCTTGCTGCAAATCAAGCGAAAGCTGTTTGCTATGCATTGCGTACAAGCCCGCAAAAACTTAACCTTGTTGCTGCGACAATCCGTGGTTTAAATGTTGAAAAGGCTGTTGCTGAGCTCACTTTCTCAAAGAAGAGAATTGCAAAGTCGGTTTTGAAAGTTTTGCAATCTGCGATTGCAAATGCTGAAAACAATCATCAGTTAAACATTGATAAGCTTTATGTTAGTGAAGCTTATTGCGGAAAGAGTTTTGTAATGAAACGTATGCATGCGCGCGGTCGCGGAAGAGGAGCCAGGGTTTTGAAACCTTTCTCCAACATTACAATCGTTGTAACCGAGCGTGGGGAGTAAAGGTATGGGACAGAAAGCAAATCCTACAAGTCTTCGTTTGGGAGTTAACCGCACTTGGGACTCTCGTTGGTATGCAGATGAGAATTATGCTCAATATTTGCATGAAGACGTTAAAATTAAAGAATTCTTGAAAGAGAAACTGGCTCAGGCCGGAATCAGCAAGATTGTGATTGAACGTCCTGCCAAAAAAGCCAGAGTAACCATACATTCGGCTAGACCGGGTATTGTTATCGGCAAGAAAGGACAAGATATTGAAGCTTTGAGAAAAGAAATTCAAGCTTTGACATCTTCGGAAGTTCAATTGAATATTTTGGAAGTAAGAAAACCGGAGTTGGATGCACAGCTTGTTGCTGACAGTGTTGCTCAACAATTGGAAAGACGTATTGCTTTCCGCAGAGCTATGAAACGCGTTATGCAATCAGCATTGCGTTTGGGCGCTGAAGGAATTAAAGTAAGCTGCAGCGGTCGTTTGGGCGGGGCAGAAATTGCCAGAACCGAACAGTATCGTGAAGGTCGTGTTCCTTTGCACACATTGCGCGCTGACATTGACTATGCAACTTCGACTGCTCACACAACTTATGGTGCTTGTGGCGTTAAAGTTTGGATTTATAAGGGCGAAATTATGGCTCATGATCCGATGGCTCAAGACAAAAAGTTGGCTAGTAACAAGTAAACTTTGAGGTTATAAGAAAATGTTAAGTCCAAAAAGATTAAAATTCCGCAAGCAACACAAGGGCCGTATTCACGGCTTGGCTAAAGGTGGTGCGGAATTGAGTTTCGGAGCATATGGATTGAAGGCTTTGACACCGGATCGTATTACAGCTCGCCAAATTGAGGCAGCTCGTCGTGCGATTACGCGTGAAATGAAAAGAGCCGGAAGAGTATGGATTCGAATTTTTCCAGATGTGCCAGTATCTGATAAACCTGCCGAAGTTCGTATGGGTAAAGGTAAAGGTTCTATCGAATATTGGTGCGCCAGAGTAAAACCAGGCAGAATTATGTTTGAAATTGATGGTGTTCCTGAGGAAGTTGCAAGAACAGCTTTTGCTTTGGGTGCAGCCAAACTTCCAATTAAAACAAAGTTTGTAAAACGCCTTAATTCTGACCAAGGAGTAGCATAAGATGGCAAAAACAAAAGAACTTCGCAGTATGAGTGTTGATGAATTGGAAGCTAAATTGCTTGAATCAAAAAAAGAGCAATTTAACTTGCGTGTTCAACATTCTACCGGACAGTTGCAAAATACGGCAAGTATGCGCAAAGTCCGTCGCGATATTGCAAAAATCAATACGCTTATAACAGAGCGTAAGAAGAATAGTTAGGAGAAAAAGATATGCCTAAAAGAATTCTTCAAGGTGTTGTTGTTAGTGATAAGCAGGATAAGACAGTTGTCGTTAAAGTTGAACGTCAAGTTATGCACCCTGTTTATCGTAAATTCATTAAGAGAAGCAAAAAATATGCGGCTCATGATGAGAATAATCAGTTTAAGATTGGTGATGAGGTTAGGATTATTGAATCTAAACCTTATTCAAAGACCAAATCTTGGACAGTGTTAGTTGATAACGCCGAATAGAGAAGGAATAAAAAAATGATACAAATGCAAACCAACTTGGATGTTGCTGATAATTCGGGCGCACGTCAAGTGCAGTGCATAAAGGTTCTGGGCGGTTCTAAAAGAATGCATGCAACCGTCGGTGATGTAATCGTTGTTTCGATTAAGGATGCTCTGCCGAAAGGCCGTGTTAAGAAAGGTGATGTCCATAAAGCAGTTATCGTTCGCACAGCAAGCGATATTAGACGTAAAGACGGATCTATTATTCGTTTTGACTCTAATGCGGCTGTTCTGATTAATAAGGACGGAGAGCCGATCGGAACTCGTATCTTTGGTCCTGTTACCAGAGAATTGCGTGCGAAGAAATTTATGAAGATAATTTCATTAGCACCGGAGGTATTGTAATGAACCTTAAGTTAAAAATTAAAAAAGGCGATCAGGTTATTGTTTTGTCAGGTGATGACAAAGGCAAAACCGGTGAGGTTGTAAAGGCTATGCCGAAAGAGGGTAAAGTTGTTGTTCAGGGCGTTAATTTGGTTAAACGTCATACAAAACCCAGCCAAGCTTCTGCCGGCGGAATTTTGACCAAAGAAGCCCCAATAAATGTTTCTAAAGTTGCAATTGTTGATGCTAAATCAGGCAAGGGAACAAAAGTTGGATATAAAGAAGTTAATGGACGTAAGGTGCGTTTTGCCCGTAAGTCCGGTGATGTAATCGATAAATAAGGGATTTTGAAAGATGACAAATTTTGAAAAATTGTATAATGAAGTCATTAAGAAAGCTCTTGTGGAGAAATTCGGTTACAAGAATCCACATGAGGTTCCTAAGTTGACCAAAATTGTTTTGAACATGGGCGTTGGTGACGCTGTGGCAGACAAGAAAAAATTGAACAATGCGGCTGATGAAATGAGTTTGATTGCCGGACAAAAGGCTATTATTACTCATGCTCGCAAGTCTATCGCTACTTTTAAGGTAAGAGAAGGTATGCCTTTGGGCTGCAAGGTTACCTTGAGACGCGAAAAAATGTATGAATTCTTGGAGAGACTTGTAAATATGGCTTTACCGAGAATTAGAGACTTTCATGGAATTCAGGGAAAGAACTTTGATGGAAAAGGCAATTTTGCTTTTGGTATTAAAGAGCAGATTATTTTCCCGGAAATTAACTATGAAAAGGTTGATGCTGTTCGCGGAATGGATATTGTTATCTGCACATCGGCAAAAACCAACGAAGAAGCAAAAATGCTTCTGACCAGTTTTAACCTACCGATTAAGAACTAAGCGGGAGAGATAATATGGCAAAAACAAGTTCAATTTACAGAAACTTAAAAAGGGTTGCTAAAACCAAAAAATTTGCAGCAAGACGCGGTAAATTGGTTGCAGCAATCAAAGATAAAAATACCTCTCCTGAAGAACGTTTCAAGATGGTATTGAAGTTGGCAGAAATGCCGCGCAGTTCTTCAAGGGTTCGCATTAAGAATCGTTGTGAGAACACCGGTCGTTCACGCGGGGTATATCGCAAGTTTAAGCTTTGCCGTAACGAATTGAGAAGAATGGCAGGCTTCGGTGAGATCCCCGGTTTGGTTAAATCAAGCTGGTAGTAGGAGGTTTTTAGATGTCTATGTCTGATCCTTTGGGCGATATGCTCACACGCATTAGAAACGCACAAAGCGCGAAGAAAAAGGAAGTTGTTTCTCCTGCTTCTCGCCTGCGTGAAAGCGTATTAGAAGTTTTGAAAAAAGAAGGCTATATCTTGGGTTATGAAAGATATAATGTTAAGGCCGGTATTGATGAACTTCGTATTAAGTTGAAGTACTTTGAAGGTGCTTCTGTAATTAAAGAAATTTACCGTGTATCAACTCCTGGTCGTCGCGTATATTCTAGCGTGAAAGATTTGCCAAGAGTTTATAACGGCTTGGGTATTTCTATTATTTCTACTCCGCAAGGAGTTATGAGTGATAGTGATGCTCGCAAAGCCAATGTTGGCGGTGAAATTCTTTGTCAGGTATTTTAAGGGAGAATTGGTATGTCTAGAGTTGGAAAATATCCAGTTGTTATCCCTGCCGGTGTTGAAGTTAAAATTGAGAACAATACGGTTATTGTAAAAGGTAAAAACGGTGAGTTGTCTTTTTCTTTTGACGATAGCCATGTCAGCACCAAATTGGAAGAGAACAAAATTGTGGTTACTCCGTTGAGTCAATCACAGCAAGCCAGAGCTTTGTGGGGAACTACCAGAGCCCAAATAAATTCTATTGTTAAAGGTGTAAGCGAAGGTTTTACCAAACAGTTGGAATTGATTGGCGTAGGTTATAAGGCCAGAATGGAAGGCTCGAAAAAATTGGTATTATCTTTAGGCTTTTCACACGAAGTTGTGTTTATGGCACCGGAAGGTATTAAGATTACTTGTGTTTCACCGACACAGTTAACTGTTTTCGGAGCTAATAAACAACTTGTCGGACAAGTTGCCGATAAAATTCGTGAATATAGAAAACCGGAGCCATATAAAGGCAAAGGTGTGAGATATACTAATGAATATGTTCGTCGTAAAGAAGGCAAGAAGAAATAAGGAATGAGTCTGATGAATACGTCAAGAAAATTGTTTAAGAAAAGACAAGCCCGCGTTAGAACAGCTTTGAGAAACGCTGCAAACGGCAAAATGAGATTGTCAGTTTTTCGCAGCGGTAAGCATATCTACGCACAAATCATCGACGATGTTAAAGGTGCAACTGTTGCTTCGGCTTCTACTTTGGATAAAGAAGTCAGAACAAATGTTCAAAAAACTTCAACGGTTGCTGCTGCCACTGTAATTGGTAAAACTGTTGCTGAAAGAGCTTTGAAAGCCGGCGTGAGCGAAGTTGTTTTTGATCGCGGTGGTTACATTTATCACGGCCGTGTTAGGGCTTTGGCTGATGCAGCTCGTGAAGCTGGTTTGAAATTCTAAGGAGGTTAGTATGACACAAGCTTTAGATCGTCGTAAAACAGAAAAGAAAGAAGAATTGGTTGAAAGACTGGTTCATATTAACCGTGTAGCTAAAACCGTTAAAGGCGGACGCACAATGTCTTTTGCTGCTGTTGTTGTAGTCGGAGACCAAAAGGGTCGCGTTGGTTTCGGTTCTGGTAAAGCTGCTGAAGTTCCAGAGGCTATTACCAAAGCTACAAACGAAGCAAAGAAAAATATGGTTCGTATTCCTTTGCGTGAGGGCAGAACATTGCACCATGATATTCATGGTCGTTTTGGTGCAGGAAAAGTTATTTTGAGAACTGCTCCTGCCGGTACCGGTGTTATTGCCGGTGGTCCTATGCGTGCTATATTTGAGGTTTTGGGTGTGCAAGATGTTGTTGCAAAGTCTTTGGGTTCTAACAATCCATACAATATGATTAAGGCAACATTTGATGCTCTTACTTCTATCAATTCACCAAGAATGGTTGCTGCCAAAAGAGGCAAAAAAGTTGGTGATATTGTTAGCCGCAGAGAAGGTTCTGTTAATGCAAAAGTAGAAAAAGAGGAGGCTTAATCGATGGCTAGAAAAACGATAAAAGTTAAGCAAATCGGCAGTGCAATCGGCCGTCCTGCTAAACAAGAAGCTATCCTTATCGGACTTGGCTTGAACAAAATGAACAAGGTTGTCGAGCTGGAAGATACCGCCGCAATCAGAGGAATGATTAACAAAATTCCTCATTTGGTTCAAATAGTAGATTAATCTATCGGGCTTGGCGGCTCTGTTTTTGGAGCCGTCGGCCGGATAAAAATGTTAGGTGAAGAAAATGAAACTTAATGAATTGAAAGACAACTATGGAGCAACCAAAAATCGCATTCGCGTAGGTCGCGGTATCGGAAGTGGTAAAGGTAAAACTTCCGGCCATGGTCAAAAAGGCCAAAAAGCTCGTAGCGGTGTTGCTATTAATGCTTTTGAAGGCGGACAAATGCCAATTTACCGCAGATTGCCGAAACGTGGTTTTAAGAATCCGTTTGCTAAGCAGTTTGCAGTTGTTAATTTGGACAGTTTGCAAAAGGCTATTGATGCCGGTAAATTGAAAGCTGATAAAGTTGATTTGGAAGCTTTGAATAAAGCCGGTTTGGTTAACAAATCTTATGACGGTGTTCGTTTGTTGGCTCGCGGTGCAGTTAATACCGCTGTCAATATTTCGGTTAATTCTGCTTCTAAAGCAGCGGTTGCTTTGGTGGAAAAAGCCGGCGGCAAAGTTAATATTGTTGACTAATAAAAGTTGCTTAAATAGAATAAAAAAGAGCAGTCGAAAGACTGCTCTTTTGGTTTTGAAAAATATCTTTTGTTTTTGCTTTGTGTTAACTATTGAGTGTTAGACTTTGGTCAGTTTGTTAAAAAATTTTTTGAAAGGGATAGAAATGATACCGGCAAAATTACATTCGGGTTCACATATCAGAGTTATTGCGCCGTCGCGCAGTATGGCACTTATAAAAGAAGATTGTCGTAAAATTGCAAATGAGCGTTTGGACAAAATGGGATTAAAAGTTTCTTATGGTAAAAATGTTGATGAATGTGATGAGAATTTGTCATCTTCGATAAAATCGCGTGCGGATGATTTGAATGAAGCTTTTGCCGATAAATCCGTTGATGCAATTTTGACGGTAATTGGCGGTGTTAATTGTATGGAGATTTTGGATTATCTTGATTATGATTTGATAAAAAAGAATCCGAAAATTTTCTGCGGTTTCTCGGATATTACAGCCCTTAGTAATGCAATATATGCAAGGACAGGATTAGTTACTTATTCAGGGCCCCATTTTTCAAGTTTTGGAATGCTGAAAGGTTTTGACTATACGTTAGAGTATTTTCAAAAATGTTTGATGCAAGATAAGCCTTTTGAGATAAAAGCTTCTGCTGAATGGTCTGATGATCCATGGTTTAGAGATCAAGAGAACCGCAATTTTATTAAAAATGACGGATATTGGCTCTTGAATAAAGGCAAGGCTGAAGGACGTATGGTCGGTGGAAATTTGGGACTTATGGATGAGTTGAAGGGCACACCATATTTTCCGGATATTAAGAATTCTATTTTGTTTTTGGAGCATTGTTCGGAAGATGCTCTTTGGGCTTTTAATCGCAGTCTGGAAGCTTTGATGTTGCATCCTGATTTTGCGACGGTAAAAGCGGTGGTATTCGGAAGGTTTGAACCAGAGCATAAAGTAACCAGAGAAATGTTGGAAAAGATATTAGCAAATAAAAAAGAACTAAAAAATATCCCGGTGATTGCCAATGTTGATTTTGGGCATACAACCCCGATTATAACTTTTCCGGTGGGTGGAAAATGCCGAATAGACGGAGATAAAATTGAGTTATTAGAATTTTAAGCTAAGGATTAGAATATGAAAAGACGAGTTGATTTGGATGAGTTGGTTGCAAATAAGATTATTACCAAAGCTCAGGCTGAGAAAATTTTAAGTTACAGCAAGAGCGGTAATATGAGTAAGGCCTGGAGGTTTTTGTATTGGATTGCCGGTCTTTTTATTGGTTTGGGAACTATTTTGCTGATTTCGGCAAATTGGGATGATATTCCGAGTTTGGTCAAAGTGGTTGCGGATTTTGCAATTTGGGGCGGTGTTTTGTATGCAACATATTGGAGTGTTATTAACAAAAAAGAGAGATGTAAGGAGTTGTTTTTGACTTTATCTTGTCTTTTTGTGGGAGCAACAATCGGCTTGGTCGCGCAGATATTTAATTTGGGCGGAAACTGGTCTTCTTTTGCTTTGTCATGGTCGCTCTTAAGCTTGATATTTGTATTATGCAGCCGTTTAACTGTCTTGAATATGCTTTGGATTTGGGTGATATGCAGTTCCATTAGTGAGGAATTTATAGAAAAAGCAGTAAGAGCAATTGAAAAAATTTTGAAGCATTATGACAAGCTGTTGGTTTTAATTTATGTAACGGTTTGTTTTGCGGTGCTGGCTTATCTGGGCAAATTGTTATATGATGTTTTAAGTAAGAAGATAGTTCTCCCAAAAGCTTTTTATTACTGGAATTTGCTGTTTATGTATGGAATAGCCATGTTCGGAGGCGGAGCTCTAGGTTTTGATAATAACTGGGCAAATGTTTTTGTTTTTGCATTTTTGGCTTGTCGGATGTTGTTGGCGTTTAAGGATAAGAGCATGCGTGCCTTTGTGTTTAATACTCATTTGGTAGAGTTGTATATTTTGTTCTTATTTATCTCGCGCTTTAATAATTTGTTTGATACCGGAGTTGGATTTTTGATGGCAGGATTTTTAATTTTAACGGGGATTTATGTTTTACGTAAAACATATAAGTATATTAAGAAGATGGAGATTTTTAATGCCTAAAAAATTGTTGATTGTATTGTTTTTGGTTCCGTATTTTGCCTTGCTTTCATGGGTGATTTATTTGTATTTTCAGCTGCATGCAGGAGTGGATGTAAAAGTTGCTATTCAAGGTTATGATCCTCGTCATTTGCTTGCGGGCAGATATGTTGAATATATGGTCGACTGGGAAAAAACAGATTGTTCTCAGTTTGAAAATTCTGTTTGTCCTAAAGAAGAATTTTGTGAAAAGGTGCGTTATAATTCTGATGTTAGATTATGTCGTTTTTATATTAATGAAGATATGGCTGATAGGCTGCAAAGGATTTTATGGAATAATGGAAAAGACTTGAATCTTGAAGCTGTATTTTCTTATAAAAACGGTTCTAAACCGTTGGCAAAGCAGATGCTTATAAATGGGAAAGATTGGCGTGAATTTGTGAAAAAAGAAGAAGCTACTCATTAATAAACATAGCATTGTCATAAATGCGCATGGCGAGTTTTTCCAAATTTTTGATTTTGTCGCGGTAGATAACTGCTTGTTCAAAGTCGAGATTGGTGGCGGCTTCTTTCATCAATTTGGTGCATTCTTTGATTTGTTTTTCAATATCTTTAGCGTCGCCGGCATTGATGGGTTCTTCTTTTTCATAGTCGGTTTCGCTCATCTCGCGCAGGGTGGAAGAAATGCTCTTTTTGATGGTTTGCGGAGTTATGCCGTGATCCAAGTTATAGCGCAACTGTTTATCGCGGCGGCGGTTGGTTTCATCCAATGCATCTTGGATAGATTTTGTCATTTTATCGGCATAAAGAATAACACGACTTTGGGCGTTGCGGGCGGCGCGTCCGATGGTTTGAATCAGGGAGCGTGTTGAGCGCAAAAATCCTTCTTTGTCGGCATCCAAAATGGCTACAAGTGAGCATTCCGGAATATCCAAACCTTCGCGAAGCAAGTTGATACCAACCAAAACATCAAATACTCCCAATCGCAAATCACGGATTATTTCTATGCGTTCCAGAGTGTCAATATCCGAGTGCATATAACGGACTTTGATACCGTTTTCGTTTAAATATTCGGTTAAGTCTTCGGCCATTTTTTTGGTTAAAGTAGTGACGAGAACGCGCTCTTTTTTAGCAATTATTTTTTGACATTCCGCCATGAGATCGTCGATTTGGTTTTCAACGGGACGAACAAGACAAATAGGATCGGTCAAACCGGTGGGGCGAATCACTTGTTCGGCAAAACTGCCGTGACTTTGTTCGAGTTCCCAATCGCCAGGGGTGGCAGAAACAAAAATTGTTTGCGGTCGCATTTTATCCCATTCTTCAAATTTTAGAGGGCGATTATCCAAGCAAGAAGGAAGCCGGAATCCATATTGTGCAAGAGTTGATTTGCGATTGCGGTCGCCGCGGAACATTCCTCCGATTTGCGGAACAGAGATATGACTTTCATCAATAAACAAAAGAGCGTCCTCTGGCAGATATTCAAATAAAGTAGGAGGTGGTTCTCCGGGTGCGCGTCCGGTTAAATAACGAGAATAGTTTTCAATGCCTTTACAATGATTGGTAGTTTCCAACATTTCCAAATCGAATCGAGTGCGTTGTTCAAGGCGTTGAGCTTCAAGTAACTGATTGTTTTGGCGGTATATGGAAAGTTGAGTTTCTAAATCTTTTTTAATGTTGACAATAGCTTGCGATAGTGTCGGGCGAGGGGTAACATAATGGCTTGCGGGATATACAACAACTCTTTCCAAATCGAGAATTTTTTTACCGGTCAGCGAATCAAATTCGTATATATTTTCTATTTCGTCACCAAAAAATGATATGCGCCATGCGCGGTCTTCGTAGTGAGCAGGAAAAATATCTAATGTGTCGCCTTGTAGGCGAAAGGTGGTGCGAACAAAATTTTGCTGATTGCGTTCATATTGAAGTTCTGCAAGTTTTCGACAGACTTCGGTAATTTCAATCTCCATACCGGTTTTCAGCTCGCAAGTCATGGCAGAATATGAGGCAACATCACCCAAGCCGTAGATGCAAGAGACAGAAGCGACAATTATAACATCACGATTTTCCAGAATGCTTCTAGTTGCGGAGTTGCGCATACGGTCAATTTGCTCATTGATTGCAGAATCTTTTTCAATATAAGTATCTGTCTTTGGGACATAGGCTTCCGGTTGATAATAGTCGTAATAAGAAACAAAGTATTCAACGTGGTTGTTGGGAAAAAATTCTTTCATCTCGCTATAAAGCTGAGCGGCGAGAATTTTGTTCGGGGCCATAATTAAGGTCGGACGTTGGCATTTTTCAATAATTTTTGCCATTGTAAAAGTTTTTCCGGAGCCGGTAACACCGAGTAGAACCTGATTTTTTAGATTTTGATTGATACCTTGACAAAGTTCTTCTATTGCTTGAGGTTGGTCTCCGGCGGGTTCGAAAGGACTGACAATTTTGAATTCGTTTTCCATATTATGCTTGGCCGGCGGTTTCCATTAGAATCGGATAAAGAGCTTGTGATGGTTCCATCCCTTTGGTTAGGACAACTTTGAAAATGGGATACATTCTTTCACATTCTTTAACAGCAATATCAAAAATTTGGATAATCTGTTTATCAAATTGCGGGTTTTGCTCATTGCAAAAAACAGAGTGACGAAATACCGGCATTTTATGTTCGGGCCAATAGGAAAAATGTCCGACCCAGAGGTTGTCATTGATCAGTGCTAAAAGTTCAAAAATTTTGCTTTTGTTTTCAATTTGTATTTCGATATTCATCAGACAAGAAATGTGCAGGCAGTTCATATTTTCTTCGAAAGAAAAGAACACCAGCATATCGTTCCATTTGCCTTGAATTTCTACAACAATCTCGTTTGGACTGCGGCGCTCAAGAGTATAGGAGTGAGCATTGAGAAACGTCTCAATTTGATCAATAGGATTAGGCGCAGGCAATATATTTGCAGCCAAGTTCATAAAAAACTCCTAAAATGAAGTCGATTTAAAATGACAATCTTATTGATAACATTTTAGAATCGTAAATGACAATTCACTAGTTAAGTTTTCCACTTTAATTTAATATTTTTATGTTTGTTTGAAAATAAAATTTATTATAATCAATGAGTTACACTTGTGTTGTTGAATAATTTTTTTTAAATGTGGATATGTATGTGAAAATTAATATACTTTTTACTAATTGATTTTTTAGCGGAGGTTTGATGACAGGTTTTGATTTTCCGGTGATTTCTCCTATTGCGTTTTCAATTGGAGGATTTGCAATCAGATGGTATTCATTGGCATATTTGGCCGGAATTATTGCGGCGTGGTTTTTGACCTTGAGAATGATAAAAAAATATGATTTGCAACTTTCAAAACAACAAGTTGAAGATGCAGTGTTTTTTGCAACATTGGGTATTATCTTTGGGGGCAGGTTAGGCTATGTGTTGTTTTATGGACGGGAGTTTTTTTGGCATCATCCTTTGCAAATATTAGCAATTTGGCATGGAGGAATGTCTTTTCACGGTGGTGCGGTCGGTGCTGTTTTGGGGCTTTTATATACTGCATATTCGCGCAAGATTAACTTTTGGTTGTTGACAGATTTGGCGGCATTGTTTGCGCCGATTGGGTTGTTCTTGGGGAGAATTGCCAATTTTATAAATGATGAATTGTGGGGCAGAGTAACTGATCTACCATGGGCGGTCAGGTTCCCAAACGGAGGCGGTTTGCCAAGACATCCTTCGCAGTTATATGAAGCGTTTTTAGAAGGTGTGGTAATTTTTGTTGTTTTAAATATTCTTTGGAAAATGCCTAAAGTAAGAGAAAAAAGAGGGATTGTTTCAGCTTTGTTTGTTTTGATGTATGCTGTTTTTCGTTTTTTGATTGAATATGTCAGACAGCCTGATGAACAATTGGGGTTTTTGTCTTTGGGGCTGACAATGGGGCAGTGGCTTTCGGTGCCGGTCTTTTTGTTGGGAATTTTTTTGCTTTTTGTTTTTTGCTTTAAGCCTTCGAAGTAATATTTTGCGTAAATTTATAGGTTTTTTGCAATACACGGTGTGCCCTTATAAACACGCTATTTACGTTGCTGTCGCTGCGTTTTTTGTCGGCAACGCTGCAAGATACAGTTATTTTCAAAGGCTTTTTAATTTTGTTTAGGATGAAATCTGAAGCGGCAATTTGTCGGCGAATCTCGTCAACCTTGGCAAAAGAAGTGCCTTTTTCGGCATTTGGAAAGATGATTATAAATTCATCGGGAGTGCAGCGATATATCTGCGCTTCAGGCTCCAGTGAAAAAATCTTTTTGCTTATCATTTGCATTATATTGCATACTTCTTTTTTGCGGAAAGCTTGAAGTAGGTGTTTGTAATCGTCGATGCAAATAATTCCAAGTCCGTATTTTAGGGGAAGTTTTTTTGTTTTTTGTGAGAAAGTATATGCGTTACCAAAACCGGTTGAGATGTCTTTGTGTTTTATGAATATGAGGTGTTGGATAATGCAGATAAAACTTATAAATGCTCCACAGGTAAAGAATGTTACAAGACCGGAAGGTTGTGGGGATAAATAAAATCCGATAGCTATTGAAATGAAAGAATATGTCAGCCCGACATTTAGTATATTGTTGAAAATGGAGGCGTGTAAGAGCATGGTAAAGAATGCACAGGTAAATAAAAATATTCCAAAAATTTGCAGGCCGATACCAAAATTTGTTGAAGTCGGGATGTTTAATTTTATGTTTGTGCGGCTCAAGACTTCGCCAAGGAAAAAGCCGAGCATAATTAAGGTGATAAATTTTAGTGTGTCATGAGAGAAAAATGGACGGTTGGGAAGAAAATAGAAAAAGAGCATTCCGGCGCAAATTAAAAATGTCAGATTGTAATAGGCCGGAGATGTGTAATATATAATCCCGTATATATGTTTTAGATAGTTGATCAGCATATATGAAATTATGGTGCATATTACAAAAAACAGCGGTTGATTGCAGTTGTTTTTTGCCAACAGAATAATGCTGGAAATGCTGAAAAAGTAGAAAAGAACATGCAGAGTTTGTTTTACTATCGGCTCAAAAGGGCTTAAAAACATAAAGAGACATACCGCGATGAGCAATATGCAGGCAGGTAACCAAGAGTGGCGCATTAGAGGAAAAATTTCCCGCAAGTATCTAGTATATTTTTTTAGCAATGATGTTCCTTTCAAGATGCGTATTGTAAACTGTATAAGTTTAAATTTTATTTACGCATTTGATAATTGAACTGTCTCCATAAGAATAAAAACGATATTTTTTTTCAATGGCATGCTGATAAGCTTTTTTCATGCGGTCAATTCCGGCGATGGCACAAACGAGCATAAACAAAGTGGATTTTGGTAAATGGAAGTTGGTTATTATCATATCAATAACCTTAAATTTGTAGCCAGGGGTGATGAATATGTCGGTGCTGCCGGCAAAAGGATGAACGAATCCGTTATCATCAGAGGCGCTTTCGAGCAATCTCAGTGAGGTTGTGCCGACAGCGATAATTCTGCGGCCTTCTTTTTTTGCGCGATTGATGATTTCACAAGCTTCAGGAGTAATCTGTCCGTATTCGGCATGCATTTTGTGATCTTTTGTATCATCTGTTTTGACCGGTAAAAATGTGCCGGCCCCTACGTGCAAAGTGATAAAAACTTTTTCAATACCTTTCTTTTCAAGTTGCTCAAAAACCTCAGGAGTAAAATGTAATCCTGCGGTTGGGGCGGCAACAGCCCCCTCATAATGGGCATAGATTGTTTGATAATTTTCTTTGTCGTTGTATTTGTCCCAAATTCCGTTTTGTGTTGGTTTTTCTCTTTTTATATAAGGTGGCAGAGGCATCAAACCGTATTGTTGTAATTTGCCGGCCAGTTCTTGTGCCGGACAACAAAATTTGATGTGGACACCGTCTTCGCCGTTTTTTTCGATAACTTGAGCGGAGAAATTGCTGTTGTCGGGCGAAATGGAATCGGTATAAAATTTTATGATGTCGCCATTATGCAGGCGTTTGGAATTTTTGATGAAAGACCACCATTCAATGCCGTCAATCGGGCGATATAGAGTTACTTCGACTTTTGCATCTCCTCTTGCTCCGTATAAGCGCGCAGGAATAACTTTGGTATCGTTAAAAACCAGCAAATCGCCTTTTTGCAAAAGGGAGGGCAAGTCATAAAAATGTCTATCTGAAATTTGATTTTCGATACTTAAATCCAATAATTTTGAATGGTCGCGAGGGTTTGCCGGTTGTGAGGCAATAAGATTGCGGTCTAAATCAAAATCAAAAATATCCACTTGCATAGTCGTTTGTCCTTTTCTTTGCGCCTGTTATAGTATATAGATTTTATAAATGCAAGAATTATAAAGGAGATGTCTATGTCAAAAGTAGTTACTATGATTCCGGTCAGGATGGCCTCGACAAGATTGCCAAACAAACCTTTGTTGGATATTAACGGGAAAAGTTTGTTGCAGCGTGTTTATGAAAACGTAAAGAAAACAGTACCGGGTGATGTTTATGTTGCGGCAGGCGATCAGGTTATTGTAGATGAGTGCCAAAAATTCGGGGCAAAAGCGATTTTGACAGACCCGAAATTGCCATCAGGAACAGATAGAATCGCTGCGGCCTTGAAAGAGATTGATGCAGATGGTTCAAAATATGATATTGTGGTTAACTTTCAAGGTGATGCAATCAATGTCAATCCACAAATTAATAATGAGTTGATAGAGATTGTTGAGAAAAGCGGCTGCGATATTGCGACAGTCGGTATGGTTTTTGACTCGAAAGAAGAAGTTGAGAGTCCGAACAATGTAAAAATTGTTATGGGTTTGAGAGAGGGGCAAAAAGAAGGCAGATGTTTATATTTTACGCGTGCGGCGGCACCTTTCATTCGTAATCCGGAAAAAGTGAAAAACCACGATTTTTATCATCATGTGGGAATTTATGTTTATAAGGCTTCATCTTTGAGGAAAATTGTTTCTTTGCCGGTTGGGGTTTTGGAAGAGCGTGAATCGCTGGAACAATTGCGTGCTTTGGAAAACGGAATGGTTATTCGCGCAAAATTGGTTGATGAGCTGAAATTGAACAACCAAGCTCCGGCAGATATTGATACAATGGAAGAGTTGGAAGAAGCAAGAAAGTATATAAGGTAAAATCCCGATGAAAGGGGCTTCGACTTTTTTAAAACAAAAGCGGTAGATGCCCTGACGATTCCTGCGGAATCGAGGCATGACATTTCTTAAATTTTTCCCTCTTAACAATATCTTTAGTTTTCTTTGCTATTATTTTTTTCTAGACAAAAATGTTTTTTTGTGGTAAATTATACTCTATAAAGGAGTTAAATGTATGTTTATGTGTTGTGAAAATTGTCATAATAAGTCAGCAGGTAGTTTGCTGGAAAGCTTGATTTTGCACACACACACACACA
>JAGCXO010000008.1 GCA_017961285.1 Alphaproteobacteria bacterium | reverse complement strand
TGCTTTTATTTTTATATATAGCTGATTTTATGTTTTTCAATCGGAGGAGAGTTTTTTATCCAGTTTTTGTTTGTCTGAGGAAGAAATCTTTATTGTTAAATGAATTTTATCTTCTTTGATAATTTGAGAGATAATTTCAGTATTACGATATAACCAAGCCAACAATTCACCGTTGCCGGCATTGATTGTTATGGCAATTGTCTGATGAGAAAGAGAAAGAATTTTATCTATGGTATGCAAAAGTTCGACACATCCCTCCCCCGTTTTGGCAGAAAGATATAGATTGCGGTTATTGGGATTCTTGGGTTTGTTTTCCAATAAATCAATTTTGTTATAGACTTCTATGTAGTCCTTTTGGTGTTCAATATGTTCCAAGCCCAAACTATGCAAAACCTCAATCACGTCTTCACGTTGTTGTTTGGAGTTGGCACCGGAGGCGTCTATGACCTGAATAATGATATCAGCCTCCAAAACTTCTTCTAATGTAGCGCGAAAGGCCATTATCAACTCGTGCGGGAGGTCGGATATAAAACCGACAGTATCGGATAGAATAATCTCTCTTCCCGAAGGCAATTTGAGCCGACGCATAGACGGGTCAAGCGTGGCAAAAAGCATATCTTTAGCAAATACATCAGATTTGGTGAGATAATTAAATAGTGTTGATTTTCCGGCATTGGTATAACCGACAAGCGCAACTATCGGATAGGGCACTTTTTGGCGAGCTCGTCTTTGCAATCCGCGAGTTTGCTTGATTTTTTCCAAGGCTGTTTTGATTTTGGTTATCTTGTCATCTATTATTCGGCGGTCAAGTTCGATTTGTGTCTCTCCGGGGCCGCCTAAAAAGCCGGCACCACCGCGTTGGCGTTCCAAGTGGGTCCAACTTCTGACCAAGCGGCTGCGCTGATATGTCAAATGCGCCAGTTCAACTTGGAGGCTTCCTTCTTTGGTTTGGGCGCGTTCTCCAAAAATCTCCAAAATCAGAGCCGTGCGGTCGATAATTTTGACATTGAGAGATTTTTCCAAATTGCGCTGTTGGACAGGTGTTAAATTGGCATCCATTATTATCAATTCAAGATTATGCAACTTTACAATTTCTGCTAATCTTGCAATTGTTCCTTTATTGAAAAAATTGCCGGCATTGATTTGCCGTATTTTTGTGACTTCGGTATAAACAATATCAAGATTTATTGCTTCACCAAGCCTTATGGTTTCGGCAAGTCGATCTTCGGCAAAAGAATTGCTGAATGCAATATTAGGGCAAATTATGCCCGCAATAAACTGGGATTTTTTCTGATTTTCCGGTTCAGACAATTTATTCTTCGCCGGAAATATCTACGGCAGCACTCGGCATTATGGTCGAGACAGCGTGTTTATATATGAGCTGTGTGTGTCCGTCGCGACGCAGCAAAAGCGAGCTTTCATCAAACCATGTAATAACACCTTGCAGCTTTACACCATTGATGAGGAATACGGTAACAGCAATTTCTTTCTTACGAATATCGTTTAAGAAATCTTCTTGAACATTGGTATCGGACATATTTTTTTCCATTCTTTATTGTTGTTTTTCTTAATAATAACAGTTTTTTACAATTAGTAAAGTTTGTTTTTATACTTGTTAGGCAAATATTTTTTCGGCCGATTTAATCGCTGACGGAACACAATAGAAAATTATGTGATCAGACGCGGCGATATGCTCTTTGAGAACGTCATAGATAATGTTATCTCCTCTGACGATGGCGCATATTTTGCTGTTTTGCGGAAGTTTTATATCTGAAACTATGCTCCCGATGAGAGGTGAAGAATCTTTTATTGCAATCTCCCATACTTCGCCCAAAGAACTGCCGAATGAATATGCTTGTGCCATATTGACTTTGCGCAATTCTTTTAAGATTGATGACATCATTATTGAAGTTCTATCTACCAAAATATTCTCACCTATATTGATAATCTGCGTATTTGCAGTGCGCTCACTTACCAATGCTATTGTGTTTTCAACACCATTTTTCTTGGCCACCATTGAGGCAACAAGATTATCTTTATCTTCAAAATCTATGGCTATCGATGCATCTACTGAAGATATTCCTATTTCGGATAAAATATTCTCACTCATTATTGAGCCGCAAAATACCGCTGTATTATTGAGTTTTTCGGCCAGAAACGAGGCTGTTTTGGGATCCTCATCAATAATTTTACAGCTGACAATATTATCGTCTTGTTCAAGACTCTCTGCCAAATAGAGTGCCGTTTTGTTGCTACCGACAATAATTACTCTTTCGTTTGATTTGTGTTCTAAACCAAAATTTTTTACTACATCTTCAATTTTTCCGCTTTCTATCAAAAGGTTGATTTCATCCCCACCGTGCAACATCTCTTCACCCGAAGGAATAATAACTTTTCCGCCGCGCATTATGCTTACTATCATCATGTCAAATTCCGGCAGATTATCTTTTATGTTTTTTAACGGAATTTGGGCCAACGGGCATTTGCGTGTTATACGAAAAGACAGTAGCTGAAGCTTTTTATCAACAAGAGGATAAACTGCCGACATTCCGGGATTTTTTATAATATTCATAATTGCTTTTGCTATCTCAAATTCCGGTGAAATAACCAAATCTACCGGGAGGCTGTCATCATTAAACAATCCGCCCCACGCGGCTTTTAGATAGACACGAGAATCAAGTCTGGCTATCCGGCGTGGAATATTAAAAAGTGTATAAGCGGCCTGACAGGCTACTAAATTTACTTCATCACTATCGGTGGCGGCAATCAATAAATCGGCAGAAGATGCATCTACCTGTTTTAGGATATCAGGATGAGAAACAAGTCCGTTTACAGGCAATATATCCCATTCTTGGGCCAAATTTTTCAAGGCAACTTCGTCATTATCAATTACAATAACATCATTATTGCCGTGGCTTAAATAACGGACAATGCTACGGCTTATACTATTGGCTCCGCCTACGATTATTTTCATTTCTCATCTTCTCCAACAAAATTAAAATAGTCATCAATAACGCTGAATGCGCTATCAAAATCGGAAGTTTTTACATATTGCTCTCTAAAACGCTTGGCATCACGAAGACCTTTGCAATACCAACATACATATTTTCTAGATAAAGCAAGTGCTGTTCTGTCACCATAATAGTCGCGCAATTCTTTAATATGGGTTAATAAGGTCGATTTTATTTGTTCAATCGTGATTGTCGGCGAAAATGTTTTTCCTTTTAAGTAACAATCAATTTGCGATATAAGCCATGGTGCACCGAGAGTTGCTCTGCCTACCATAACAGCATCTACGCCGGTTTGCTTTATCATTGCGGCTGCTGATGGACCGTCTACAATATCTCCGTTGCCGATTACCGGTATTTTGACGGATAATTTCACTTGGGCAATTGCGTTCCAATCGGCAACACCTGAATAGAAATCACTACGGGTGCGCCCGTGAACGGTGATATATGATGCTCCGCTATCTTCACACATTTTTGCAAACTCTACGGCATTTATGTGATCGTGATCCCAACCGAGCCTGAATTTAACACTGACTTTCAGCGGTGTTGCTTTTACTACCGAAGATATTATTTTTGATGCTTGAGCAAGGTCTCTACTCAAATATGCTCCGGAATTATTATTGACGATTTTTTTTACCGGACAGCCCATATTTATATCTATGCCATGAGCACCTAATTCAGCTGCAAGCTTGGCCGAATCGGCGAACATAACATCATCATAGCCAACCAGTTGGACAATTACCGGATAGGGCTCATCTCTGACATCTGCAATACGGCTTGTTTTGGGATTTTTGCGCTCTAAGGCATTGATTGCAACCATTTCCGAGACAATATTGCCCCCGCCGAAAGAATGGACAAGTTTGCGCATTGGTTTGTCGGTTATTCCCGCCATGGGGGCCAAAAAAACCTGACTTTCAAAATCCAGAATACCCATTCTAATTCAACTTATCAAGAACGCTGGCCATAATATAGTATATTTTGCCTATATCACCGCCGGATATCAAAGAAAGCAAAATGTTTGACTTTTCACAAGCACGCGCTTGATTTACAAGACTTTCAAATTCTTGCATATAATTATTTACCATAGAACGGAATTCTTGATTTTGCTCATATTCTTGTTTTATTTTAAGTGCTTGTTCACGGTTTATGCTTTTGGTTAAAGTGCGGATGAAAATATTGGTATCGCCTTCATAGTATCTCTTCCATAATTTTTCTTGATTGTCACTGTTTAGGACGGCATTGAGATCAACAGATAAATTATTAAGTTTGGAGATGATAACCGCGGCATCTTTCAAGAATGTATCAACTTTGGCATTGCGATATTTTTCTTCCAGAGCAACAAACTCCTGATTGGCTTTTTCGGCCTGTAATGTAAGCATTTCGATTTGTTGCTGCAGTGCAGCATTAAAATTTTTGGAGTTGGAAATGATATCCGAACTTTGGGCATTAAAATTATTTAGAGATGAGCTGATTTCTAAAATGGCCGAACTTACGTGATTGAGTGTATTATCGGTTGCCGAAGTTAAGTCCGCGGATTGTTGCAAAAAGACGGTTCCCGAATTGTGGATGTTGGTTAAAATCCGCTCTGCATTGGCTGTCATTTCGATGATAACCGCGCGTAATTTATCGCCGGTTTTCTCAAAATATTGCGCACTTTGCGCTGATACATTTTCCATCTGTTCACCGAGTTTTTGCAAATCTTGAGTGAGAGAAATTATTCTTTCTTGCGATGATAAACTGTTTTCTTCTACCTTTTTGGTTGCAAGATTTAATGTTTTCGCAAAAAATTCTGCCGTTTGGTGAGTATCTTGCAAAACCTTGGGAAGCGATTGTTCGGAAATGTTTTGTATGGTATTTATGCTGTCTTTAATATCGTGAACAGTCGGAGAGAGCTTTTCTACAATAGAATTTACACGTTCCTGAAAATATTCGCCGATTTTTGAAAAATCGGTGCTGCATTGGTTGAAGTCTTTGGTAGCCTGATATGCTTTGGATGAAACCTGATCAAAAGAAAGCATCAGGCTTTTTACGGCACTGCTCAATTCTGCAATGTTTTTAGAAGAATAATTATCCAGCACTTGAAGAATGTTTGCAAACTCGTCCAATTTGGCACCGAGTTCAGATTTTATCATTTCGGTTTTTTGGGTGGCAAGTTTTGCTGTTTCTTGCAGTTCTCTGACCTGTTGCTGTATTGCCGAGCCTAAAGCTTTTGCAGTTTCTGCGCTGCCGGATTCAGGATATACCAACTGTTGCATATAGGAGCGCAGAAATTTTGCTTCTTGCTTAAAGTTTTGTTCCCTGTCGATGAACGATATTACCAACCACATAATAGGCAGAGGAAGCGAAATGCCTGCCAAAAAGATGCCAAATTCATCCGGCATCATCAAAAACAGATTGTTCCATCCAAAAAATTTGGTAATATAAACAATGATGATTACACACCATACAAAACTTAAAAACATCATGAGACGAAACATATTCTGCGAAAACCAGTGAGGCCTGCCCTCGTTGGTGTCATTCTCATATATTTTGCTGAATTCATCAGACATAGGAAAGTTCCTCTAAAATTATTCTATACAGCAATCAACAGCTTTACGCACAAAGTTTTTAATTTTGGAAAATGCGGAATTTCCGGAAGAAGATTTTTCCGGCTCAGCTGTTTTGATGTCAGAAACAGTGTTGTCGGACAAATTTTGAGTTATTTTTTTCACATCATCAAAACTGTCTTCTATCCATTTTACGTCTTCTAAGTTGAGAAGTTTCATATTGAGCCCCCAAAACAGGCAATAAAGCTCATATGATTGGTCAAAAAGCTTATAAGCTTCTTCTTTGTGTTTCAAGCTTTGTTGTTTGGTCCCAACTTCCATCAGACGCATGGAGGCAGAAAGCAAGTGTTTGGATATACACCATACTTCGCCCTCATATTCAGGGATTACTTTTTGCATTAAATTTTTGCGGGTTTCTCTGACCTGTTCAATCAAGTCATAATAGGAGTTTTTACCGGTCTTGGCACCGGAGAACATCAAGTGTTCCTCAATGGAAATCAAATTCATAATAGCAATGGTTAAATCTTGGTCAGAAGATAAATCTTAGGGATTGACTTTTTTGGCGGCATCAATCTTTTCTACAAATTCTTTAATATTGCTTTCTTTACTCAATTATTTTCTCCTAAAAACTATATAATTCTTGGGCTTTCTGGCAAATCGGGTAGTAGTAGAACAGCAAGCTGACCAAAGCCAATGATACAACCGGAACAGCAACTTTTTCAAAAGGAAAATGCGCATGACCGCCGTTTTTCTTTTTCATCCATTGATAAAAATGGTGGGATAAAATAAGCACAACCGCGCCCACAATTACACTAAACAAAAACGGGTCGAGGAAAAATATTAAAATCGGCTGAGGATCATATTCTAACTTGCTCACATACATAAAACCTATCATGCCTACACTCAAAGCAATGAGCAAAAAATCTCTGCCGGCAAAGCGCCATTTTTTGTGTTCAAACCAAACAATCATCCAATAGCCTAAAAGTGCCAAAAATGCGCCAGCCCAAACGCCGACGACGCTATCGTCAACACCAAAATAGTGGGCAATTTCAAGTGAAGCGGCAACCGCAACCGTGCATACGGCACAGGCAGGATTGGCATATACCGAAGATGCAGCAAATATAAGAATTGCGGCAATTATCAATGTAATCATTTTGTTTTCCTTTTTAATCTTTTTGCTAACCTAGATTTTATATATCTTATTTGCATATAATTTTCAATTATTTTAATCAATGTGCTAACAAGCGAAATCATTTTCTTTGCAAAATTGTAAAATACATTTATTATCAGTGTTGATTGTAATAAATTTTAGTTAAGGAGTGAAACTATGGAACTTAAGGGGTCTAAAACTGAAAAGAATTTGATGGAGGCTTTTGCCGGCGAATCGCAAGCCAGAAATAAATATACTTATTATGCATCAAAGGCTAAGAAAGAAGGTTATAACATTATTGCCGCTAAGTTTGAAGAAACTGCCAATAATGAAAAAGAACATGCAAAAATTTGGTTTAAACTTTTGCACGACGGTGAAGTGCCCTCTACAATGGATAACCTCAAAGATGCCGCCAGCGGTGAGAATTTTGAATGGACAAGCATGTATGATCGCATGGCTAAAGAAGCTGATGAAGAAGGTTTTACAAAAATTGCCAACTTGTTCAGAATGGTAGGAAATATCGAGAAAGGTCACGAAGAGAGATATAATGCTTTGCTCAACTCTTTGTGCGAGGGAAAAATCTTTTCTCGTCCGACAAAAGTTATTTGGGAATGCGCAAATTGCGGCCACAGAGTTGAAAGTCCTAACGCTCCTGAAAAATGTCCGGTTTGCGATCACCCCCAAGCTTATTTCTTTGAATTGCAAGAGCAGTTTTAAGATTTTATATTTTTTGAGAAAAATAAAGGCACTTTTTGGTAAAAGTGCCTTTTTATTTGGTTAAGAGATTTTTCTTTTTGTGCCGTAAATATGCCGCCGCCAATAAATAATATGAAAAAAGCAGAGTTGCTTTTAAGAAATTGTTGTTGCTCTTGATATTAAATGCTTTTTCCGTAATTGTATTGCTGTTGTATATATCAATGAGATTTTCCATTTTTTTATAAGATGATATATCGTAATAAGAACTTGCAGGATTATCTTTAATTTTCAATTCCTGAAATAGTTGGTTGATATAGAGAAGCAATTTCTCTTTTGCCGTAATTGTTCTTTTGTTATAATAATACAATGTAAACTCTATTACATAGTTTAAGAAACTGTGTTTTATATATTTATAGTTTTTAAGTTTTGAAATAAGTTCATGAGTTTCATGCAGAGATTTATACATGCACGATAAATCTTTGGCGGCATGGCATAAAGAATCGCTTCTGTATCTGTAATAGACATATTTGGCAGGTGTATAAGAAATTTGTCTTGCGGCGACTATGGATGTCATGATAAAAGAGGTGTCATTGTGGTGATCTATCGAAGAAAAACGCAGTTTGTGCTTATTTATCAAAGAATGTGCAATTAACTTGTTCCACGGGAAGCCGTATATTGTTTGAAAAATATGAGAGGCTGTATCTTTTTCATAGCATGAGAAAATATTATTTTTAATATATTTTTCACGCACAAAATTTCCTTCTTGCAATTCTCCGTCAACATTTTTAAGAGCATTACACATTACTATATCACTATTGTCTTTGGTGGCAATTTTAATCATTTCATCAAGCATATTGGGTTCAAAGGTATCATCAGCATCCAAAAAAATCAGATATTCGCCTTTTGCAACTGTGATTCCTGCATTACGAGCAACACCGGCATGAAAATTTTTTTGCTTTAGAATTGTAATTCTGTTATCTTTGGCGGCATATTCTTTCAGAATTTCAAAAGAATTATCTGTGGAGCCGTCGTCAATGCAGATAATTTCTATTTCTCTAAGTGTTTGATTGACTATGCTATTCAAGCTTTCGTGTAAATATTGTTCTACGTTATAGACAGGAGTAATTACGCTGACTTTAGGGATATAATCGATTTTGTTACAAACAATAATTTCCGCTACCGTTTTAGGACAGCCTTTAGTATTTTTAACATTGATTATCGGAAAGCTCTTTTCCGTTACTTTGGGAAAAATTCCTGATATTTCATTTTTCATTTCATAGGGCTCAATAAATTTGTATTTTACTTTTTACCAAATTTTGCAATCAGCTTTTCGGTTATGGTTTGGAACAACACATAGAGCATCGGTATCAATATCAAGCCGACACCGGTTCCTACAAGCATTCCGTAAAACACAGGAACACCGATGGCAATACGGCTGTTGGCACCGGCACCGTTGGCCACAACCATCGGTAAAACGCCTAAAATGAAGGTAAATGCCGTCATCAAAACCGCACGAAAACGCTCTTTCAAACCAACCATTGCGGCTCTGGTTATAGTTGCACCTCTTTCGTGTTCTTCTTTGGAAAATTCCACAATCAAAATTGCATTTTTGGCTGCCAAGCCGACTAATAGAATCAATCCCAGTTGTGCGTATATAGACAGAGGTAATCCGTGGATGAACAGACCTAACAAGGCACCGACCATAGCAACCGATACAGAGGCCAAAACCGGCACCGGAGTTGACCAACTTTCATACTGCGCAACCAAAAAGAGATAGGCGAAAACGATAGCCAACAAGATGAGGGAGCCGATTGTTCCTTGGTTTTCTCTTTCTTGATAGCTCATACTTGACCAATCATAACCATAACCTTTTGGTAAAACTTTGCCGGCAAGTTGTTCAATGGCGGCCATAGCCTCACCGGTTGATACTCCGGGGCGAGCAATAGCGGTAATTGAAGCTGCAGGATATTGGTTATAACGGTTAATCGCACGAGGTCCCAGCTTTTTATTGAGGCTGATCATACCGCCCAACGGAACCATTTTACCTTCGTTATTTTGGACATATAGTTTATTGATGCTCTCAATGTCTTTGCGATATTTCCAATCAGACTGGATGATAACTTTGTTCACCTGTGTTCCAAAGTTGACATCGTTAATATATGACGATCCGAGATATTGTCCGAGCGTATTATATATGCTGGCTACGGATGTTTTCATAGACTCGGCTTTTTCGCGGTTTACTTCAACAAAAATTTCCGGTGTTTGGGCATTATAAGTTGAATAAGCATACATCAGGTAAGGAGAAGTATTCATTGCTTTGAGCATGATCATGAGTGCAGTTTCAAGTTCGCGAGGATCGCTGCTATCAAGTGATTGCAACCTGAAATCCATACCATTGCTCATACCCAATCCCATAATAGCAGGCATTTCAAACATATTGACATTGGCTTCCGGTGTGGTGGCGGATATTTGCATCTTGGCCTTATTCATAATATTGGTTGAGAGTAATTCAGAAGATTTTCTTTTTGCCCACGGCTCCAAAATGGCAACCATAAAGCCCACATTTTCTCCACTACCGCTAATCATACTGATACCGGTAAGGTTCATAACGTGGGAAACACCTTTTTGCTCTTTTATAAACTCTGCAAGGCGACGAGTTACTTTTTCCGTTCTTTCATATGATGCGCCTTCAGGCAACTGAAGATCAACCATAAATACGCCTTGGTCTTCTTCCGGAATAAAACTGGTTTGGCTAATTTTTAAGAGTCCGGTAATAAGCAACACTATCAATATGAATATTGTTCCGATAACACTGACATTGCGGCTGGCAAACTTGGCTATGCTCAAATATTTGTCTCTTGATTTATCCAATGTTTTTGAAAACCAGAACAGAGGGCCATGATTATATGGCTTTAGCGGTCGGAGCATGGTTGCACACAAGGCTGGAGAAAGTGTCAATGCGTTTAGCGAAGAAAAAGATACCGCGGCCGAAATAGAAATGGCAAATTGTTGGTATATTTTGCCGGTAATGCCGCCAATAAAAGCTATCGGCACGAAGATTGCCAACAATACCAAGGTTGTGGCAATGATTGCTCCAGAAACTTGTTCCATAGCTTTTATTGTTGCCTCTTTTGGGGTAAGTTTTTCATTTTCCATAAGGAACAGAACACGCTCAACAACAACGATAGCATCGTCCACCACAAGACCTATTGCCAATACCAAGCCGAATAATGTCAATATGTTTAGACTGAACCCCATCGCCAACAAAACAGCGAAAGTGGCAAAAATCGAAACAGGTATCGTGCATGACGGCACAAGAGTTGAGCGCCAATCCTGCAAAAAGATATAGCATACAAATATTACCAAGATAAAAGTTAAAGCCAAAGTCATTACAACTTCTTCAATGGAGGTTTTGATATATTCGGTGGCATCATGAGCAACAATAAGCTCAAAATCTTGCGGATACATTTTTTCTAAACGAGCCATTTCGGTACGCAGATTGTTCATTGCGTTGATAGCATTTGCGCCGGACAAAAGATTGATGGCAATGGCAACGGATGGAGCACCGTCGAACTGGGCTTTAGCTCGATAGCTCTCTTTACCTATTTCTACTCTGGCGACATCTTTCAGCCTTACCAAGCCGCCTTCTTCGTTGGTGCGGACAATAATATTTTCAAAATCTTCAACCTTATTAAGACGTCCAGTTGTCTGCAAAGTATAGACCATTTGCTGATTGCCGTCACCGGGCATGGCGCCGACTTTGCCGATAGACGGTTGAATGTTTTGTCCTTTTATTGCTGCAGATATCAGACTGATAGGTAGGTTTAGAGCCGTAATTTTATCGGCATCGAGCCAAACACGCATACTCAGCGGAGGAGAATATACATTGACCTCACCTACTCCGTTAACTTTTATCAAATTCTTTTTAATGTTGTTTTGAACATAGTCAGAAAGTTGAAGCTCGTTGAATGTTCCGTTTGGAGAACGGGCAATCAAAAAGCCCAATATATCACTGGAACGGCGAGATACGGTTATACCTTGTTGCTGAACTTCTGCCGGCATTTTAGAGAGAGCTTGCTGAATCCGGTTTTGGGTTTTGACTTGCGCCATATCTGGATTGATACCGACTTTGAAAGTAATTGTCATTTGGTATGAACCGGCGGCATCGGAGGTTGATTCCATATAGAGCATATCCTCAACACCATTTACGGCTTCTTCCAGAGGAATACCAACCGTGTTGGCTAAAACTTCTGCGCTGGCACCGGGATACATTGCCGAAACGGTAATTGTCGGCGGTGTTATCTGCGGATATAGTGATACAGGCAGAGAGAAAAGCGAAATTATACCGGCCAAAAACAAAACGATAGAAATAACTATCGCAAAACGCGGACGCTCAATAAAAATTTTGGAAAACATTTTTATTCTTCCTCCGCTTTAATGTTTTCGGCACGAACTTTTTTGCCATCAGAAACTTTTTGCAAGCCTTGTATAATCACTTGGTCTCCGGATTTCAAGCCTGACTTTACGACCTGTCTTTTGCCGATTATATCTCCCAATTCAATTCTGTGCTGTTGAACAATTCCGTCTTTGGTTACGGTCATAGCATAATTTCCGTGTTCGTCTTGTCCTATTGCGGCTTGATTTATGGTCAAAACTTTTTGCTGGTCTCCGGTATCAATTTCCAAATTTACATAGCTTCCGGGAATGAGCACTCCTTCATTGTTTTCAAATTCTGCATAAACTGCGACAGTTGCAGTGTTTGTGTCAATAGAGTTTTCCATAAATTCTTTCACGGATTTCTTGCGGATAATTTTGCCGTTGGGAAGTTCTATACGGGCATCTACGCTATCATTTTTCAAAACGCCTTGAATAACGTCAGTTATTTGTTTGTCGGTCAGAGAGAAATTAATTCTGATGGGGTTAAATTGGACAACTGATGCTAGAATTCCGGTTGAGGGGCTTACATAATTGCCTTCGGTTACTTTGGCTTTGCCAATTCTGCCAGAAAAAGGGGCTTTGATTTCGGCGTGATTAAGATCAATTTTTGCCAGCTCATAATTGGCTTCGGCTTGTTTGATTGCGGCCTGTGCCTGCAACAAATTGGAATAAGACTCGTCAAGTTTGGCTTCGGAGGCGTATTTTTGCTTATTTAATGACTTTTGACGATGATAATCTTTTTCTATTTTGGTTAAATTGGCGCGGGCAGAATCGAGCTCTGCCTTGCGTAGGTCGGCGGTTGCTTGATATCTTTCTTTTTCAATTACAAAAAGAACATCGCCTTCTTTTACAAGCGAGCCTTCCGTAAAAGTAATTTTTTCAAGATATCCGCTGACTTGGGGTTGGAGAGATACGGAATTTATTGCCTCAACGTGTCCGATAACGCTTTGAAACGGAGTTACATCTTCTTCTGTGATGGTTTCGACCAAAACATATGGTTCGGCGTTTGCTCCCATGGCTCCCATAGGATTTTGGGGAGTTAGGCGTGCTTTTATAAACCAGCCGATTGCTATACACCCAAATATCAGAAGGGTGCGTTTCCATATAATTTTGCTTTTCAATCTACCCAATTTCATTTTTAAATTCCCCCTTAATCCATCAAGTAATGTCGCTAATAATTTAATTCTTTGACATTTTTTTACATCTTAGTCAAGTTTTTTATGATGTCAAATGGCTTATAAATTGTTGACAAAAAAATATTTTTTGTATATATTTGGTTAACATTGTTTGCGAAGGATATTTAAATTGATAAATAAATCTTTGGTTTGTCGCGATATAGAGGCCGTATTAAATTCGACAAAATGCTTTTATGGAAGTTATGCCGAACTGCATCGGTATGACTATAAAGGTTCGCAAACTAAAATGGATGAATTTATTTCGATTGCAAAGTTGCGTTTTGGCGAAAATACGGAAAAAGCCTTGTTGCGTGATAAGGTGATTTTGCCTAATATTGACGGAGGCTATGATTTTAATTTTGTAAATGTCTCCGATGCAGGAGGAATTACATACAGCAACAAAGATTGGCATGCTGTTCTTTACTATGATGTTCAGGATTTTTATGATCGCTACACAGTATATCACGAACTTGCACATGTAATTCAGGAAAGTAAAAGACTTTTTAATCCCAAGATTGTAAATGATATATTTCAAAACAATTTTTCAAATTATGATTATGAGAAAATTTCAGGAAAGAAAAAATATAAGCTGCAATATCTGAAATATTTGAAAGAAACCCATGCAGAGGTTTTTGCAGCAGCTTGCCTACTGCTGAGGGCAAAAAATTTTCCAGAGAGGATTAATCTTTCCAGACGCATCAAAGCAAGAATCGGCAAAATGTTTTTAAATGGCTTTGATGATGGTTATAATACTTATACTTCCCGAAAGTTTTATACTGATTTCAACTCAAAATTACGTGTTGTAAAAGATGTTAACCGCTGGTATAGAAACGGAGAAGTTGCGAATTTTATTGATAAGCAGGGAAATATAGATTTTGAAAATTTGGCACTGAAGGTCCAAGATATTGTCTTGAAGAATATTGATTCTCCCAAGGAGTTTTATGACTTGCTTTACCATAACTCTTTTAAGCAAGGGACTTTTTATAAGGCAAAATTGTTTAAGATGTTGGATCCTAAGTGGCTTCGTTTAAGAGAGGTGGAAAATCTTAGGATATCGTTTAGAAAGCACCAGAGAATTAGCGATAATTTGTTGAGTATGAAATTTCAATCACTGCCGGAAACAGACGAAGATGCGGCGATTGTCAATACTGTTTGCAGGCTTGATCGCGCCTATACAAAAATTATTAGAGGTTGCACGGAATATTCTGTTGATGTGGAAAAATTTAAATATTTTAATTCTGAAAATGCCGTTAATTACGGACGTGTTCCGGACAGCATTCAAAGAGTTTTTCTCAGCAGGTTCTTTCAAGATTATGACCAAGATGAAGGAGAAAAAATTTTTGGAGAATATCAGCGTGAAGTAAATAATGCTATTTTTGACAGCCATGCAGATGCAGAAATTACGGCAAAAATTGCTGCTGCAATGCGTGATGATCCGAATGTAAGATCTGCTGTTTGGAATATGTATAGACAACGACAGCAAAATCCGAATGCAAAAATATCTCCAAAAGATTTTGCATACGATTTTCCGGTTGTCTCTCATAAACAACAACAGAAAAAAGAATTGGCAATCTTTAACCGTTTGAAATATATATTTTTTAAGAAAGCAGATGATTTTTCTGATGTCGAAGTCCATGCAATCAGAAAAAAAATTATCAATTTGGCAGAATGTTCTCCGGAAAAAATGGAAAATATTGATGTGACGGATATTTACCAAACTACTCAAGATGACGAGAAAAGGCAAATGATAAAATTATTAGCAAGACATATCTCATCTTCGGTTCATGCACTGTATTACATTGATAAAGATGCTTTTAATAATGTGATGATAAAATATGCTGCAACTTTACGAAAATTAAACGATAAAACTATCGGAGACAGCCATTTTTATGCTACAAAGACAAAAAACAATTCTAAGTGCCACTAAAATTGTTTTGAATTTATTTTTTAGTATGTTATAATGGTGCAGAAATTAGGGAGTTTTGGCAATGAAAAATGAAGAAATCAAAACTAAACTGGTAAAATTGAAAGAAATTTATGAAAAGCTGAAAGCCTTGCGCACATCTAAGGGTGAGGTTTTTGACGAAGAGGCTGAGAGCCTTTTGTCTCAGGCACAGCTGATTGAAGAAGCTTTAAAAAATTATATGTATCAATTCGGCCTGTCTATTTATCGCAATAAAAAAGGAAAACGTTTCTTTAAGAAGTTTATTCATGATGAAGATGAAGTCAGAGGTTTTGATGAACTTGATACTCAATGTTTTGATTTTTTGCCGGCTGAACCAAGTTTTTGGCAAAGGTTGTTTGATTTTTCGCCAGATGACCAATTGTTGATGAAAAAAGATGTTGAAGAAACTGTTGAATATCTTTATGAAAAAGATCCGATGATGTCTGAGATTATGGATGAATTGGTTCATGAAGAAGCTGAAAAATGTGAGCAAATTATCAAAGAATTTGAAATTGATAACGATATTGAAAAAGCATTTGAGATAGCTAACAAAATTCAGGCACCGGAGATTGAAATCGAGATTGATGAAAATGATGCCTCTATCGGTATAAATGAAATTGAAAATGAGATAGAGCAAGATATCTACGATGATTTGAAGAAAAAGAAAAAGAAAAAAAGAATATCTCCTAAATTGCAAAACTCTTTTGTTTGCGGCACTAAGACTATCGATCAGACAAGCAAGGTTAAGAAAACTAATTCGGAGGAGCCAGCCTTGCGCGAAGCCAGAAAAGGCAGACAGAATCAACGTTAATTCTTGCGGAAAATCAATATGCGTATTTTAGGACTTGATCCGAGTTTGTCATCTACCGGCTGGGGAATTATAGAAGTTGAAGGTAACAAAATGAAATATGTTGCCGACGGCTTTATAAAAACTGATCCTAAAATGCCAATTTATCAACGTTTGGCGGCGATTCATAATGAGCTGGCAAAAATTATAGAAACTTATAAGCCGGTTGAGGCGGCAATTGAGCAAGTTTTTCTTAATGATAATCCAAGTTCGACAATCAAGCTGAGCATGGCGCGCGGAGTTGTAATTTTGGCTCCGGCGTTGAAAGATATTCCAGTTGTGGAATATGAGCCAAACAAGATTAAAAAAGCAGTGGTAGGAGTGGGGAAAGCTGAAAAACAACAGGTTGAAACCATGGTAAAAATTTTGCTCCCCGGTTGTAAACCTAAAAATAACGACTCTTCAGATGCATTGGCAATTGCAATTGCGCATTTTAATTATCGCGGCGCACGTTATTAGACAAAATTTTGTTGATTTTTTAATTCCATTTGTATATAGTGCCTTTTGATAGGAAATTATAAACTTAAAATATATTATTATGGAACAAGTTACATTACATCAAATTGACAGCGATGCGTATGTGCTTAAGAATAAGCTGATGCACCGTTTTGATGAGCGCTATGGCACTCATCTGATGAGAAATGACGCCGATGATTTGTCCTTTATGGATATTATCATGGAGCCGGAAGAAGAGGATGCTCTCTCACTTTATGCGGAGATTAAGGCCATAGCCGGCCATGGGCTAACGAATGAGCAGAAAAATCTGCTTTATCGTAAATATCCATATTTTTCCAACTCCGATCCTGAAAAGGATTTTGATATGGCTGTCGGCCGTTTGGAAAAATTTATCATTTCCACATTGGAAGACGAGAAGGAAAAAGTTTCCGGTTTTACAATGCGCTTTAATGACCAGTATGGAGAGGGTGTCCTTTCATATTTTCGTTTTCCTTTCAGCATTTTAAGGATACAGAAAATCGGGAGGGAAAAAATGGAATGTATGCTGGTCCAAAATCAGTGCATTCTTGTTTTTGAAATAGTGTAAAACAACAAAGCCGACGGTTTTTAACCGTCGGCTTGTTCAATGCGACTTGCTCTATATATTATTCACTTTCAAGAGCTTTCATAACTTTTTCTGAAAATTCGGCATTATGATAAACATGTTGAACGTCTTCATCATCTTCCAAAGCATCAATAAACTCTAGAAATTTGCGGGCTTGTTCAACGTCATCAATATCAACTTTTACAACAGGTTTCCAATCGAGACGAGAAGCCGAAGGAGTGCCAAAACGTTTTTCCAGAATTTCTGTTACCATATTCAAATCATCGGGTAAAGTTTCAATTTCGTGGCATTCGTCGTCGGTAACAACATCGTTTGCACCGGCTTCCAATGCATTTTCGAACATTGTATCGGCATCAGCCGCAGCAAGAGGATATTTGATATAGCCGATATGCTCAAAGTTGAACACAACTGAGCCGCTGTCACCCAGAGCACCGCCTCTTTTGCCAAAGATAGTGCGGATGTTGCCGACAGTGCGGTTTTTGTTATCGGTTAAAGCCTCGACAATAACGGCAACTTTTCCGGGACCAAATCCTTCATAGCGCATAGATGTATAATCATCAC
>JAGCXO010000007.1 GCA_017961285.1 Alphaproteobacteria bacterium | reverse complement strand
TTTTCTTTTAAATTTTTCATAATTTGCTCGGAATATGCTCTCCATTCATCGGCAATACCCAAATCATCAACTTTACGGATTTTTACGGAATATGAATAAATATCGTCTTCTTTTCTTTTTTCGATAATAGTTACATCGTCTGACTTTTTGAGAACATCTCTGATATATGGAGGAATATTTTTCAAAGCATAATAGTGTTGATTATCGCGATTTAAGACAATTGCATTTTTTCCGTCATATATGGCTTCTCCACGGACAATTGCCGGCATATCGGTAATATCCGTTAAAATCATTACACCTTCATCGTCTTTTGCAAAAATAGCATTTTTGTATTCCAATTCCATATTCTTATCTCCTTTTTGAATGGTATTATAGATTTTTTGTAATATATTATGGTTAATAGTTGTAAAATGATTCCTAAATGGTATTTTTTTTCAACTGTGTAATAAAATGATATAAAACTTGCATCAAACGTTGTTCTAAGATATATCTTGCAGAGAATTAAGGGAGTGTTTTTATGTTTAGTGCATTTGAACGGCTGGTTGCTCGCCGCTACTTGAGAGCAAAAAGAAAAGAGGGTTTTATTTCGGTTATTACCGGTTTTGCTTTTACGGGGATTGCTCTCGGCGTGGCGACGCTGATTATTGTTATGTCGGTTATGAATGGTTTTAGAAGCGAGCTTTTAGGCAGAATTTTGGGAATTAACGGTCATATCAGTATGCTGGCGGACACTTCTCACCCGTTTAATAATTATGAACAAGCAATCACGGAACTTTCCAAAATCGATAATGTTAAAATGGTTGCCCCGATGATTGAAAAACAGCTCCTTGTTTCGTCCGGACGGGCGGCAGAAGGTGCTATGGTCAGAGGTTTGCGCCTTGAAGATATGTTAAAAAAAGAGACAATTAAAAACGGGCTTGACGGTATTGATTTGAATGAATTTTCAGGTAACAGCGTTTTGGTCGGATATCGTCTGGCGCAAAAAATGGGCTTGGTTCCCGGAGATGAAATTACACTTATTTCTCCCAACGGCAAGGTTACGGCTTTCGGCACCGTGCCGCGGATGAAAGCCTATCGTATTGCCGGAACTTTTGATTTGGGCATGTATGAGTATGATGCCAACTTTATTTTTATGCCTTTGGAAACAGCACAGGTTTATTTTGGAGTGGGCGATGCGGTTACTAATATTGATGTTACTTTATATCATCCGGAGTTTTTGGCCCAAACAAAACAAAGCGTTCGTGCTGCTGTCGGACCTGATGCTTATATTGTGGATTGGACACAATCAAATGCTGCCTTCTTTAATGCCATTGATGTCGAAAGAAACGTGATGTTCATTATCCTGACACTCATCATTTTGGTTGCGGCTTTTAATATTATTACCGGTTTGATTATGCTGGTAAAAGATAAAGGCAGAGATATTGCAGTTTTGCGCAGTATCGGTGCTACAAAAGGAATGATTATGCGTATATTCTTTATGGATGGAGCATTTATCGGCGTGGTGGGAACTTCTATCGGGTTGATTTTGGGTGTGCTGTTCTGTAATAATATTGAGAATATTCGCCAATTTTTGCAGAACTTGTCAGGTAGAGAGCTGTTCTCGGCAGAGATATATTTTCTCTCGCGTCTGCCGGCAGAAATTAACCCAACTGAGGTGGCTACTATTGTAGGACTTTCTTTGTTATTGTCATTTTTGGCAACGCTCTATCCGGCTTGGAGAGCTGCAAAAATGGATCCTGTGGAGGCTTTGCGCTATGAATAATATAATTTTGGAGTTACGCGATATTAAAAAGTCTTTTAAGCAAGGTTCGCAAAAATTGGAAGTTTTGCGCGGTGTGAATCTTGAGATTATGCAAGGAGAAATTGTGGCTTTGATCGGACCGAGCGGCTCAGGAAAATCTACAATGTTACAAATTGCCGGTTTACTCGAAACTCCCACCAGCGGCAGAATTTTGCTGAACAATCAGGATTGTTCTAAACAAAGTGATAATATCAGAACAATGCTGAGACGAGAATATTTGGGATTTGTTTATCAATATCACAATCTCTTACCTGATTTCAGCGCACTTGAAAATGTTGTCCTGCCGCAACTTATTGCCGGAAAGAAAAAATCTCAGGCAGAAGACAGAGCAAAATGGTTATTGGGAAAATTGAAGTTGGATAATCGCCTCACACACAGACCTGCGGAGCTATCGGGCGGAGAGCAGCAAAGAGTTGCTATTGCGCGCGCTTTGGCAAATACGCCGAAATTGTTGTTGGCGGACGAACCTACCGGAAATTTGGACCCACGGACAGCAGACCTTGTTTTTGATGCATTATTGAATATTATAAAAGAAACAGGATTGGCTGCTTTGGTGGCCACTCATAATATGGAACTGGCAAAGGCTATGGATAAACAGGTAACTTTGCAAAACGGGAAAATTGTAGAAATGGGAATTTCCGGACTTATTGGCAGTAAAACTTTTTATTAAAGGAAAAAAATATGAAACATTTGGTTATGCTGACTGCTGCTTTGTTTGCTTTTTCTTGTGAAGCTGAGGCAAGATTTAATCCTCCTGATAATTATGTGGGTTATCAACAAAGAGAGGCTTTGCGTCAGATTGGGATGTATGACAAAGATAATGACGGCAGACTTGATGAAGAAGAATTTATGGCTAAAACAGGTGCGAAAGTTACCAGAGAGACCAGACGTCAAATCAGACGCGCAAAGAAAGACGGTGTATATCAAGCTCCTAATGAGCAATTCAAGGTTATTGATGCTGATGGCGACGGTTATTTAACTTATCAGGAAATGGAAAAATATATAAGCGAACAGATCCGTAAAAGTAACGGGAAAATTGACTATTACTAAAAATAAATTGACTTTTATAAGTGGTTTTGTAAGTCTTGTTTGATTTCTTGCAAGGCATTGACAAGTTTATTTATTTGCTCGGCATAGTGATGGTCTTCGGCAGTCGGTGTAATCGATATTTCTTCCGGCTGTTCGAAAAAGTCTTCTTGGATTGTTTCTCCAACAAATGCTTTGGTGCCTTTTTCTTTGAAAAGCTTTTGCACGCCTTCGATTGTATAACGTTCTTTATGTAATAGGTGTTCAATGCACTCCAACAACTTTACATCATCAGGACGATAATAACGACGACCACCGCTCATCTTTAACGGTTTTATTTGTGAAAACTTGCTTTCCCAAAAACGCAGAACATGTGTTCCGACCCCAAGTTTATCGGCAACTTCGGCAATGGTGCGAAAAGCTGATTTAGACTTATTTATAACCATTGTCTATGCCTTATTTGTTAACTGATTTACGCATATTTTGCGAAGGTTTGAAAGATATAACACGACGCGCAGAAATTTCGGCATCAACACCGGTTTTGGGATTGCGACCGATGCGAGGTCTTTTGTTGCGGACGAGAAATGTGCCAAATGAAGATATTTTTACAGAATTGCCCTGAGCTAATTCTTGAGATATTTCTTCAAGAATCATATCCAATATTTCTCCCGAGACTTTACGGGAAAGGCCTACTTCTTGATATAAAGTTTCTGCAATATCATATCTGGTAATAGTTTTCATTTTTCACAATCCTTAATAGTTGTTTTTACTCGATTATAACAAAAAAATATTTTCAGCCAACAGTTTTGTTACATATCTACAATTTTGTTAAACCCTGATGATTATTCCGCCCCAGGTAAACCCTGCTCCCATTGAGCTGATGGCGATTATATTACCTGGTTTTATTTTGCCGTTTTCAATAGATTCTGCCAAAGCCAAAGGTATTGAGGCGGCAGATGTGTTGCCGTGATGATCAACGGTAACAATAACTTTTTCCATCGGTAGATTGAGTTTTTTTGCAACAGAATCGATAATTCGTAAATTGGCTTGGTGGGGAATATACCAATCTATGTCTGAAGCGGTCAGATTTGCCAAACTTAGAGTTTCCTCCACACCTTGAACAAGCGCAGGAATCGCCATACGAAAGACTTCTTTGCCGTCCATGTGAATGAAACCTGATCTCTGATTGATTGACACCCCGCTATCGGAACAAAGTGTATCATAGTGAGAAACATCCGAATAAATCTTAGTTGCCAAAATTCCTTTATCGGTGTTGTTGCCTTCTGCTTCATAGCCGGCAAGAACTGCCGCACCGGCACCATCACCAAACAACACGCAAGTATTGCGGTCGGTCCAATCGGTTATTTTGGATAATGTTTCTGCACCAATGACTAAGGCTGTTTTGATTTGTCCTAAACGAATCATATTGTCGGCTACTTGTGTAGCATATACAAAACCTGAGCAAGCGGCGTTGACATCCATGGCGGCTGCTCCGTTTTTTATTCCCAAGAGTTTGCCAACTTTGGCCGCTGTTGAGGGAAAAGTATTATCGGGAGTTACTGTGGCAACAATTATAAAATCTATATCTTCTACGGCAATTTCGGAGTTTGCTATTGCCTTTTTTGCTGCATTGACACATAATGCGGACGTGTATTCATCATCAGCAGCAATGCAACGACTCTTTATGCCGGTGCGAGTGCTAATCCACTCATCACTGGTATCTACAATGCGGGACAAGTCATCGTTAGTCATTACTTTGGAAGGAAGAAAATATCCGGTTCCAAGCAACTGCGATCTTATTTGTCTCATAAATAGTATCCTTCGTAAATGCTTTCTTGATTGATTTCATCCAAATCAACCGCTTCAACTTCTTGGCGGATTGTTTCAACAAAATTTTGGCGAACCAATTTTGCGGCATTGTTAATAGCAACTGAATAGCCAAATGCATCCGTGCCGCCGTGGCTTTTTACACTCAGGCCGTTCAAGCCGATAAGCATTGCACCGTTATAAGCTCTGGGATCCATACTTTTTTTGACTTTGCGGATTACGCTGAAAAACAAAGGAAGTCCCAACATCGCCAATATAGATGTTTTGATTGCGCTTTTGATACCGCTGACAATAAGACGGGCTGTGCCTTCTATCGTTTTCAAAGCAATATTGCCAGTAAAACCGTCAGCAACAATTACATCTACCGTTCCGTTAGCAATTTCATGAGGCTCGACATAGCCTGTGCAATTTATGTTTACGAGTGGATTTTTCAAAATTTTGAGTGCCTGGCGAATCTCTTCTTTGCCTTTCATTTCTTCGGCACCGATATTGAGCAAAGCTACTCTCGGTTTTTCTATATCCAATGCGTGTTTGGCAAAAATGTTACCCATAATTGCAAATTCTGCCAAATTGACAGCATCGCACTCGGTATTGGCACCCAAATCGAGCATTACATATTGTCCGCTCAAATGAGGCATAATCGTGCAAATAGCAGGACGGCGAATACCTTTTATGGTTTTGAGGACCATTTTCGATATGGCCATCAAGGCGCCGGTGTTGCCTGCAGAAACAATAGCTTTTGCTCTGCCGGAACGGACGGCATCAATTGCCATATACATGCTGGTATTGCGGTTGCGAATCACCTGCGAAGGTTTGTCCTCGTTTTTTACACGCTCGGGAGAATGAATTACTTTGGATACCTTTGCAACTTTTGAATATTGTTTTAAGAGAGGGTTAATCTGTGCTTCATCGCCAAAAAGCAGAAAGCGTAGATCAGGGTTGTGCTTGATTGCAATATTTATTCCCTCAATAACGACTCGAGGGGAGTTATCTCCCCCCATTGCGTCTATAGAAATAACCAAATTATCAGACAAAGTCTTTCTCCCTTGGATATATCTTAAATATTATTCTGCTGCTTTTTTCTTTGCAACAACTTCACGTTTGTCGTATTGTCCGCAGGACGGGCATACGTTGTGAGGCATTTTCAACTCACCGCAGTTGGGGCACTCATGATAAGAGTTGGCGCCAAGAGCATCGTGAGAACGGCGCATATCGCGACGAGATTTTGAAGTTTTATGTTTTGGTGTTGCCATTTTCTTATTCTTTTCTAAAAATCATTGTTATCACGAAAAAATTCGAATGAATATATAGAGCATTTCAAAACAAAATGCAACTATTTTCTGCGAATCTGACCTTCTTTTAACCAAAAAAAATCGGTTTGGCAAGCTTTTTTTATCTTTTGAGCTTGGAAAGAGCCGCAAATGGGTTTTCTGGCTTTTCATTAACATCAAAATCGGGCTTGAAATTGAAAGTTTCACCCTTAATACGGGGATAACTGTCAAGTTTTAGGGCTATTTGTTCTATGGCAATATCGCCAAGATCTATTTTTCCGCCGATAACAATTTCGGGAATTTCCTTATCCCAATCATCATATTCTTCTTTTTGGCTATCGAGAGTTGCTTTGGTATCAAAGTCTGTGGAAAAGTCAAAATCATAGCCCTGTTTAAAAGTTTCAAGAGAAATGACGCTTTGAATCGTTAATTCGGCTTTTATGTGTCCAGAGACATTGAGAATCGAATTTCGATGATTATTTTTAACAAAGAAATCAGCTTCTAAAAATTTTACTTCCGGCACTTGCAAAATTTTTGCAACATATTGCAAATTATCGGCTGTGGCCAACATTTTGTAGTGTTGTTCGGTTTGAGGTAAATCTTCAACAATTAAAGGTAAAGAAAATTCTTTTTGCATAAATTATTTTCCTGTGTTATACGTATTGATGGTTTTATAATGATAAGGATGTTTTTTGATGTCAATAAGCAAAATGTTTTTATTAAGCTCTACTATGTTTTTGGCGGCATGTGTCAGTGATGATACATTTATTACTCATACGGGTAATATGCCTTCTGAGGACAAAATATCTATGGTTTTTAAGGGACAATCAAAAAAGGATGTATGGGAAATTTTGGGTTCTCCTTCAACTATTGTTCCTTTGGATAAAGATACGTGGGTGTATATGTCATCGGAAATTAAGCAAGTTGCATTTATGCCTCCAAAGGAGATTGAACGTGATGTGCTGGTGGTTAAGTTTGATGAAAATGATACTGTAACTTCTATCGAAAAACTTGATAAGCAGCAAGGTGAAAATTTGGATGTTGCTAAAGAACAAACAAAAAATACCGAACAAGAGCAAGGATTTTTCCGCAAATATTTCGGCGGTGTCGGTCAATATTTGCCCTTTGGCAGCAGCGGCGGTGGCGTGGAGCCGTAAAAATAACAACAATAAACCTCCTGACCATGGAGGTTTTTTTATATAATCTTCTGTTATGCGATGTTGATATATGTGATTTTGGATTTGCTAAAACCTGAAAAGCATTTATCATAACTGGTAGGTGATTCGTAACAGTTTTAGAGTTTGGTTATGAAATGTAAAATAAAAATTGAAACTTTCGGCGGAAAAATAGGCTGGTTTCTTCGCAAACATTTCTCGAGATATACCAGTTGGGCCTATTTGAATTTGCAATTTTTACTTCGTAATTCTTTGTATAAAAAGTATATTAAATTTTTTGATGAAAATTTTAATAACGGCCGCGTTTTGTTGCCCTGCCTTATATCTATTGAAACAATAAACCGCTGCAACAGTACTTGCAGTTTTTGCCCTGCCAGTGTTGGCAGAGATAAAAGACCTTTTCAGAAAATGGATGAAAATTTATTTAAGAAAATAATTTCCGAATTGAGGTCTCTTGGTTTTGACGGTTATTTGAATCTATATGTTAATAATGAACCGTTTATGGATAAGAGAATTGAAGATTGGTATAAATATGCAAAAGAACAGCTTCCAAATGCCAAAATGCTTCTATATACCAACGGAACTTTGTTGACGATTGATCGTTTTGTGAAGATTGCACCATATATTGATAAGATGATTATCAATAATTATTCCGAAAATTTGAAGTTGCATCAAAACATTAAGGAATTGTATGATTTTGTCGTTAAAAATGAGCAATATCATAATATGGATATTTCCATTCAGATAAGGTATATAAAAGAGATATTGACTAACAGAGCCGGCGAAGCTCCGAATAAAAAGTATAAGTCATATAATAATTGGGTTTGTGTAATGCCTTTTACGGATTTTACAATTTATCCTACCGGCAAAGTCGGAATATGTTGTTGTGATGCTACCGAAAAAACTTGTTTGGGAAATGTGGCTGATAATAGCTTTTATGAAATTTGGACGGGCAATATCTATAAAAAACTGCGTGAGCAGATTTCAAAAGGCAGAGATCACTATCCTTTCTGTAAAGGATGTGATTTTGTTGATGCCGGAATTAGAAATTTGTTTATAAAATCAACTATCAAAAAACGAGGAGACTAGCCATGACGGAGACAGACATTGATGTATCATTTGTTTTTCCTTGTCTCAATGAAGAAAAAACGATGGAGCTTTGTGTAAATGAATTGTTGGATGTTATAAAGAATATGAAGGCAAAGTGTGAAATTATTATTTCTGATAACGGCAGCACTGATAATTCACTTAATATTGCAAAAAAACTTCCCGTCAGGGTTGTTAATACCCCGCAAAAGGGTTATGGTTCAGCATTGAGAAACGGTTTTGAGCACGCAAAAGGAAAATATATTGCATTTGCAGATATAGACGGTAGTTATCCGCTTAAGTTTTTGCCGCAAATGTATGAAGCGGCATTGAAAGAAGATGCTGATATGGTTATCGCATCACGTATGACCGGCGAAATCGAAAAAAATGCCATGCCTTGGTTGCACCGTCATATAGGAACTCCAATTTTGACGATGCTTATAAATTTGTTCTTTAAGGGGAAACTAACAGATTGCAATTCCGGTTTCAGACTGATGAAAAAAACAGCTTATGAAAGTTGGAACACAACATCTGATGGTATGGAATTTGCCAGTGAATTGTTGATTAAAGCTCTAAAAAACAAGGCAAAGATGGTCGAAATTCCTGCAGGACTGCGCGTTGATAAACGTTCAAAGGTGCCTCACCTAAATACATGGAAAGACGGTATGAGACATTTGTTATTTATACTCTCTGAGTGTCCGCGCCTGTTTGAAAATATCGGTTTTATTTTATTGGTATTATTTTCTCTGATATTTGGTGTTGCACGCATATTTTCGCCGCTCAAGATTGGAAATATAACTTTCTTAAATTATCATACCCAGATAGTTTGTATTATATTCGCAACACTGGGGATGCAATTGTATATGTATTCGAGTATGCTGTATGTTTTGCGCCCGAAAGAGAAACCGCGTAAGGTATTGGCAACATTGCTCGATATAAAAGAGGATAGGCTTTTGTTTCTAATTTTTGCGATATTTTTGCTTGTGGGATATGGGGTAATAAAGTTGTTTTATACCTGGATAAAGACTGATTTTCAGGAACTTAATATGTTGTATGATATGCTTTTGTATGTATATCTTGTATCGGTTTTGAGCTCCGGTGCTATCGGGCTGTTGGGTGCTCATATTGTAAAAAAAGTGCTCAAGAAAAATTGCTGATATCATAGCATAACAAAAAAACCTCCCGAACGGGAGGTTTTTTATTTGTAAAAAGATGATTTTTTTAGAACGGAATATCGTCATCCAATTCCGGAGTTGCAACAGGGGTAGAATCCCAACCGGAAGGGGCCGATGCATTGAAAACATCTGCTCCAGGGGTGCTGTCACCACGGCCGTCGAGCATTACCAAATTGCCGTTGAAGTTTTGCAATACTACTTCCGTTGTGTATTTTTCCTGACCGTTTGTATCTTCCCATTTGCGAGTTTGCAACTGTCCTTCAATGAAAACTTTTGAGCCTTTGTGTAAATATTTTTCTGCGACATCTGCAAGCTGGGGGTTAAAAACAACAACACGATGCCACTCAGTGCGCTCTTTTCTTTCACCAGAGACTTTATCTTTCCACGAATCGGTCGTAGCGAGGCTTAAGTTCACAACTTTTGCCCCATTTTGAGTTGTATTTACTTTTGGATCAGCTCCTAAATTGCCGACCAAAATGACTTTATTTATACTTCCTGCCATTATTATTATCCATTTAAATAGTTAAAACTGGTTTGATTATAAGATAATTATTTTGTGAGTCAAGGCACGAATCTTAAAATTATATAAATTACAAAAACATTGTTAGTCTTTTTTTACTTGCGATTTTTAAACAGCATGTTTATATTCTGCAAAGGAGAATGAGTATGGAATATATAGATATTAAAGGTGCAAGAGAGCATAATCTCAAAAATATAGATATTAAAATTCCCAAAAATAAACTGGCGGTTATCACCGGTCTTTCAGGTTCGGGAAAATCCTCGCTTGCCTTTGACACTATATATGCCGAAGGACAGCGTCGATATGTGGAAAGCCTGTCCGCTTATGCAAGACAATTTCTCGATTTGATGAAAAAACCTGATGTGGACTCCATTGAAGGTCTGTCACCGGCGATATCCATTGAGCAAAAAACAACTTCGCATAATCCCCGTTCCACAGTAGGAACAATTACGGAAATTTATGATTATATGCGCTTGTTGTGGGCTCGCGTCGGAACACCTTATTCTCCGGCAACAGGGCTTCCTATTGAAGCACAAACTGTTTCGCAGATGGTTGATGCTGTTTCCGAGCTCACAGAAGGAAGTAAAATTATTTTATCGGCACCGATTGCACGGGCTAAAAAAGGAGAATTCAAAAAAGAATTGGAATCGTTGTTGCGTCAGGGTTTTCAGCGGGTTAAAATTGATGGAGAAATGTATAACCTTGATGAACTGCCGAGTTTGAATAAAAACAATAAGCATAATATTGAAGTTGTTATTGATCGTTTGGTGATAAAAAATGATATAAAAGAGAGAATCGCACAATCGGTCGAGACAGCTCTGAAGTTAGGCAACGGATTGCTTTATGTTGAAGATGTCAATTCCAAACAAGTGAAGATATTTTCTTCAAAATTTGCTTGTCCGGTTTCAGGTTTTACGATTGAAGAAATCGAGCCGAGACTTTTTTCATTTAACAATCCATCGGGAGCTTGTCCGCATTGTGATGGTATCGGCGCAAAATTATATATGGATCCGGAGCTGATTGTGCCGAATCCAAATTTGTCCTTGGCACAGGGGGCTATTGCACCGTGGAATGTCGGAAAATCTGCTTTTTACAGCCAAACAGTTACTTCTTTATGTGATTTTTTGCGCGTTGATACAAAAACGCCATGGAAAGATTTGCCGCAAAAAGCTAAAGATGTAATTTTGTATGGTTCGGGGAATGTTTGTGTTCCGATGTATTATTCGCGCTTTTCTACCGACAAGCCTTTTGAGGGTGTTATTCCCAATATGGAAAGAAGATTTTTGGAGACCGACTCATCTTGGGTTAGAGAAGAGTTTTCAAAGTATCAATCGGCGTCAACTTGTGAGTTTTGCGGAGGTAAAAGGCTGAAACCGGAAGCTTTGTGTGTTAAAGTTTGCGGACTTGATATTATGGATGTGTCGCAAATGTCGGTAAAACAGGCAAAAGATTGGTTTTCGGCAGTAGAAGAGCAACTATCACCTAAGAAAGCAGAAATAGCTCATAAAATATTGAACGAAATTATTGAAAGGCTTACTTTTTTGAATAATGTCGGTTTGGAATATCTGACTCTTTCCAGACAATCGGGAACGCTTTCTGGAGGAGAGGCGCAGAGAATTAGACTGGCATCACAAATCGGCTCGGGATTGACTGGGGTTTTATATGTGTTGGATGAACCCTCGATAGGATTGCACCAGCGCGATAATGACAGGTTGTTAGCGACATTGACCAGATTGAGAGATATCGGTAATACGGTTATTGTTGTTGAACATGATGAAGATGCTATCAGAGCGGCAGATTTTTTGGTAGATATCGGACCTGCTGCCGGTGAAAACGGTGGAAAAATTATGGCGCAAGGCACTGTTGAAGAGGTTTTAAAATCTCCGAACAGCATAACGGCTCAATATTTGACCGGCAAAAAGGAAATTTCTGTTCCTATTCGCCGACGCAAAGGAAATGGTAAGTTTATTGGGCTGAAGGGGGTAAAAACAAATAACCTTAAAAATGTGGATTTGAAAATTCCGCTCGGAACTTTGACTTGTATTACCGGCGTTTCGGGCAGTGGAAAATCTTCGTTGATTTTGGAAACATTATACAAAGCAATTAATAAAGAATTGAATGCAAGTCGTGAGCCGGCCGGAAAATATGAAAAGCTTATCGGACTGGAAAATATTGACAAGGTTATTGATATTGACCAATCACCAATCGGCAGAACTCCGCGTTCAAATCCGGCAACTTATGTGGGGTTGTTTACTTATATTCGTGAGTGGTTTGCCGGATTACCGGAGGCAAAAGCCAGAGGATATAACGCCGGAAGATTTTCTTTTAATGTTGCGGGTGGAAGATGCGAGGCTTGTCAAGGTGATGGTGTTACCAAAATTGAAATGCACTTTTTGCCGGATATTTATGTGGCTTGTGATGTCTGCAAAGGAAAGCGTTTCAACCGCGAGACTTTGGAAATAAAATATAAAGGATTGTCGATTGCCGATGTTTTGGATTTGTCGGTTGATGAGGCGCATGAATTGTTTGCCAGTGTGCCGAGCATTAAAAATCGTTTGGAATTGCTGCAAAAAGTGGGATTGGGCTATATTCATCTCGGGCAGCCGGCAACAACACTTTCCGGCGGCGAGGCACAGCGTATTAAGCTCTCTAAGGAGCTGTCAAAAAAAGCAACCGGAAAGACTCTCTATATTTTGGATGAGCCGACAACAGGATTGCATTTTGAGGATATAAACAATTTGCTGAAAGTCTTGCAAACTTTGGTGGAACAAGGTAACAGCGTGGTTGTTATTGAACATAATCTAGATGTGATAAAAACTGCTGACTATATCGTTGATATGGGGCCAGAAGGAGGCGACGGAGGCGGAAAAATTATTGCCAAAGGAACGCCGGAAGATGTTGCAAAATCAAAAGTCAGTTATACAGCAAAATATTTGCGCCAAAAGCTGAAATAAGTCAATTTTGCCTCTATTGCTTAAAAGATAAAAACAACTTGCCTTTAAGCTTTATTTGTGATATATGCTAGGTCATATGTTTAAACTTTTTAGAGATGACTTATGACACAAGAAAAAGATATTTTATCCGCTTATCATACCATTGAGAAAGAAATTGATGCTCTCAATGTTATGAAAAAGGAGCTTGATTCTTCTTTGGTTAATGCACTTGATTTGTTGCAGAACACAAAAGGCAGAGTTATTGTTACCGGTATGGGAAAATCCGGACATATCGCACGCAAAATTGCCGCAACATTTGCCTCTACCGGAACGCCGGCATTTTTTGTGCATCCGGCAGAAGCCAGCCATGGCGA
>JAGCXO010000006.1 GCA_017961285.1 Alphaproteobacteria bacterium | reverse complement strand
TTGTGTGGTTGTGAAGAAAGTTGCTTGTGCTGCGGCATCGCCGGCAAAAGACAAAGTGATGACGAAAATCATCGCCAACATTGTCCAAAAGTTTTTCTTCATAAATCGCATGATTTTTCTCCTTAATTTTAAGTTATCATATCTTACACTTTATATTTTAACGCATTTTGTGGGAAAAATCCAGTATTAACGATGATGTGTGAAACGAGGTTAATGGATTGTTTTTATTGAATAAAATAGCTCTGTAACAAAAATTTCATAGTAGGATTATAGAGTTTTTAGGGGTATAAAAAAAGGAAGGCTGTTAACCTTCCTTCATTTTTCCGTATAATTTTTCATAGAGATGAATGGCTTCATCTTTTTGAAGGTTTCGCAAAAGTTCTTCGGACTGTTCCTTTAGGGGATAGCGAGAAATATATTCTTGTATAATCTGCGCACTCCGTGTTTTTATCAACAGAACCTCATTTTCTTCGGCAAGAGGTTGTTGGTGAAACAGCTCCTTTAGAACATCAATGGAGGCGTTGTTAATGAGCCAACGCTCCGTTCCTCGATAGACCATAGTCATTTGTTTCATATAGTCTATCATTTCTTTTTCTGTGGCCTGCTCAAAAAACGATCTTTCGTCGGCGGGCATTAAAAATTTTTTCATAATACACGTATTTTGGGCGTTTGAAAATAGATCTCAGAAAGACCATCTTCTCTCGCCGATAAAATATTTATGACATCATCGAACAGCGGAAATTCTGATTTCGCCAAACAGAGGATATCTTCCTTTTTGCCATTTTGCACCAAATAAAGTTGTGCGTTATGGGAAAGAGGATATTTTGAGATGTATTTCTGAATGAGCCGGCTGTCGCCACGGCGCATCAGAAGCAATTCATTTTCTGCGTATAGAGTCCAAGTATCTATGTATGCAGAAATGACTTCGGGACGGCAGTTGCCGAGAAGAATTTCTTCTCCTTTCGGAGTGAGCCGCCATTCGCGCACATATCTGGTTTGTGAATGATAATCAGCGTTGGCCATAAAAACCAATTCTGACTTTGGGTCAAGCCACATTCCCTTGTAGGGACGTTCCAAATTATTTTTTTTCATAATATCAATAATTTAGTTAAAAATATACATTTTGAGCGTTCCTTATACTCGGTTTTTATCATATTGTCAACTATATTATGTCCAGTTTTGACAAAACCTATAATTGCAACAAAAAAATCCCCTCATCTAGCGGATTAGATGAGGGGAAATGGAAAGTTTTATCATCAAAAAATCAGTTGAATAAATTTTTGATAAATCCGCCGATACCTTCTTTGGCTTCACCGGCTTTGTCTCCGACTTGCTTGACGGTTTCGTCTGCAATATCTTTCAAGCCGCTAAAACCGCTTTTTATAACCGTGTCATAGGAGACCAACAGAATTTTTTTGAGTACAATTGTTAGGGTGTCAACAATTGTTTGACCTTGTGCTGTATTGTCGCGACCGATGTTTTTCATCTCAATCTTTGGCAGAGGCAGGCCAACTGCGGCGCCTTGGCCGGCCACCGAAGCGGCAACGTTAACTTTGCCTTCTACCACGTTTAAGACATCTACCACAACTTTTTTGCCGGCATCAGATTTATTTTCTTGCTCGGCCTTTTTGGTTGAAGATGTATTTTGATTGATATTATTCAGCAAATCAGAAATATTATTTCTGCTGATATTGGAGAGTTCATATGTAACCTCAGGTTTGTTGACAACAACTTTCTCTACTATAATCGTTGGGTCAAGCAAAGACTTGATGTTTAGCTTTACTTCGACATCGCCCAATGAGATAATATTGGCCTGAGCATAACCTTTAGGATTGGCAACAGTTAAATTGCGCATTTTTGCCCAACCATCGAAAGGTGAAAGCTGAAAGCCACCTAATCTGACCTCTGTTCCGGTAACCTGTGAGCCATATTTGTTGACCGCGTTTTTGACAAGATCTTCCATATTATACATAACATAAAAAACTGCGCCGCCAATAATCAAAAGCAAGAACACAAACACAAAAAGAAGAAACTTTTTCATTTTTACCTCATTAAAAAATTTATCACTGCTTTGTTTTATAATCCAAAAACAATAATTTGCAACCGCAATAAAATTTTTATTCATAAATTTTATGATTGACATATTTATTCAAAGTTGTTAATACGGCTCGCAATAACAACTTTTTTTAAATTATTAAAAATGAATAAATTGAGTTTAGAGCAAGAACAAGCGCTTTTGCAATCATCCTCAGACAGAGTGCGGATTGCCTACATTTCGAATTGTTGGATTTATGCTCCGTGTGAGCATTGGCTGATCCAAAACACTGCAGATAAGGTTGTAAAAACTCTTGTCAAAAAGTGGCCGCTTTCCCCAAAAGGAGAAGTGCTCTTGATTGAGAGAGGTAATCCTTTGCTGATTAAAACATACATCAAATCGATGTCGTTGGGTGAGGGGGCGCAGAAAGCACTTATCAAGCGCGGAAATCACAGCGAAATTATGCTTTATATTTCGTTGCACCACAATTTGTTTCACAGCGCGGTTGATGATTTGCGCGTTCGTAACAACAAGCAGGAGATTGATGCCTATAATGATATGGCGCAAATCTGAACCTGAACACCGAGGGAGGCAAAAGCCTTCCTTTTTTTGTGCAATTTTTGGGGGTGTATTTTCTTGCGATATTTGCATAAAATTAATTGTTTTTTTATGTTTTTGGGGTATGTTAAGCGCAAAATGAGATAATTTGTGAGGTAAAAATGGATACACAAACTTTAGCAGAAGTCGCAAACGGTAGTTCTCTTTCTATGTGGAGCATGGTTTGGAGCTCGGATACGGTTACAAAAGTGGTTATGATAGGCTTGCTTTTGGCATCGGTCTGGTCGTGGGCGATTATTATTGATAAAATTGCTACTTTGCGTGAGGTAAAACAACGTTCGCGCAGTTTTGAGTCAAAATTTTGGTCCGGCGGTTCACTTGATAAGCTGTATGAGAGCATTGGTAACAGACCTGTAGACCCGATGTCGGCAATGTTTGTTGCCGCTATGCGCGAGTGGAAACGCACCAATATTATGAAATCAAAAACAGACAGAGGCTTGAGAGGTGTCTCTTTGCAACAACGTATAGAAAAAGCTATGGCTGTTTCTATGGATAAAGAGGTGGATGGTTTGGATACAAAAATGGGATTTTTGGCTTCTACCGGTTCGGTTGCACCGCTGGTCGGTTTGTTTGGAACGGTTTGGGGTATTATCAACAGCTTTAATGCTATTGCGGCAACGCAAAGCAACTCTTTGGCGGCGATTGCTCCCGGTATTGCCGAGGCTTTGTTTACAACAGCTTTCGGTTTGATTGCGGCAATTCCGGCAGTGGTAGCTTATAACAAAATATCTTCGGATATTGATCGTTATGCCAACAGATTGGAAAATTTTGCAACAGAATTTTCAAGCATTTTGTCGCGCGAAATTGATGATACGACCATAAGAGCCGAAATGGCAGGTGAATAATGCCGAAAATTATGGAAAAAAACTTACGTTCAACACATCGTCGCAGGCGCAATTCGGATGTTAATATCACGAACCTGATGGATGTTATGATGGTTTTGTTGGTGGTGTTTATGGTGGCGGCGCCGTTGATGACATCGGGAATCGCAATTGACTTGCCGAAGGTTGGCGGAAAGAATCTGACCGGAAAAGAAACAACCTTAAATATCAGTGTCGATGAAGAAGGTTATTATTATATCGGCAAAGAAGAAGTTCCGGCAGATACAATTGTGGCAAAAGTTGCGGCGGTAAGAGATGCCAATCCGGAGATTAATGTTGTAATTTCCGGCGATACAGATGCTCATTATGGCAGAGTTTTGGGTCTGATGGCGCTTTTGAAAAATGCGGGTTTTGAAAAAGTTGGGTTGAAAACCGATCCGGCTCCTAACCAAACTGGTGAAAAAAAGAAGTAACGAAAATTGAGAAAGTCGTCTTTATATAAATCTTTAGCATTGCACGGAATCGTTATCTTGATGGTAATGATTGATTTGCCGTTTTTTGGGCGCAAGGATATGACACTTGATCAAGTGCCGATTATTGTCGATTTGAATGATGTTAAAATTTCGGAGATGACTAATTTGCCTTCTAAAGCTGAGTTTGCTGATGAAGACTCGCCGGCAACAAGAGAAAAAATAGAAGAGCAAAAATCTAAAGATGATGAAAGACCGCAAGAAGTTAGTCCTGATGATGCGGATGATAAAAAAGATGCAGAGCCTGAGGAAGATGAAACTCCAAAAGATCCAAAGCAGGATTTTGTTGTGCCTCCTCAGCCAAGCAAACCGGAGCAAGAGGATAAGAAGCCTGAACCGAAGAGACCAACCCCTAAACCTCAGCCTAAAAAGCCAACTCCTCCAAAGAAGCCTGAGCCGAAGAAAGAAGAACCTAAAAAACAAAAGAATCAGCCGGTTTTGGATAATCCATTAAAAGATTTGTTGGCTTCGGTAGATAATATGGAGAAAAAACTTGGCGAGCAAAGCGCAAATGCAACCATAAAACATGGAACGCAAGTTAATAATATGGGAATTGCCGGTGGTGTAGGAGGTTCTTATTTCAGCGATTTATCAATTTCGGAAGCTGATGCAATTGCCGGAAGGTTGCGTGCTTGTTGGAATTTGGATCCCGGAGCTATGGGAATTGAGGATATGATTATTGAGGTAAGAGCATATCTCAATCAGGATGGAACAGTGCGTCAGGTTGATATTTTGGACAAGGGAAGATATAACAGAGATCCGCATTTTAGGTCGGTTGCCGATAGCGCAAGAAGAGCTGTTTTTGTTTGTCAGCCATATAATATTTTGGCAGAAAAATATCCTCAAAAATATGATATGTGGAAAACAATGCTTTTGCGATTTAATCCGATTAGTCATACAGTAAACTAAGGAGAGAATTATGACTGCCTGTCCAAAATTTTCAATTTCCAAACTGTTTGTTGATACATTTGATTATTGTTATAAAAATGTTCAGCCGGTGTTTTTGTTTGTTCTGATTAATGCTGTTTTTTTTGCTATCGGCTTTAAGGCCTTTGATGGTTGGCATGACGGTTTGTTTTTGATATGGTTGGCCTTATATTATGTTTATTGGTTTGTGTTTTTCCGTTTTTATTTCGGACGCAAACCTTTGATGGGGACAAAGAAAATTTTTGATACCTTATTGCCGACGGCAAAAATATTTGTTTTGATGCTGGTGGTTATGACCTTGCTATTGGTGCTGCCGCTTGTGCCGTTGTTGTTCGGATATACGGAATGGTTGGAAAGATATTTGCAAGGGTTGCAAAAATATATGGAAGAATCTGTAACAATAAATTTTGTAACGATATTGATTTTTACACTGATTTTTCCACTAATTTATTATCGACCGATGTTGGCTTGGATTGGCTCTGTGATTGGGCGTAGCGGTGTTTTGTCAACGGCATTTGCACGCACAAAAGGTTGTTATATAAAATTTTTGTTGTTGACGATAGTTTTTAATTCTGCTTATCTATTAGTGAATTATTTGGATGACCGGGGCAATATGGACGGTTGGCTGAATATTAGCTTGGGCTCTGTGTTGGTTGTTATTGGCAACATTGCTCTGGCAAGGGTATATGAATACTTTTTTTTGGAGATTGATAAATGAAGAAAAAAATACTAGTAGGTGCCATTGTTTTGGCTATTTGGGACCTGTTTTATATTTTTGTATTAGCAAACAGCTTTGTTACCGAATCGCTTGAGGATAAATTCTTTTATTGGGGATATCCGCAGTGGGGAAGTTTATATTCTTCACCAAGTTTCTTTATGTGGTTTAATATTGTTTATTTGCTGTTGTTGGCAGGCGGTATGTTTTTGGCTTGGAAGTGGAGATCAAACTACGAAAAAATGTTGTTGCCGCTAGTATTTATTGCATTGTTGTCGTTTGTTAATATGTATTCTCCTAATCATATTCGCAATAGTGAGTTTGATAAATATAAAACTGAAGACGGAGTTGATAACAGCCGTATTCCTGCAGGTAAGTGGTTGGTTAGCAATCAAAAGATGGAATCGTATGCAGAAGTGCCATTGATGATGAAATTGAAGGGATGGTTCGGTCGCGGTGAGTGGCCTGGCAACGTTTCTACATGGGGCGAATATCGTGTTTGGTTGGTTCCCGGACCTGATACATCTATGGAAGGCCGCCGCGGTTTTGTGTTGCATGGCGGAAATAAGACAGGCTCTCCGTGGGGTGTAAATATGGGTAAGGATATTGTTCAGTTTGCAGAGCAACTGAAAAATATTCCTAATCCTTTAGAGCTCAATGTTGAGTATTAATATTGATAATATGAAAAAAAGAGCACCTCAATTTGAGGTGCTTTTTTTTGTGATTTATGCGATGTGCTTACATACAAAAATTATTTTGCCGAGGCAGGATAGTTTCTTTATGTTATTTATTTTTATGGGAGGATAAAAGTTGTTATCTGAAATTATATCCGCGGAGCCGGAAAATTTATCCAATGATAATCTTTTAATAAACAGCTCATCTTTGATATTGAATAAATATAGACCGTTATTTTGAGGTGTGTTTATTGATGTGTTAACCAAAACCAGATCACGATCATTGATGGTTGGGCTCATAGAATCGCCGCTGGCGATAATGATTTTTAAGTTTGATGTTTCGGATATATTTAGCTGTTGAGCAAATGCCGCACTGAAAGGAACCTGATCTATGACAGTATTTTTTAATGATTTTCCTTTAGTGTTTGCGGAATCTATAACATCGATATATGCGATTTGAGATATTTTGTTATCGAGAACGATGTTCCCTTTGGCAGAAGGAATCTTTTTGGATAATCCCGTGTTATATTTTGTCAGCTCCTCAAGATCTAAATTGAAAAAACGAGAAGCGAGAAAAACCTTTGTAACGGGAAGATCTCTTTTGCCGGACAAAAGCTCGGAAATTCGGGGCTTTTTCCATTGAAGTGCATCAGCAACTTGTTGCTGATTTATATTGTGCTTCTGCATATAATCACGAAGCCATTTCCATTTTTGTTCACTCATTTTATTTTACCAAATATGTAATATCCTAAGTTATTGATATAATATTTTCATTATAAAATCAAGCCAATGTTATAAATATACTAAAAAATACTCACAGTTACAAAAAGTGTATTGACTTGGAATACAAAAAATGTATTTTTTTTGTATGGAGGTGGCGCTATGAAACAAACGTATATAGATAAGAAAGAATGTATAAAGTCTGGTTTTGTAAAAAGTAGAAAAGGATTGTATAAACTTTCGGCATTGGAAAAGCTGTATACAAAGGGGAGGTTGGAGTATGGTGATAAAAAATATATGGCTTCAGAAAGGTTTGCGGCGGGAAATCGTTTGGCGAATGATTGGGCAAGAGCAAATGCGGGACTTTTGGCTTCGGTATGGAGAGATGTTAGAATTGATGGAAATATTAAGGATCAGACCGTTGATATTGTTATGCAGAAGCAACAGCCATATTTGATGGCGGCAAAAGTTGTTCCGCATGAATTTTGGCAAATTGTCAGACTTGTGTGTATTGAAAATAAACTTCCGGAATTTGATGAAAATATGCCTTTACGAAGGCGCACTGAGCAAGCTTATTTGTTGTATTGTGATTTATGCAGGGGGTTAGATAGGCTGATAGAGTATTATTGTCGACGTAAAACAACTAATGGTTGTCAAAAGTGACTTATAACAATTTTCTGTTTATAATTGATAAATTTAAATTTTATTATTTTAAGTTGTAAGATATGATTGTAAAAAATAAGGAGAATGAATATGATTCAATTAATGGTATCTCAAAATCAGCGTATATCACCGCAAATTATAAGAGATAATTTGCAAAACATTACAGATATGATGATGAGAACAAATGTTGTCAATGATAGCTTTTTATATGTTTATTGTATTTTGTGCGGGGTAAATATTTTGTTGCGGCGTTATGAAACCTGTTGTCGAGAGACAATTTTGTTGGCGGATTTGGAAGAAAACGAATCGGTTATGAGAGAAGAAATTATAAAGCTGCAAAAACAAACTTTGTATGATGAGCTGAATATGCCAAGATATTACAGATAGAATAAGGTGTTTGGAAAAGTTATCCACAGGGCAAAAAATGTAAAATTGACTTTTCTGTCATTCCGTGCTAAGTTTTTTTCCATAATGCGAGAGGTGGGTCGATGAGATACCGCCTCTTGTTTTTTGCGTGATAGGGTTGTTTTGTTTAAATTGGTGTTAGGAGCTTTTTAGGCTCCTTTTTTTGTGGGAGAAAGAGATGGGTTTTTTCGGGAAATATCAATCTCCGTTCGGATATATGAGCGGGGATAATGGAGTTGACAGCTATGGAGTTGATCATAGCGGATTTTCAACGCAGGATGAACTGCAATATCAAACGTTGCGGACAAATATAGAAAATGAGTTGGCAAATGATATGGATAGGCAGGAAATTCCGCAAAGCAATTATCCGCAGTATGGGACAAGCTTTTGGCAGAATGCAGGTTTGCGCGAAGGCGGGCTTGATGTGGCGAGTATAAGCCCGACTGTGCAGGCTGCACTGAATTTGGCAAAGAATAATTCAACAAATGAATCGGCTATGAAATATGCTCAAAATGTATTGTCAACGGTTATGAATGATGCATCAGGTTACAATTCTAATTATATTTCAGATGATGATTTATATAAAAAGATGTGGAATAATATTAAAACCTATGAGAATGTGAAATATCACCCATATTTGGATAGTAAAGGTTATATAACAACTGGCGGAGGTGCAAATATCAATAATCTTAATGATTTTATGAAAGTTAATTTTATGATTAATGGGTATCCTGCTACGGATATGCAAAAACTAGCTGCTTATAATAAATTAAAAGAATTAAGCAATCGAAAAGATGTTTATGGAAATTATGTAAATAGAAATAGGACAGCAGATTCATTTTTTGATGATACAAATTTGCAGATATCTGAGAAAGATGCTTATAATATGGCGAAAGATCATATGATAAATGATTTAGCATATGTTCGTAAGGAATTTGCGAATTTCGATTCTTTTCCTAATCCATTGAAAGAGGTATTGTTAGATATACAATATAATGTCAAAGGAGGATTAAATAAGCAAAACTGGCCTAACTTATACAATGCGATAAACAATCGTGATGTTAATGGTATTATTAATAATGTTCATCGCAAAGATGTAGGATATAAAAGAAACAATTGGGCGCAAGATAGTTTACGCTCAATCAAATTCTAAGATGGTTGTTTAATTTTTAATTGGAGTGATGCAAAAATGCGCTGATGAAATCTTACCAATATACTTATCTGTTGTTTTATAAATGTTTTGTTCTATCTTTATACAATTATCTAAAAAAGGTTCTTGGATTGTGTAGGTATAATATTCATTTTCATAATAGTTACCTGAAAAAAGCAGTAAATATTTTTCATATGTTTCTTTTTGGGATGAACTGGTAGTTGTGCCTAAAACATATTTGGAAAATTCTAACATTTTTTCATTTTTAGGCCATCTAATACGGCAAAGAAGTTTTATAAAATTTTCTTTGTTTTCGACAAGTTTACAGTTACCGTTTTTATATGTTATATTCTTGTCTTTAGCATCCCTTATGTCTATAGAAGTTGGGGTTATGTAAACGTATCCTAATTCTTTAGGCAAAGGTTCTAACGGTTGATAAAAAATTGGATTTTTGAATTCTTTATCGTAAGTTGGAAAGTTTAAGCAAGCGGATAAAAATAATAGCAAAAGAAAAATTGGAAATTTTTTCATAAATTATCTCCTTTTATTACAAATATAATACTTTTTAATGTACATGTTGTCAATTTTTTTATATTGGGTAAGATAAGATGGATTTTTTCGGGAAAAATCAATCACCGTTCGGGTATCAAAAGGTGATAACGGAGTTGACAGCTATGGAGTTGATCATAGCGGATTTTCAACGCAGGATGAACTGCAATATCAAACGTTGCGGACAAATACAGAAAATGAGTTGGCAAATGATATGGATAGGCAGGGAATTCCGCAAAGCAATTATCCGCAGTATGGGACAAATTTTTGGCAGAATGCAGGTTTGAGCGGAGGAGGGCTTGATGTGGCGAGTATAAGTCCGACTGTGCAAAATGCTCTCAATTTTGTTAGAAATATGCCTGAGCAAACTCAGCAGAACCAGCAATCTCCACTTCAACAAATTGTTGGTGCAACAAAAGATATGGTGTCTGAATATTTTAAGATGAAAAAGCATAATTATAAAAATTTAGATGATTACCATCATTGTAAGGCTAATTACAATGCAGCATCACGCGGTCCATTAGGGTATAATACTGCTAAAATGCTTGGTGATGCAAAAGAAAAATTTGACTTTTATTGGAATCAGGCATACAAAAGGAAAAGCGAGAAAGAAGCTCAAGATGATAAAGCACATGATTTGAATGTGAATATTATGGGACGGTTGCGTGGAGATTCCGGACTGTACGATAATGCTGAAGAAGCATGTGCGGATTATCGAACAAAAAATCCGGCGTTTCCTAAAGAGTATTGGTAGAGTGAGGATATTATGCGTAATTTGAAGGCTATAAGAATTACTATTTTCTTGGTAATTTTATGTTTTGTTGCTTGGAAATGCTTTGTTTTTCTTATGCAAAACAGTTGTTTGGATGCCGGTAATGTTTGGGATTATAAAGAAAAACGTTGCCGTGATGACTGTTTGGTATGGAATAAAATTAACGGTTGTGTTATGATGACATATGACCAAGTTAAATTGTTTGAAAAGTGTCGTCATAAACCAGTAGGATGTATTTCTAATGATGTTATAATAGCTATTTGCATGCAAAATAACTTACCATTTAATCCAACAACCGGCGAATGTGATGCAGAATTTACTTTAGATAAATGCTATAAACATGGAAAAGACTGGATTTATCCTGATGTTTGTAATGAAAATGGTTTGTCTTGATGGCGGAGAAATTTATGATCCTGAGCAAAAAATATGCCGTTCGGATTGTCTAACATGGGATGAAAAAATAGGATGTGTACCTATAACTAAAGAAAATATCTTTAAGAAGCAACAAGGTTTGCCTTTTTAGTGGTTTGAATTACGGGATTTTTTGCAGGAGCATTTGAGGCTCCTTTTTTTGTGGGAGAAGGAGATGAATTTTTTCGGGAAATATCAATCGCCATTCGGGTATATGAGCGGTGATAACGGAGTTGACAGCTATGGAGTTGACCATAGCGGATTTTCAATACAGGATGAACTGCAATATCAAACGTTGCGGACAAATACAGAAAATGCGTTGGCAAATAATATGGCGCGGCAGGGAATTCCGCAAAGCAATTATCCGCAGTATGGGACAAGCTTTTGGCAGAATGCAGGTTTGCGCGAAGGCAGGCTTGATGTGGCGAGCATTAGTCCAACCGTGCAAAATGCTCTCAATTTTGTTAGAAGTATACCTGAGCAAACACATCAGGCGCAAGAACAGCAAAATAATGTTTGGGATGCGGTTAAAAATTGGGGAGAAAATTTTGCTGATGCAACGCAAGCAGCGGTGGTTGGATATACGACAGGTTTAACGTTAGGAAATTTTGACGAAGCTATGGGCGGATCAACAGCTTTGTTGACAGGAAATAGCGACAACTATACCAAAGGTCGGGATGCAACAAGACAATTGCAAAACGAACTGAGCCAAAGACATCCATATTTGTATGGCGGAACAGAATTTGTCGGTGCAGTGACGACACCACTACAGCTCTTTAAGGGGGCAAAAATGATGGACAGTGTTCTTAATGCGGTCGCAAATACCGGTATTGCTTCTGCCGGATATGCCGAAAATTGGAAAGATTTCGGGACGAATTTGGTTGCAAATGGGGTGGCTAATGGTATTGGATTAGGTTTTGAAAAAGTTCCTTTTACTAGGGGTGTTATGGCAACTAATTTAGGCCGTAAGTTCATTAAACAAGGACTTAATTCTCTTGCTGACAAAGCAAAAAATTTGTTTTATAATAATAAAAATCAGTAGAGGGAGAAGTAGGATTGAATATGAATAAGAAGGTTATATGTATGATTATAAGAAAATCATTAATAAAAATAGTCAATTATATCGCTATTACGTTGATTCTTTGTGGCATGGCTATCATTATGATGTTAAATATTTTGGTACCTTTTTTCCCTATTCTATTTTTATTTAATGTATTTTTCTGGGTAGGATATCCACTGTTTGTAAAATATGTATTCAAGAAAAAGTGGTTTGAGTGCGCAAAAAACGATTATTTATCCCTGGTATATATAGCAATTCCTTGGATAATTTTAGAGATATTAGTGTTGATATACTATCATAATGAAACGATGTTGGTTATAGAAGCAATTATCGAAGGTAATGCATAGAAGTATATATTATAAACAAGTGATTGTGAATGAAAATTATTCGCAGTAAGGGACAAGCTTTTGGCAGAATGCAGGTTTGCGCTGAGGCAGGCTTGATGTGGCGTGCAGACGGCGTTTAATAAAAAGTTTATTTACTGATAGAGCCTTTGTGGCTCTTTTTTTATGGGAAAAAAGATGAGGATTGCGAAGGATTATAAAACAGAATATGCAAAACAAATAATTGAGTGGTTTAGGGATGCGCCGCTTTTTGTTGATGATATGAAGGAGGTTTTTAATAAAAAGACGGAAAAATTTGATGTGGTCAGCAACAAAGTTGCGGCACCTTGCCCCACGGTTGTGCGTTTTGCAGAAAATATAGGGGTTACGATAGACAGGGTGTTTGCTTGGCGCGATAGTATCAAAGAATTTAGAGATGCGTATGAGCAGGCAATGCGTTTTCAGGAAGAATGGCTGATGAACGCAGCGGGGTTGGGGTTTTATAATTCTTCAATGTCTATAACGGCACTTAAGGCAAATCACGGTTGGGCAGAAAAAAATGACAGACAGCCGTTGAAAGATGAGTTGAAGCAGGTATTGGTTGAGTTTGTCAGAGGAAAGGAAAAGAAATTTGAAAAGGATCACAGCGAAGATTCCGGCAATATTTTCATCTTTGATGACGGAGAAATGCCGGATTAAGTTTTTTTATGGGGGAAGAGCCGGCGGAAAAAGTTATGCTTTTGCGGATAGTTTGCTTTTTTTGGGGCGCAAGAAAAAGCTTTTTATAGCTTGTTTGCGCGAGATACAAGACAGCATAAGAGATTCTGTTTACAAGCTTTTATGTGACAGGATAAAGTTTTATGGTTTGAGCGATTATAATATCGGTGCTGAAAAAATAGAAAATAAAATTACCGAGACTTGTTTTATTTTTAAGGGATTGAGAGATCAAGATGCGCAAAAGATAAAGTCTTTGGAAGGTGTTGATATTGCATGGATAGAAGAAGCGCAGACAATATCATTAGTGTCGTGGGAAATTTTGGAGCCGACAATCAGAAAAGATGGTTCCGAAATTTGGATTTCTATGAACAGACGGTATGAAAATGATCCTTTATGGGTTGCGCTTGCGACAAATCCGGATGAGAGAACTTTGGTTAAAAAAGTAAATTATTATGACAATCCGTTCTGTCCGCAAGAAATGATTATGCAAGCAGAAAAATGTAAAAAACAGAGTTGGGAAAAATATGAACATATATGGCTAGGAGAGCCGATGAAGCAGGGTAATAATTGTCTTATAAGCTCTCTTCTTGTTCGCAGGGCTTTTGCACAAGAGATATTGTCAACAACTTCGCCTTTGATAATCGGGCTTGATATTGCGCGTTTCGGGGATGATAAAACGGTTTTTTGTTTCAGAAAAGGGCGCTTGTGTTATCGTTTTGAAAATTATGAGAACAAAAGTAATGTTGAGGTGGCAAATTTGGCTACCAATTTTATTTGCAGCTATCATCCAAAGAGGTTGTTTATGGATATCGGCGGTCAGGGTGCCGGAGTTTTTGATATTTTGAAAGATAGAGGTTTCGGGGAAATTATCCGGGGAGTTTATTTTGGAGAAAAAGCAATCAAAGATGAACGATATTATAATCGCAGAGCTGAAATGTGGGGTGAAATTTTGGAGTGGTTGGAAGAAAGTCCGTTTCCAAAGTTGCCGCAGGAAGAAAGTTTGTTTGATGAGTTAACTGCGGTGAGAAAAGATTTTGACAGCAGGGGGCGCTTGAAGTTGGAAAGCAAGGCGGAGATGAAAAAAAGATTGGGGCGATCTCCGGATATGGCAGATGCGTTGGCACTTACATTTGCTGAGCCGGTGTTTGACAGCGGAGTGCCGAAGGTTTATGCAAAAGGAAATATCTGTGTTGAAGATATTTTTTGTGATGCCGCCAGAACGAAGATAGGGTGGTAATTTTTATGAAAAAAACATGGCTGCTTTTTAGCGGCCTTTTTTGTTGGAAATATTCCGCTGATAAGCGGTTTTTATCTGAAAGGAGAAAAATGATACAGGCGATAATGGACAGGGTGTTTGTGAAGCTGCCGGAGGAAAAGGCAACAACAGACGGAGGAATATTTTTGTGCGACGGATTTGCAAATCAGAGGACGACGGGAGAAGTTGTTTCGGTGGGCAAAGATGTGAAGTCGGTTAAGATCGGCGACAAGGTGTTGTTTCATGTTTTTGATGACTTGCCTATGCCGGAAAAAGACGTTGTAGCTTTGAGAGAAAATAGCATTTTAGGAGTTTTTGAAGATGAATGAAATAGAGGAAAAATCTTTGCTTAAGGAGTGGTTTGCAAAAATTGCTGCCGCAGAGAAAGAATATGATTCTTATTATCAATTGGTTGATGAAACGAGAAAAGTTTATAAAGATGAGCGAAAATGTGACGGCGGAAAATATAATATTTTTTGGTCAACAATAGAAACTCTGAAGCCTTTTTTATATTTTAAGCAACCGCAGTTTTATGTTGAGCGCCAAAATAAAAGTGCTAATCGGGCAGAGCGTGCGGCCTGCACTATTTTGGAAAAGGCATTGGAATGGGATTTGGCGCAATTTGATTTTGACAGTGTTATAAAATACGCGCGCAACGACTTTTTAATTTCGGGAACAGGAGTACTTTGGGAACAATACAAGCCGGAATTTACGGAAGTACCAAATCCCATAAATCCATTGGAAAAATTGACCGTAAAAAAAGATGAAAAAGTTGAGTCAATTTATGTCGATCCGAAAGATTTTATTGCTGATTGCATGAAAAAAGGTGTTTGGGAAGAAGTCGATTGGGTGGCGCGAAAAATTTATATGACTGCTGATGAAGTAAAGCAAAATTTTGGCGCAGATGATATAAAAATTAAGGGCGATATTTTGGTTTATGAATTGTGGGATAAGAAAAGCCGCCGTGTTTATTGGCTTTCAAAAGCTTGTCCGGACAGATTTTTGAAAATTAGCTCCAATGTTTGTGGAATGCAAAATTTCTTTCCTTGTCCGAAACCGATTTGGGCAACCCAGACCAATGACAGCCTTATTCCGGCACCGGATTATTGTTTGATAAAAGAAATGCTGAATGAGCTTAACGGAATAAATAATCGCATGAAGCTTACGATGCAGGCATTGAAAGTCAGTGGAGCTTATGACAATTCTTTTCCGGAATTGGCAGATATTTTGAGTAAAGATGTGACTTTGGTTTCGGTTTCTGATTTTGCAAAATTGCGCGAAAGCGGCGGAATTAGAGGAATTATCGATTTTGTGCCTTTAGAGCAATATATTGCGGCATTAGAGCAACTTTCTAAGCGTAGGCAGGATGTTATCAATAATATTTTTGAGATTACCGGTGTTTCGGATATTATGCGCGGAAATTCCAACAGCGCGGATACAGCCACGGCGATTATCAAAAAGACAAATTTCGGAACTTTGCGCAATCAGGACAGACAAAATGATATGCAAAGATTTATCAGAGATTTGTTGAGAATTAAGGCGGAAATTATTTGCGAATATTTTAGCGAGGATAAATTGGTTTCTTTTTTGCCGGAGGAACAAAAACAAGAAAATGGTTTGGCAGAAGCTGCAGTAAGTTTGCTGAAAACCGAAAAACTTCGCGGAATGTTATTTACGGTTGAGACAGGAAGTGTGATTAATAAAGCCGAAGAAAATGCAAGTATGATTATGGCTGTTTCTAACCTTGGAAAAACTGTGCAAGAGGCTTTGCTCAGTGTTTCTACGCAGCCCAAATTGCTGCCTTTATATAGATGTATGGTTGAGGCGATTATTTCTACTATGCCGCGAGCAAGGTCTTTTGATACGGTGCTTGAGGGAGTGTTTAATTCTATTGAGCGAGAGTTATCGCTGGCAGATAATATGCCGCAAGTTTCAGATAATCAATCAATTTTGCCGGAACAAAAGAAAAAGGATGATGATAAAAGTCCAAATATCAAGCAAATTATAGAGTTGCAGAAGAATGCCTTAAAGAACAAAGAGCTTGATATTAAGGCAAATATAGAAGCTGAAAAATTGGCTTTTGCCAATAAGGAACTGGCAGTGCAAACTGCGCAGAAGCAGCAGGAAAATTCAAAAGAAAAGGCAGATTGAAAATGACTTATTTTTCAAAACAATGGACGGAGGCTTTAGTGCTTCCGGACGGGAGTGTTGCCGAGTGTGTGCAAGATGTGGACAGATATTTGAAAGCAAACAATCTTAGCCCGGTCGGCGATTTTTCGGATGCTTACCGACGAGAAGTAAAATTTTCTAGGGAGCAGGCAGTTCGCAAAGAGTTTTTTGCGGAATTTATCAATAATTATAAAAGGAGAATATGGAATGCAACAGACAACCAGAGAGATACTGGAACAAGAGTTTGCAAAACACAGCGACGATCCTAAAAGTGAAGTGATTGAACAAAATGAGGCTGTCGCGGTAGCAATACCGGATGATAGTTTTCATGAGGCTCCGATGGCTTATGTCGGTGAAATCAGAAACACTTTTCACGGTTTGCCGCTTGAGATGCGCAAATATATTTGTGAAAGAGAAGGAGAAATTGAAAGAACAATTTCTCAACTGAAAGAGGAAGTAAATGCCAGACGTTTTGTTGACGATGCTTTTAATTCTAAAGGTTCTAAAAGAGGTTTTAAGACCGCAAGAGATTGGATTGAGCATTTGATTTTGGCAGAAGATCTTATTGAGCAAAAACCGGCTGAGGTTTTGCAATTTTTGGGAAGGGTCTATGGAATTAATATAGGTAATTCTCATGATGATAATAAGATTTTGCAAATATGTGCAACTATTGGCGCAAAAACAGATGTTTTGATGAATGATCTTAACAGAGTTTTAGCAGAAGTTGCTTCTTTGCGTTTGGGTTTTGAGGCTAAAATGAGGCACGATGCCGAAATTTTGGCCAAGGCAGAAGAGGCAAAAGCGGCGCAAGATGCCGCTTTTAATGTCTCGGGTCATCGCAAAAGCGATGAAATGAACAGTGGATTGACAACCAGAGAAATGCTGGAGCGTCAATTTGCAAATTTGAATAATGATTAGGTTAATTTTATAAAAGGAAAAGAAGATGGCAAATTCTAATTATAATGATATTTTTACCAGCACTTTAGAAAATCGCAGCGGTCAGCTTGCCGACGTTGTTTCTAAAAACAATGCTTTGCTTAACCGTTTGCAGGAAAAAGGGCATAATCGCACTATCAGCGGCGGTTCTAAAATTGTGGAAGAGTTGGAGTACGGACAAGGTGATATGACATGGTATTCTGGCTATGATACAATTCAATACAGTCCAAAAGATTTGTTCAGCGCGGCTGAATATTCCTTAAAACTTTGTGCTGTTCCGGTTGCAATTTCTGGTGAAGATTTGCTTAAAAATTCCGGACAATTTCAGATGATGGACTTGTTTGAAAAAAGAATTGAAAATGCAGTTAAGACCATGTGCAACAAAATGGCAGAAGCTGTTTATGGTGACGGAACAGAATCAAGCGGAAAATCTATCGGCGGTTTGAGTTTGTTGGTTGCTGATACTCCGACAACGGGAACCGTCGGCGGTATCAATCGTGCTACTTCAGGCAATGAATTTTGGCGCAACAAATCGACTACGGCCGAATCTGCTTTTACAAAAGACACCATTCGTCCGGCAATGGACAAGATGTATATGTCTTTGACGCGCGGAACCGACAAACCGGATTTGATTGTTACCGGCAGTGATCTTTATGCTTTGTTTGAGGAATCTTTGACTGCTCAGCAGCGTTTTTGCGACAATAAGCTGGCTGAAGTTGGTTTTGAGGCATTGCGCTATAAAGGTGCAGATGTTGTTTGTGATGGCGGTCAAGGCGGCTGCTGCCCGGATGACAAAATGTATTTCTTGAACACCAATTATTTATATCTGCGTGCACACCAAGACCGCAATATGAAGGTTATCGGCGGAGAGAGATTGGCTGTTAATCAAGATGCCATTTATAAGATTATAGGTTGGGCAGGTAATATGACTATGAGCAATGCTCAACTGCAAGGTGTTTTGATTAATGCCAGTGCAGAAGAGAATGTAACAGAAACCGTAACTGAAACAGAGGGTGAAGGTGGCGGCGAGTAGTCGCAAGCATGTATCGGGCGGCTCTTTTGAGCCGCCTTTTTAGAAACAATTTAAAAGAAGGATAAGCCAATGGATTTTGCAACTTTTGAAAAAATTGCCAATAACAGTTGTTCTGAAGATGGAGTTATTGCGCATTTTTATGACCGAGTGGTCAAAACAGATAAACTGACAGACGACGGTTTGCCGAAATTTAAGCTGGTTTGTTTTTGTGAAATCAGGATTAAGGATAATAATTCCGAAGTATATGATCAACAAGCAACAAAAGAGAAGATAAGACGTTTTCCGAAGGAATATGCGCTTTATCTGATGTCTAAGAAAAAGATAAAAGAGGGGACGCCTTTGGAGCAATTTGCTTTTTTGGATGCAGCGGAGATTGAGACCTTAAAATTGAGAGGAATTTTTACAGTGGAAAATTTGGCTGAGCTTTCTGAGCAAAGGGCAGAAGAATTGAATTTGAGTAAAGAAAAAGAGTTGGCTTATAAGTTTGTTCAACAGGCAAAGGGAAATTTGTCTTTGGCAAAATGGCAAAAAAAAGAAGATGACTATTTGCAAAAGATAAAATTATTGGAAAACAAAATTGATGATTTGCAACAACAGATAAGAATGGGGAACAGAAATGAAAAATATTCTCGAAATATGTCAAGACGTCGCTGATGTGGCTTGTGTGCAGGCGCCGACAACATTGTTTGATAAATCGAGCCAAAATGCAAGAATTTTTTTGAGTGTGGCAAAAGATGCGTTGAACGGTTTGTTGCGTATCGGTGATTGGCAAGAGCTCACAAAAGACGGGTGTTTGGTAACCGTAAAATGTAAAAAAGATTATCTGATCAAAACATTTTGTCCGGATTTTTTTCAGCTTTTGAATAATACGGTTTATATAAAAAATGATGAAGAAAAAGTTATTGGCGCAATCAGACCGGAGCAATGGCAAAAAGAAAAATTTTTCGGCGATGTAAGTTGCGGAATTAAATTTAAGATACAAAATTCAATGTTCAGATTTTTGCAGGAGCCGCCGGAGGGTGTGAAAATTGTGTTTCAATATCGTTCGGCAAATGTGGTTTTTGACGGTGGAATGTTTACAGAGAAAACGGAAATTACGGCGGACAGCGATATTCCTATTTTTGATGAATATCTTGTAAAACTGGCAATCAGGTGGCGTTTGCAAGCACGTAACGGTTTGGATTATTCGGAAGAATATTTGGAATATCAACAAGAATGTAAAAAACGCTTCGGTGCCGGCTTGGCAAGTCGTGATATTGTGCTGTCGGGCTGTGAAAATACTTTAGCTGACGGGGGTGTGGCTTATGTTAAGAAGGAATGTTAATCGCTCAATCAACTATATTTTGCCTTCGCCTATCGGCGGGCTTAATATGCGCGACAGTCTTGATGCTATGGATGATACAGATGCTATTGTGATGGATAATTATTATCCTTCGGAAAACAGCGTTTGTCTTCGACGCGGATACAAAGCTTATGCTTTGCAAGACGAAGCGGTGAGTGTTGAAACTTTGATAAATTTTTGCAATGCGCAACATAGACGTTTGTTTGCGGCGGCTGATGGAAAAATTATTGATGTTACAAGCGGATCAAATGATGTTCAAGTTGATGATTTGGACAGCAATGTTTGGCAATATGTTCAGTTTAGAGACAGATTGTTGCTTGCCAATGGGGTTGATAATCCTCTTTCGTATTACGAGAACGGGCAGGGTTCATATGTTTGGCAGGAAACGGTTTTGAGCGGCACAAATTTGGAAAAAAGCCGTTTATGCAAACCGATAGTTTCAAAGCAAAGAGTTTTTTATGTTGAAAAAAATTCTCTTTGTTATTGGTATGCTGATGGTGTCGGCGAGGTTCAAGGAACATTGAACAGAGTTGATTTGTCATTTTTGACGAGTAAGGGAGGTTATTTGGCGGCAATTGCTTCTTGGACTTTGGATGGAGGGCAGGGAATTGATGATTTGACAGTTTTCATAACCTCGGAAGGTGAAGTTTTGGTCTATTCGGGAAGTAATCCTTCGGATGCTGATGATTGGAAAATGCGCGGAAAATATTTTGTGAGCCGGCCTGTAGGTGATAACTGTGTTTTGCAATATCAGGGCGACATAGTTTTGATTTGCGAAGAAGGTTATTTGCCGTTGAGTTCGGTTTTGAAGCTTGCGGGTAGCAATGTTAATTCGGTTGCTTATAGCGATAAGATTAGGGGATTGATTTTGAGCCGGATTAGAAACGGTAAAAATTTGTTCGGTTGGCAAGGAATTATTTATCCGCGAGGAGGTTTTGCGCTTTTTAATGTGCCGATGGGAGCGCAGTTTGAACAGCATGTAATAAATATGAGTTCAGGGGCTTGGTGCCGTTTTGTCGGGATTAATGCATTGTGCTGGTGTTTGTTTGACGGGCGATTGTTTTTTGGATCTGACAGCGGTGTTTATTTGTTTGATGAGGGGTATTCAGACGACGGTATGCCGATTGCCGGCTCGGTGCATCAAGCATATTGTGCTTTGGGAAGTGCAAATTTTAAGAAAATTTTGATGCTCAATCCAAGAATTAAAAGCAATTCGGTTTTTGCGCTGAATATTTACACGAATATGGATTTTGATGATCAAGACAAGAAATATGTCGAAAATATCGGAACTGCCAGCGGAAGTAAATGGAATTTCAGCAAATGGAGCTCTCTTGCGCAACCCGTGGGAACAAAATGGGGAAGTTTTAGGACAAAGATTCAAAGCCAATGGATTGGTAATAATGCGGTCGGTTTTAAGGTTTCTGTTGTTTTTAGGACTAAGACAAACGGAACGGCAATTGAGTGGTATAATACAGGTTTGCGTTTTGAACAAGGAGAAGGCGTTGGTTGAGATTGTTTATAAAACAGATGTAATCACTGCTCGTCGGATTGCGCAAGCTCTCAATTTGGAAGAAAAAGAGTTTATCGACGGTTTTGTTTTTGAGATTTTGCGTGAGAATAGATGTTTGGGAATGGTGGCATATAGCGATTATCGCGAAAAAGATTCTACGTGGATAAGTATTTGCACTTGGGATAAGAAATGGTGCACGGCAAAAGTTTTGCGCCAAATTTTCGGTGTGGCTTTTGATGCTTTGAAATGCAGAAGAATTAATGCGCTTATTTGTGAAGATAACAAAGCTTCTATCTCGTTGGCTGAGAGATGCGGTTTTGTTATGGAGGGAAAAATGCGTGCTTATTATCCTGATGGCAAAGATGCTTTTGTCTTGGGGATGTTGCGCAAGGATTGTAAATTTATATGAAAGGAGAAAATAATGTCTAGCGGATTTAAGGCTGTGGGAAAAATGTTGGGTGCCGGCGGAGCTAGCACAAACAGATATACTTCGGAAAATAATATTTTAAATTATTTAAAAAATTATGATACTTCGACTTATGATAATACTTTGCAAAATTTGTTGAATAATGCTTATAATATGAGCAAAAATATCAATAATATGGGAAGTTATGTTTTTAATGTTGATGGTTCTGATGAGGCTCGGCAGAGAGCAGAAAATGCAACTTATCAAGCATATACAAACCTTTTGGCGCCGGAGTTCGAGCAACAGACTAACAATTTGGAAACAAGATTACAAAATCAGGGAATTGGTGTCGGCAGTGCGGCTTATAACAGCGCAATGGATAACTTGCTCAAAAATCAAAACAACGCTTATAACGAGGCGGCATATCGCTCGGTTTTGGCGGGACAAAATGCGTTTAATCAAAGTTTGAATAATGAGATTAGTGCCGGTACTTTTGCTAATAATGCACAAAATAATTATTTGAGTCAAATATTATCGCAGTTGCAAAATTCTTATTCGGGATATGATAATGCAATGAATATTTATAATATTCAGCACGCTTCCGATGCGCGAATTGATGCGGCTAAACAAGCTAATAATAGAGAACAAACAGAGGCAGGGCAACAATTTTTGAGCAGTGCAATTGCCGCGGGATTAGCAATGTTTTCGGATGAAAGATTAAAAGAAAATATCAGACCGGTTGGAAAACTTGATAACGGTTTGACGGTTTATTGTTTTAATTTTGTGGGATCAAAAATTTCGCAATTGGGTCTGTTGGCGCAGGAAGTTGCAGAAGTTAAACCTGAAGCTGTTTTTAGAGATGAAAACGGTTATTTGATGGTATGTTATGATTTGGCGGTAGAAGATATTGCTGATCACACTGTTAAAAGTGCAAAATAAGGAGACTGAAATGACAGGTGTTATGACGCATGACGGAATTTTGATTAAACAAGGCGACAGTTACGATATTGCTATGCATTTTAAGAGCAAATGCGGTGGTGATTTGGATATTACCGGAGCCAGTGTAACTTTGAATGTGAAGCAAGGCGAAGATAGTGTTTTGAGTATTGCGGGAGAAATTGTTGAGCCGTTGAAAGGGTTGGCGGTTATTAAAATTACACCTCAGCATACAAGTATTGATGTAGGTGTTTATGAGGCGAATATAAAAGTGGTATTTGCCAATGGTGATGTGCATACAATTTTTCCGCAAGATATTACAAAAAATGCAATTTTTGAAATAGCAGAGGGGGTTTGAGATGAGTGGGATAAATGTTTTTGAACCGCATATTGCAAAAGATTTTGATGTTTATTTTCAAAGCGATGCTGCTTTAGAAACAAAAGTTGATGTGCGTTATCTGAAGTATGGCGTTGATGAAATTGATAAATATATTGCTCAAAAAGTTGTGCCGGAACTGGATGAGTATGTGGCGGAAGAGAAATCGAGGCTGACGAGTTATCATATTGATTTGGAGGACAGTATCTTAAGCTTGGAAGGGACTAATGTTGCTGTTTCTACTGTTGATTTGAACGATTTTCCTTTTGCCGGCAAATGTGTTACTTTGACTGATGAGCAAACCATTGATGCCGTAAAAACTTTTATACAAAATCCGATAATATCAAAAAATGAGGCTCCTACTTTGGTGGTGCAAAATACTTCTACTATGTTTGGAAGTGCACCGGAAAGTGATCAAATTAGCGGTGTTAGTTTTATGGATAGCACAGGAACAGTTTTGGGCTCGGTTCAACATAAAGTTTGTGCGGATGCGAGCGTTGTATCTTCTTTGAGTTGTAGTAATTTAGAGGCTACGGAGAGTGCTGAAATCGGGATCGGTTATGATGAAAACGGTGATGTTTATACCAAAGCTCCAACTACTGCAAGCAGCGATAATTCAACTCAAATTGCGACAACAGCTTTTGTAAAAGATGTTTTGCCGACAGTTAATAATGCAACTTTGACGATACAGAAGAACGGTATAAATGTTGAAACCTTTACTGCCAATGCAGGTTCTGATGTTACGGTCAACATAACAGTTCCGACTGATACAAATGATTTGACTAATGGTGCCGGTTTTATAACCGGTATCAATTCAAACGATATTGCGACTGCTTTAGGCTATACGGCGGCAAATGACAGCGAGGTGGTTAAGTTGTCTAGCGACCAGACTATTGCGGGGACGAAAACGTTTTCTTCAAGTCCGGTTGTTCCTACTCCCGTTAGCAGTGATAATTCTACTAAAATTGCAACAACGGCTTTTATAAAAAGTGTTTTGTCAGCAAATGGAGCCGGTTTGGCTGCTTTTAGTAAAGGAAATAATGGTTATTATAAGTTTGATAACGGTTTGATTATTCAATGGGGAAGAGCAACTTCTTCACCGGTTATTTTTCCAACTCCTTTTTCCAGCAACAGTAGTTTTGCTGTTGCTACTGCATATGTAGCCAATGATGGAACAGAGAAAGCCTGGGGTAATGTTTACAGCTCAAGTACTACACAATTTAACTGGACAATGTATAATACAAGTTCACAAGTGCATTGGCTGGCAATTGGATATTAGGAGAAATGATATGAAATTGAATGATATATTTACACTTGATGAATATGCTGAAGCCTATGATTATGTAGTGGCTGAAGGATATGCTATTAACGAAATTGAGCAGCTCGGCGGGGAGCGTAGATTTCAAATTGTGGAGATACCTCAACCAACACAAGACGAGCTTGATAGACGTGAGATTAATGAACTGAAAGACTATCTTTCAAATACTGATTATGTTGTTATTAAAATTGCGGAAGGTGTGGCGACTGCTGAGGATTATGCGGAAGTTTTAGTTAAAAGAGCTGAAGCAAGAGCCAGAATAAATGAATTAGGGTAGCAGTTGAGTATTCAGTCAAATATGGGGCGGAAACGCCCCTTTTTTTATGGGAGAGGAAATATGGAATTGATAAATTTGTTTGGCGGGGCTGCAGGAATTGCCGCTCTGGCGGGAATGATTTTGAACCTGATAAAAATCGGGTCGTGGAAAGGGCGTATGGAAGAAAAAATTTGCGGGGTTTTATTGCGAATTGACAAGACGGATAAAGAAACGGCCTCGATAATTGTTATGCAAAATCAGCAAAATATTATGTTGGCAAAACTTGAGAGTAAATTTGACAGTTTTGAAGGAAAGTTGGATCTGCTCTTAAATTGTAAAAATAAGGCTGGTAAAAATGCCGCGAGATGATGATGTTTGGGTTTTGGCGCAAACCTTGTGGGGTGAGGCCAGAGGTGACGGTTTGGAGGGAATTGAGGCGGTTGCTTGTGTGATAATAAATAGATTTAGGGCAAAAAAATGGTTTACCGGTTACAAAATGGAAAATGGTGTCAAAATTGCCGGAGTTAAGGAAACATGTCAAAAGAGATTTCAATTTAGCTGCTGGAATAAAAATGATCCTAATTATCAAAAACTTTTGCGAGTTGATGAAAATGATGCAAGTTTTGTCAGATGTTTGAATGTGGCAAAAAAGGCGATTGCGGGTAAAATGACGGATTTTACCAATAATGCTACTTTTTATCATACCAAAAATATAAAACCGAAGTGGGCTTTGCATCATGCTCCTTGTTATGAAACAAAAGGACATTTTTTTTATAAGGATATAAAGTGAGAGGGACATAAGATGGATTTTTTCGGAAAGTATCAATCACCGTTAGGGTAGCAAAAAGGTGATAACGGAATTGACAGCTATGGAGTTGACCATAGCGGATTTTCAACACAAGATGAGCTGCAATACCAAACTTTGCGATTAAGCAGAGAAAATGAGCTGGCAAATGATATGGTGCGGCAGGGGATTGCGCAGTGCGATTATCCGCAGTATGGCACGGGTTTTTGGGGTAATAATTTGTCAAATGGAACAAATTATGATATTTCAAAGTTGAGCCCGACAGTGCAAAATGCACTGAATTTAGCAAGAAGTTTGCCTGCACAACAACAAACTCAGCAATCTCCAATGCGACAAGTTCTTGGTGGTACCATGGATATGGTGCGCAATTATTTTGATATGAAATCTGACAATACTATTGGTGGAGATGATTATTTTCATTGTAAAGGCAATTATGAGGCTGCACAAAGAGGAATGTATGGTAAACTAGCAGCGAAAGTTTTAGGAAATGAAAAAGAAGTATTTGACTATTTCAAGAATAGATATTACAAAGGAATGTCGTATCCTGATGCTTTGGCTGATTATTGGCATGATAGGGATGTAAATTTTCAGGCGAGAGAATTAGTGGATAATCCTTTTTATTCTGACTCTAAAGAAGCCTGTCGTTATCAGAGAGTGGAGGGCATTAATGAAAAGTATTAAAAAAATTATAAAATATTTGGTTTGTTTTTTTGTAATTATGATAATTGGTATTTATTGTTATTTTGAACTAGATATGAAAATGGTCTGCCTTGATGGGGGAAAAATTTATGACCCTGAGCAAAAAATATGCCGATCAGATTGTCTAACATGGGATGAAAAAATAGGATGTGTACCTATAACTAAAGAAAATATCCTGAAAAAGCAGAAAGGTTTACCTTTTTAGGATTTTTTGTTGTTTATGTTTACTTGAAATTTTCAAAATTTTTTTACAGGAGCCGTTAAGGCTCTTTTTTTTATGGAAGGGAAAAATAAAATGGATTTTTTCGGAAAGTATCAATCACCGTTCGGGTATCAAAACGGTGATAACGGAATTGACAGCTATGGAGTTGACCATAGCGGATTTTCAACACAAGATGAGTTGCAATACCAAAATTTGCGATTAAGCAGAGAAAATGAGTTGGCAAATGATATGGTGCGGCAGGGGATTGCGGAAAGTAATTATCCGCAATATGGCACGGGTTTTTGGGGTAATAATTTGTCAAATGGAACAAATTATGATATTTCAAGATTGAGCCCGACAGTCCAAAATGCACTGAATTTAGCAATAAAGTTTCCGCCAGAAATCCAACAGCCGCAAGAACAGCAAAACAATACAGGTATATTGAATAGTGTGCAAAATTATGCAGAGAATGTAGTTAATGCAGTAGCACCTTATACACCAACCTATTATGTTGGTTATGGCATAGGAACTACACAAAATTATTTATCTGATGTATATAATCTTTATAAGAAAGATGGGGTATATTCTGTTGGTAAGAATTATGCAAAACCTTCAGTGCAGAAGGCATTGCAAGCTAAAGATGAAGTTGCTCCACTTGATATATCGGATGTGAATAAACATCAGTATGTAAGTTGTATTGGCGCAACAGATGGATTATTGGCTACTGCAGAAACTTTAGCAGGAGGGTTGTATAAAGAAATGCAAGATACTAAAGATAAAATTGCTGATCCTCAAAAAAGGGTGGCATATGGAGGTATATTAGGGGTACTCGGGGATGCTAAAAAAGATTTGAAAAATGATTTTATCGGAGCTACGGCAGGATATATTGCTGGTAGATATAATGTTCCTGAAACTTGCAATTTATTATTAAGTAATCCAATAAAATTTGAAAAATAATATATCTATGAGAAATGTATAAATAAGTTGACTGTTTGTACCTTTCCATTTATTATCTTGATCTATATTATGGAGGATAATAAGTGTTTGTTAAATATTTGCTTTCTTTACTTTTATTTTTAACAATTCTAATTGAGCCTTTTGCTTTTGTCGGTTTTATAGAAGAGGTTGTATACGTAGGAATAATTGTTCCACTATTATTTCAAAAGATATGGTTCGGATATTGGATAAATTATAGTGATTATAAAAATTTTTGCTTTAATATTTTATTTTCGATATTTTTTATCTTATCTTCTTTTGGAATAAATATCTTTTTAGAAATGGGAGGCTTAATAAACAATGCAACAGAAATTGATTTGTTTACACTCATATTGATTATATTTAACAGATTGTTATTCTTTTTTACTATTCTCTACTTGTGGAATAGCTATTTATTTGAGAATAAAAATAAAATTTTGTATTATTTTTTCAGATTTTTGCAAGTTTTTTATACAATAATTGCAATACCAATTATAATCTTGATGTTATATTTGATATTTCTCTACAATATAACACCGGTGGATTAAATAAACAAAATTGGCCTAGGCTTTATAAGGCGATAAACAATCATGATGTCGATGGTATTATCAATATGCGGGGGTGAGGGGAAGTGAGCTTGATATGGCAAATATTAGTCCGACTGTGCAAGCAGCATTAAATTTGGCAAAGAATAATCCAACAAATGAATCGGCTATTCAATATGCTCAAAATGTATTGTCGACGGTTATGAATGATGGTAATCAAGAAGCTAATATTGATTATTCTTTGTATGGAAATGATTTTAGTCAATCATTTATTGATCAATGTTAGCTGATAATCGCTTTCAACAAGCAATGAATAGAACCAGAGCAAATGAGGGCGGGTATGTTAATCATCCGAATGATAGAGGTGGAGCTACAAATTATGGTATAAGTTCGCGTATTTATCCGGATGAAGATATAGAAAATATGACAAGAGAAAGAGCTGATGCAATATATTATCGAGATTATTGGTTAAAACCCAAAATAAATCAACTTCCTGACGAATTGGCAGGTATAGTTTTTGATGATGGTGTTGTGCAAGGACAACCGACAGCAATTATGAATTTGCAAAAAGCTCTCGGAGTTAAGGCAGATGGTATAATAGGTTCAGATACTTTGGGAGCTGTCAGAAATACAAATTATAAAGCTATAAGATGATTCCGGGCATTTTTGTTCATGTTTTTCCCAACTATCTGCGCAATCTATAAATTCCTTTTCAAGGATATCAATATTTTTTTCTGCAGCAGAAACATTAAGGCAATAAATTAAAGATAAAATGACAAGCACTAATATTTTCTTCATGAATTATCTCCTTTAGAACAAAGAGATGTTAAATTTATTTTCGAACATTGTCAAACTTTTTATATAAGGAAAAACAAGATGGATTTTTTCGGTAAGTATCAATCTCCGTTCGGGTATCAAAACGGAGATAATGGAGTTGACAGTTATGGAGTTGACCATAGCGGATTTTCAACACAAGATGAGCTGCAATACCAAACTTTGCGATTAAGCAGAGAAAATGAGTTGGCAAATGATATGGTGCGGCAGGGGATTGCGCAGTGCGATTATCCGCAGTATGGCACGGGTTTTTGGGGGAATAATTTGTCAAATGCTACAAATTATGATATTTCAAAGTTGAGCCCGACAGTCCAAAATGCGTTGAACTTGGCAAGAAATTTGACTGTCCAAAATCAGCAAGCTCCCCAGCCTCAAGAACAGCCAAATAATATATTTACACAGCAACAAAAGAGAAATATGGAAAATAGTTTGTTGATGAGTGGAATGGATACATTGTATGGTATGAACAGAGCTGTAAATGGGATGAC
>JAGCXO010000005.1 GCA_017961285.1 Alphaproteobacteria bacterium | reverse complement strand
GCTGTTGAAGGCAAGGTTGATAAGCTTACGGGCTTGAAGGAAAACGTTATTGTCGGTCGTTTGATTCCGGCAGGAACGGGAACTGTTTTGCGCTCATTGAAACGCGTTGCGGCTCAAAATGATAAGGAAATTTTGGCTCTGCGCGAAGAAGCTCAAAAGGCTCAAATTGAGGCAAAACCTGAGGAACAATCAGGAGAAGCTCAAGAGCCTGCGGAATGATAACGCTTGAATGAATGAGCAGAAAAGTCCTCGATTTTGTCGGGGTCTTTTTTTGCTCGATAATTCAAAGGTCCCTTGAATTTTTTCCCAAAGGCAAAAAATAGGGATGACTATTATGTTATTTTAGAAGAGCGAAAAAATAGGAATGATTTTGTTGTAAAATCTTCTTGCGTAATTTTGCAGATTATCATATCTTGTTTATGCAACCGAGAGGTCGGCTGTGGTGTCTGAAAAACATCTTCCATATATAATAAAATCCTCCTAAAATTGGAGGAGTGCCGGTAATATATTGAATAACGGTGACTGCCTATGGACAGTTTTTCAGCTCCTCCGCCTTTTTATAAAGGCGGTTTTGTTTTAACAAAATTAAGGGAGTTACAAAAAATGCAAGATAAAAAAAATTTTAAGAAAAATCATTTAGAATTGAAATATGATTTTGGCCGGCAGGTGCGGCTTTTGCGTGAAAATGCTGAGCTTTCGTTTGCCGAGTTATCAATAAGAACCGGTATCGGTATTGTGAGTTTGAAAGCTATGGAACTTGGAAATTTTCATCTTTTGGGGTTTGTTTTTAAGTTGGCAAAGTTTTATGACAAGAAAGTGAGAATCGAGTTTTATTAGTTATAATGCAAAAAAAATGACACCAATGGGAGATGGTGTCATTTCGAAATTTGCAGCTGTGATAAAATTAGGAGATAGGGAGAAAACAACTGCAAAAAGGCTTATAAGACGTAGCGTAAACCGCCATATACCTCATGACTATGGATTTGTGCGTCTTTAATTTTGCCATAGTCAAAGTAGCGGTAACCAACGTCAAGGTTTAATTTGTTGGTCATTTTGGCTGACAAACCGCCGCCGACGCTCCATGTGAAGTTGTTTTCTTCATAAGAGGAGCTGCCGTCTGCGTAGGTGAAGTTATATTCCATATGAGTAATACCAACACCGGCGTTTACGTATGGAGTGAACCATGTGTAAGGTGCCAAGTCAAAATAGACGTTGAACATATAGGATGAATAGTCAAATTCACTCTTTGCGCCACCAACATAGATGTCAAAATCAGGGTCATAGACCGGTTTGATTTCTTTTTCGTTGGTGTCGTGCCAGATATATTCTGCCTCAGCGCGGAAGTAGTTGTGACGATAACCTAAAGCACCGCTCAACATCAAGTCTTTTCCACCAATATCATAATCGTTTGTGGATGAAGCTTGGTCGTCGATTGTAGGTTTTGCCAAACCGCCACGAACACCAATGTATAGTCCATTACATCCTGCTGCAGCATTGTTTGCGATAAATAAACCGCATAACAGTGATAAGGTTGCTACTGTAGTATTTTTTAACATTTTAATTCCCTTTAAAAGTTAGACAAAATTCAGTTTTGAGGACACATTACACTATTTTTGGCAAATAATCAAGTTTTTTTTTGAAAAAAATATTGTAAAATTTTTCTTAGTGTGGAATAAGTGTATTTATGGATGATAAAAAAGATGTTATGAGCCCTCAAAGAAAGGGAAAAATGGAAATTTTGTCAATGAGTATGCTGCCATTGATTAGGAATATTGTCGGCAAGAGAGGTATGGCTGTTGCGGATATGCTCTTGATGTGGGAAAAAATTGTCGGAGAACAGATGGCGGCTTATACTCGTCCGGAAAAATTGGAGTTTGTCGGCAAAAATCGCGATCAGGCAGTTTTGAAATTGAATGTTCCGAACGGGGCATTTGCTTTGGAAGTGCAACATCGAAAAAATTTTTTGATACAAAAAATTAACACATATTTCGGGTATAATGTTGTTGCGGATATTAGGATTATGCAGGACGGAAACGGTATTTTTGATAAAAATATGAAAAATAATCAACCGTCGGAAGAAAAAAATCTTGTCAGCGACGAAGAACAAATTTATATTGAGCAACTATCAGAGGGTATTGCAAGTGACGAGTTGAAAGAAAAACTGGTCAGATTGGGCAAGGCTGTATTTAATTTTAATCATAAGTGAGATGAGATGTTCGAAAGAAGTATAAGAATTTTCAGTAAGGTTTTGGCGGCGATAATTATTTTTGTAATGGCTGATGTTGTTTATTTGTTGCAAAAAGGTTTTGTGTGGCAGGACGGAACTTTTGTTTTGGTGAAAAATGCGCAAGCAAAAGGGATAGAAAAACCTTTGGCGGAGATTGATACATCTTCGTTTTCAATAGAGCCGTTATATGTTTTGGGTGATAAAAATGCGCCGATTACTATTTATGAGTTTTCGTCTTTAGGCTGCACGCATTGTTCGGATTTTCATTTGGATATTTTGCCTAAGTTGAAGAAAGATTTTATTGATCAAGGAAAAGTGAAGTTGATTTTTGCAGATTTTCCGATTGATAAAAAGTCTATGCAGGCAGCTATGGTGGCACGTTGTTTTCCGGAAGACAAATATTTTGACTTTTTGAGTTTTTTGTTCAAAAAACAAATGACTTGGGGGTTTTCGTTTAAGACAGAAAAATTGTTGCTTGATTATGCGCAGATTAATGGTTTGTCAAAGGAAAAGAGTTTGGCTTGTTTGAAAGATGATAAAATTGCGGCGGAAATTATGTATGTTAGGCAACAGGCTATGGAAAAATTACAAATTCAGGCAACTCCTTCGTTTTTGTTGAGGTCAAATGACGGAGATGAACTTATTACGGGGGTTCCAAATTATAAAGCGCTGACAGAAAAGTTAAACAAAAGAATTAACTGTTAATAACTAAGTAACTTTTATGGAGTATATCGTTTGGATAAAAATGTTCCTGAAGATTTGCAAAAGCTGAAAAGCAAAATAGATATGGCAAAGCAAAAAAAGACCGTGAAATCTGCAGGTCATAAGGCAGTTGCAGCGACAGGTTTGGGTGTTAGGGTTGCTACCGATTTGTTGGCCGGAGTTTTGGTGGGCGGATGCATTGGTTATGTTTTGGATGATTTGTTCGGGACAAAGCCGATTTTGCTGGTGATTTTTTTGCTTTTTGGCGGAGCGGCAGGTTTTTTGAACGTGTATAGAATGGTTAAAAGTGTGGAAAAATAAAGGAGTATGTTTCGTTGTCAAACCCTATGGAACAATTTAAGATCGAACCCATTGTGCCGATAAATGCGGGAGGTCACGATATATCTTATACAAACTCGTCAATGTTTATGACATTTGCGGTTGTTCTTTGTGTGTGCTTGTTTTTGTTTTGTTTGCGCAAACGCACGATTGTTCCAAATAAGGCACAGGCTTTTGCCGAAGCGGTTTATGATTTTATTTATTCTTTGGTGAAAGAAAATATCGGGCCGGAAGGTTTGAAATATTTCAGTTTTATTTTTTCGCTGTTTTTGTTTGTGGCTTTTGGTAATGTGTTGGGTTTATTCCCATATGCCTTTACTTTTACTTCGCATGTGGCGGCGGTTGGAACTTTGTCGCTTTTGGGCTTGCTGTTTAATATGGTGGTGGGTATAAAGAAGAAAAAGTGGGGATATATAAGAACCATTATGCCTAAAGGAATTCCTTGGGTTTTAGCTCCGTTGGTTATGCCCATTGAAACAATATCGCTGTTGTCAAAACCGTTCAGTTTGACCATTCGTTTGGTAGCAAATATGACGGTCGGGCATATTATGCTCAAGATAATAGCGGGGTTTATTGTGGCACTCGGCGTGGCAGGAATTGTGCCATTGCTGTTTGATGCCGGAATTATTGTTTTTGAAATGTTTATAGCGTTATTGCAAGCTTTTATTTATACAATATTGAGTTGTATTTATTTGAGTGATGCAATACACAGCCATTAATTAATTTTTTTGAAAGGATACTAAAATGGAACCTATGGCTTATATTGGTGCAGCGCTTTGTGCTTTGTCAATGACCGTTGCAGCTTGGGGTGTGGCAAAAGTTTGGATGACAATTATTATAACTGTCGGACGCAATCCTCAGGTTAAGAAAGATGTAGATATTTATGGTTGGGCAGGTTTTGCTGCTGTTGAAGCTATTGCTCTTTATGCCTTGGTTATCGCGTTGGTTATGTTGACCGGCGGCGGAAACTAATTTTATAAAAGGATAGGTTGGTTATGCCTCAGTTAAACAGTGCGAGTTTTGTATCGCAGATATTTTGGTTGCTTGTTTGCTTTTCTTTGATGTGGTTCTTTGTAGCAAAGATAATTGCTCCGAGGATTGCGGATATTATGCAAAGACGTCAGCGCAAAATTGATGATTGTATTGCTGCCGCAGATGCTTTTAAGCAGACGGCAGAAGATTTGGTTTTGCGTTATAACGGTGCAATTAAAAAAGCAGAACAGGCAGCAGCATTGTCTTGGACTGAGGCAAAAAACCAGCTGGAAGAGCAATCCAAAAAAATGCGCTCTGAAATGGCACAACGACTGCAAGAGCGTATGGATAAAAATGAAAAAGAATTGAGCAAGATTGAGGCTGATGTCAAAAGTCAGGTGAATTCATTGGCGGTTGATTTGGCTGTGAAGGTCTTGCACAAGATGGAAATTGAGACAATCAGTAAAGAGCAAATAGAAAAAGTTTTGCGCGAGGAGGTCAGCAATGGATGAGCAGGTTGTAAACAGTGCCGGAAAAGAGCTGATTGATGCTACGCAAGAAGCGGTGATGGATGCTGTTGCTGATGTGGAAAATATTATAAAAACCACAACCGAAGAGATTGCCGGCTCTCATCATGAAGTTTTTTATCAGTCGGCGGAATTTTGGGTTGGCGTTGCTTTTTGCATTGTGGTGGCGGGACTTTTTGTGCCGATTAAAAGGCTTTTGACAATGTTGCTGCAAAAGCGGATTGATAATGTGGTCAATCAGATTGAAGATGCCGAAAAACTGCGAGATGAGGCTAGAGAGCTTTTGGCTTCGTATGAGCAGAAAATGGAAAATATTGAAGAAATATCTTCTTCTATGGCCGAGAAGACAAAAGCAGATATTGATGTTTTTTGTAATAATCAGAAAAAAGTGTTAGATAAAGACTTGGCGGTTCAAGAAAGAAATGCCGAGCTTAATATGAATGCTTTGAAAGAAAAGATTGCTTCCGAATCGTCGGCTTTGTTGGCAGATTGTGTTGCCAAGACTTTAGATAGAGCGATTAGAGAAAATTTGGATGAAAAGCAGCAGTCGAAGATGATTGATGGTGCGATTGCGGCAATAGAATCGCTTTGATAAGTTTATTTGAATTTTAATCAAAAATAGTTGTTTTTTCGCTTGAAGAATCATTACAAGTGTTGTAAATTTAGCGCGATTTAGTTTTGAAGACCGCTATATGGGTGGTTTTGTTTTTAACCTTAATGCTGATAGGAGCACAGATAGACCATGAGTAAATGGGTATATACATTTGGAAACGGCAAAGCCGAGGGCGATGCCTCCATGCGCAATCTTCTCGGCGGTAAAGGTGCAAACCTTGCTGAAATGAACAAAGTAGGTTTGCCGGTACCTCCGGGATTTACGGTTACAACAGAAGTTTGTACATATTATTACAACAACAATAAAACTTATCCTGAAGATTTGAAAGAACAGGTAAAAGAGGCTGTTGCCGGCGTTGAGAAAATTATGGGCAAGAAGTTTGCCGATGCCAACAATCCTTTGCTTTTCTCCGTTCGTTCGGGTGCAAGAGTTTCAATGCCGGGTATGATGGATACGGTTTTGAACTTGGGTTTGAATGACGAGACAGTTAAAGCTTTGGCAAAAGCATCGGGTTCTGAGCGTTTTGCTTATGACTCTTATCGTCGTTTTTTGCAGATGTTCTCTGATGTTGTTTTGGGTGCAGACCTGGAATTGTATGAAGAAGCCTTGGAAAATATGAAAAAGTCCAAAGGTTATACCTCTGATACAGATTTGACTGCTGATGATTTGAAGGCTTTGGTTGCTCAATATAAGGAAATCGGTCAGAGAATCGGCAAAGTTGTTCCGCAAGATCCATGGGATCAATTGTGGGCAGGAATCGGTGCCGTATTCGGTTCTTGGATGGTTGATCGTGCCATTACTTATCGTAAATTGAACAACATTCCGGGTGACTGGGGTACTGCCGTTAACGTTCAAACCATGGTATTCGGTAATGCCGGTGACGATTGTGCAACAGGTGTTTGCTTCTCGCGCGATCCTGCAACCGGTGAAAACGTATATTACGGCGAATATTTGGTTAATGCTCAAGGTGAAGATGTTGTTGCCGGTATTAGAACTCCGCAACCGATGGGCTCAAAAGGCGACGGCACATCTTTGGAAGAAAAATGGCCTAATTTGTATAAAGAATTGGTTGATGTTCGCAACAATTTGGAATCTCACTACAAAGATATGCAAGATATGGAATTTACCATTGAGCACGGCAAACTTTGGATGTTGCAATGCCGCAACGGTAAACGCACCGCTCAAGCTGCCGTTCGTATGGCTGTTGAGATGGTTGAAGAAGGTTTGCTCAACAAAGAAGAAGCTATTATGCGCGTTGGTGCTGACCAATTAGACCAATTGTTGCACCCGATGCTCGATCCAAAGGCAAAGAAAAATGTTATTGCTACCGGACTTCCGGCTTCTCCTGGAGCTGCGGTCGGTCGTGCAGTATTCTGCGCAGAAGATGCCGAAGCTTGGGCAGCCAAAGGCGAAAAAGTTATTCTTATCCGTAACGAAACTTCTCCGGAAGATATCGGCGGTATGCATGCTTCTCAAGGTGTTATTACGGCTCGCGGCGGTATGACATCTCACGCAGCTGTTGTTGCCCGCGGTATGGGAACTCCTTGCGTTTCGGGCTCACATGACATTGTTATCAGCTACAAAGACAAGACAATGACAACAAAATCCGGCGTGGTTATCAAAGAGGGCGATTGGGTTTCTCTTGACGGCGGTAAAGGTCAGATTATTGAAGGTCAAGTTCCGACAGTTAAGGCCGATACCAACAGCGGTAACTTCGGTAAATTGATGGGCTGGGTTGATGAAATCAGAACCATGGATGTTCGCGCTAATGCCGAAACTCCGAAAGATGCTCAACAAGCTCGCGATTTCGGCGCACAAGGAATCGGCTTGGCAAGAACTGAGCACATGTTCTTTGATGCTGATCGTATTCCGAATATGCGCGCAATGATTTTGTCTGACAATGAAGCCGGACGCCGTGAGGCTTTGGCTCGTTTGTTGCCGTATCAAAAGCAAGACTTCAAAGACTTGTTCAAAATTATGGAAGGTCTGCCGGTTGTTATTCGTTTGTTAGACCCTCCGCTTCATGAATTCTTGCCGCACACAGATGCCGAAATGCAAGAATTGGCCGACAAAATGGGTATGACTTTGCAACAGGTTAAGAACAGAGCAGATGCTTTGCATGAAGCTAACCCGATGCTTGGTCACCGTGGTTGCCGTTTGCCGATTACTTATCCGGAAATTTGCGAAATGCAGACCAGAGCTATTTTGGAAGCCGCTATCGAATGCGCAGATGCCGGTATTAAAGTTATGCCGGAAATTGAAGTTCCTTTGACAGGTTCCAAGAAAGAGCTCGACATTGTTAAGAATATTATCGATACAACTGCTGAGAAGGTTTTTGCCGAGAAAGGTAAGAAAGTTAAATATGAAGTTGGTTCAATGATTGAATTGCCGCGTGCAGCCCTTAAGGCTGATGAGTTGGCACAATCTGCTGAGTTCTTCGGTTTTGGTACCAATGACCTGACACAAACAACTCTCGGTATGAGCCGTGATGATACCGGTGCTATCTTGGATGAATATCGCGCTCGCGGTGTTTATGTTGCCGATCCTTTTGCATCTATTGATGTTGAGGGCGTTGGTATGTTGGTCAAGATGGCTTGCTGTAAGGCTCGTTCATCAAACCCGAAAATTTTGCTCGGTGTTTGCGGTGAACATGGCGGTGATCCGGCATCTATCGACTTTTTCCAGACTTGCGGCATGAACTATGTTTCTTGCTCTCCGTTCCGTGTTCCGGTAGCTCGTTTGGCTGCTGCACAAGCTGCGGTTCGTCATAAAAATGACAAGCAAGAGGAAAATGTTAGCTGCTGCTGCAAAAAAGCCTGCTAAAAAGTGCGTATAACAGCTCATCTAGAGCTAAAATCGCAAAAAGGGAAAATTCATGTACTTCTTTGTACACTGGAATTTTCCCTTTTTTTATTTTAACTCTATCTGAACTATTCTCCGCACTTTTTGTAAAGCGCGTGTAACAGCTCATTTAGAACTAAAATTACTCAATAAGAAAAATTCATGTACTTCTTTGTACACTAGAATTTTCCCTTTTTTTATTTTAACTCTATCTGAACTATTCTCCGCACTTTTTGTAAAGTGCGTATAACAGCTCATCTAGAGCTAAAATCGCAAAAAGGGAAAATTCATGTACTTCTTTGTACACTAGAATTTTCCCTTTTTTTATTTTAACTCCATCTGAACTATACTCCGCACTTTTTGTAAAGCGCGTGTAACAGCTCTTTGGCTGAAAAAGTTACGAACAATAAAAATCTTGATAAAAAATTAAGGAATATATGCGATTATAGTGTCGCAAAAAAAATAAAAAATCACAATTTTTGTTTTTTTTGCATTTTGTTATTGAAAAATTAATTCTTATTGCTTAACTTAGCAAGTGTATTTGATTAAAATATTAAAACCATATATGGAGAAATGAAATGAAAAAACTTTTAGGTCTGTTCTGTTTCGTAGCTTTGTTGTCTGCTTGTTCTACAACCAGTGAATGGTTTGGCGGCAGCGAGTGCGACTCTAGAGATGCCCGTAACTTTATGGCTAATGCCGAAGATAAAGTATTCTTCGCTTTTGACAGCTCTTCTTTGAGCAACAATGCTGAAGAGGCTCTTGATACTCAAGTTAAATGGTTGAAGAACCATGAGAGAGTTAATGTTATCGTTCAAGGTTATTGCGATGAACGCGGTACCAGAGAATACAACTTGGCTCTTGGTGAGCGTCGTGCAAATGCCGTAAAATCTTATTTGGTAGCTAACGGCATTGCAGCTAACAGAATCGATACCATTTCTTATGGTAAAGAAAGACCGGCTGTTTTGGGTAGCAACGAAGCTGCTTGGGCTCAAAACCGTCGCGCTGTAACTGTTGTTAAAGCTTCTAACTAATTTGTTTAGACAGTTTTAGAAAAAGAGAGCATCCGAAGGGGTGCTCTTTTTTTGATGATAAAAATTTTTAAATAAAAAAATAATATTTTGCCGAATCTATAGGTTTAGCTTTTTTATGTTTGGAGTATGCAGCTCAAAATAAAAGTTTGACATTTTTTTTATTGTGTGTTAGTGCTGTCAGCATAATTTATTTATTGTGCGTATTATTCACCAAAATATTTTTATTATGATAGAGTTTTTTTTCATGGTTGTAAAAAGCCAGCCTTTGATTATGGTTGCGCTGGGGTGCCTTGTATTGTCGGCATTTGTGGCTCTGATTTGGGGTAGAGATTTTAATTCTCCTCACAATTTGTGCCTTTTCCCTAATAATAAAGAGGAAAAATGGCCGCATTGGGTTTGTGGTTTGTTGTTGACAGCCTCGCTGGTTATTTGGGGTGTCTTGATTGTGATGAACCACACAACGATTGCAAATGACATTTTGTCGTTTGTTGTTGTGATTTTGGGGTCAGCATTGTTGATTTATGCGGCACAAATTTTGTATTTGGCTTTGATGGTGTTTTTTGTTGCCTTGGTGATGGGAATTTGGTGGATGGGTAGCAGGTTTATCGTCAAAGATTGAAAGAAGTCGCTGAACTTTTATGGTTCGGCGGCTTTTTTCGTGAAAATAGATAACAGGATAAAGTTTTTTTGCTTGTGATATTAAAAATTTTACCATATCTTTAAGGAAAAATTGGGGGCTAGAATTATGAGAAAATCTGTTTTTTTGTTTGTTATCGGAATCTTTTTTGTTGCGATGAATGCCAGTGCGCAAGATGCTTCTGTTTTGCAGCAGGAGTTGGATGATATGCGTGAAGATATCAAAATTATTCAGCGAAAAATGTATAATAATGATGACGGCAGTTCGGCCGCTCAGCTGACACGCCTGGAAGAACAGGTACGCAGTGTGACGGGCAGGTTTGATGAGCTGGAATACAGAATAAAACAACTGGGTGACAAAATTGACCTTATAAACAAAGATATTGATGTGAGAATGAGTATCTTGGAGGGAAAAAAAATCAGCCCTACGGTAAGCGCTGATGTGGCAGATAATACACCAAAGTTTGCGGCACCGGTTGCGATGGATGCTCCACAGGCTATTGTGGGCGGTGATATTATGCGAGATGATAATTTGCAGCCGGCAAACGGTGATACTGCTCCTGAGATTTATCAATCGGCATTGGAGGCTTTGAAAGCAGAGCAATATGATGAGGCCGAGAAAAAATTTAATAAAATATTGAACAGATTTCCAAATGATAAGTTGGCCGGAAATGCGCAATATTGGTTGGGAGAATCGTTTTATGCCCGTAAACAATATGAAAAAGCTGCAGTTGCTTTTGCTAAGGGGTATCAGCAATATCACGAAGGAACAAAGGCTCCGGACAGTTTGTTGAAATTGGGTATGTCAATGCAGTTGTTGCAAAAAAACAAAGAAGCTTGTGCGGCCTTTGTAAGTTTGCCGAGAGAGTTTCCTAAGGCAGAGAAAAATGTCAGGGACAGAGCCGCTCTTGAGGCAAAGAAATTGGGTTGTAAATAATGGTTGATTTGCAGCAGTCGTTTGACTGTGAAATGCGGCGTATTGTCGCCGAATATAATCTCGATTTTTCAAAAATTGCGGTCGGTGTGTCCGGTGGAGCGGACTCGCTTGCTTTGGTGTTTTTGCTGCATAATTATATTAAAAATTACGGTGGTAAACTTTGTGCCTTGACGGTTAATCATCATTTGCGCAAAGAGGCAGATGATGAAACAAAATATGTTGCCGAACTGTTGGCAAAAAACGGTATAAAACACGAGGTTTTGCATTGGTATCACGAGCCGGTGCAGAGCGGAATGGAAAACAAAGCCAGACAAGCAAGATATGAATTGCTGTTCGGTTGGTGCAAAAAAAATGATTGCAAAATATTGATGACGGCACATCATTTGCGTGATCAGGCAGAAACTTTTTTGATGCGCTTGCAGAGAGGAAGCGGGGTTGACGGTTTGGCTTCGATGGCGGTGGTTTCGCCGCGTGAAGAAGTCTTGATTGTGCGACCGTTGTTGAATTTTGAGCCGGAAGAATTAAAAAAATTTTTGCGAGATAAAAATATTGATTGGTGTGAAGATGCTTCAAATTCTTGTGATGATTTTTTGCGGGTGAGGGTGCGCAAAATGTTGCCTAAACTCGAAAAAGAGCTGGGGTTGTCGGCACAAAAAATTGCATCGGCGGCGGTGGCTTTGAATGAGGCAAAAGAATATTTTGCCGGACAGGTTGATAGTTTTATCAAGAATCGTTGTCGCTTGTGGTATGGAGTTGCGTGGAGTTTTGCGCCTTTGATGTTTGGGACTTTACATAGAGAAATACAAATCCGGGTTTTGGCAGAACTGATAAAGAATGTGGCAAAAGTTGATTATGCGCCCGAATATACTTCGCTGTCGAGATTGGCAGAACAGTTGGTGAAGAAAGGTTTTGCCGGTGCGACACTCGGAAGATGTGAGTTTGTGAAGTTTAATAACAGAATATGGGTTGTGCCGGAAATTCAAGATGAAAAAGTTTTATCAAAAAATGAGTGGGCGGAATTTGTGCGTAAACACAGCAAAATAAACGCTAACGGTCTGCCTTATAAACTAAAATTGTATTTGGTTAGAAAAAGCGGTTGAGTTTGTAAAATAAAAAAACTATATTATTGGCATCGGATAAATTTGGGGAAGAAATTATGAAAATTTGGAAAAGCGTTTTGTTTTGGTTTGTTGCGATTGTTGCTTTGGCAATTTTCAGCAATCTTTCAGGGATGGGGTCAAGAGGAACTTCTTTTGGTAATAATCAAATAGCTTTTTCCGAATTTTTAGATTTGGTAGAAGCAAAAAATGTTGCCTCGGTAGTTGTATCCGGCAATGATGTTAATGGCAGAAAAACAGATGGAAGCAGTTTTTATACTTATGCTCCATATGATCCGTCGATGTATGAAAAACTGCGTGAGGCGGATGTTCGGGTAGAAGTCAAGCCGATGGATAATACCGCAGATACGTTTTGGGGAGTTTTTGTTTCGTGGTTTCCGATGGTTTTGTTGATTGGCGTTTGGGTGTTTTTTATGCGCCAAGCCAATGCCGGAAACAATAAAGCCATGAGCTTCGGCAAGTCACGCGCGCGCTTGATTGAAAATATGAAAAAAGTTACTTTTGCGGATGTTGCCGGTTGTGATGAGTCGAAGCAGGAATTGGAAGAAGTTATAGATTTTTTGAAAGAGCCGGCAAAATTTCAGCGTTTGGGCGGAAAAATTCCCAAGGGTGTTTTGTTGGTCGGACCTCCGGGAACAGGTAAAACCCTTTTGGCAAAAGCTGTTGCCGGAGAGGCTGATGTGCCGTTTTTCTCGATTTCGGGTTCGGATTTTGTGGAGATGTTTGTCGGCGTTGGTGCATCGCGTGTGCGTGATATGTTTGCGCAGGCAAAAAGAAATTCTCCGTGCTTGTTGTTTATTGACGAGATTGATGCCGTCGGGCGTCACCGCGGTGCCGGTCTTGGCGGCGGAAATGATGAAAGAGAGCAAACACTTAACCAGTTGCTGGTTGAGATGGATGGTTTTGATGAGAATGAAAATGTTATTTTGATTGCGGCGACGAATCGTCCAGATGTTTTGGATCCGGCTTTGTTGAGACCGGGGCGTTTTGACCGACAAGTTGTGGTCAGCAACCCTGATTTGCGCGGTAGAGAAGAAATTTTGAAAGTGCATGTCAAAAAAGTTCCGTTGGCAAAAGACGTTAATTTAGCTGTTATTGCCAGAGGGACTCCGGGATTTTCGGGGGCTGATTTGGCGAATTTGGTGAACGAGGCGGCATTGTTGGCGGCGCGCAAGAATAAGCGCAAAGTTACTTCAAAGGATTTTGATGATGCCAAAGACAAAGTGATGATGGGTAATGAGCGCAAGTCAATGGCTATGGATGAGCAAGAAAAAATGCTGACTGCATATCACGAGGCAGGGCATGCTATTTGCTCGCTTAATGTGCCTGAGACAGACCCAATTCACAAAGCGACAATCATTCCGAGAGGACGCGCTTTGGGTATGGTTCAGCAGTTGCCGGAGAAAGACCAATATTCTTATTCGCGGGCAAAAATGCTTTCGCGCTTGGTGATTACCATGGGTGGACGTGCGGCTGAAGAGCTAAAGTTTGGATATGATAAGGTTACCAGCGGTGCGTCTTCGGATATTGCGGCGGCGACAAAGCTGGCGCGTGCAATGGTTACGGAATGGGGTATGAGCGACAAACTCGGTCCGATTTTGTATGTCGATAATTCCGAAGAAGTCTTTTTGGGCAAATCGGTTACGCAAAATAAAAATATGAGCGAAGAAACCGCCAAGTTGATTGATGCAGAGATAAAATCTTTGGTTTCTGAAGCACATGAAAATGCGCTAAAGATTTTGCAAGACAAGAAAAAAGACTGGGAAAAATTGGCACAGGCTTTGATTGAATATGAAACCTTGAGCGGTGAGGAAATTAAGGCCGTTTTGAAAGGTGAAATGATTTCCAAGGCCAAAGATTCTCCGGTGCCGGAAGAAAAAAGAACCAAGGCCTCGGTGCCGGAAGTTTGAGAACTTTTGTGAGAGACCGCTTGGAGGAAACTCCGAGCGGTTTTTTTGTGCGCTAATTCGAAGATCTCTTGAATTTTTTGCCAGGGCAAAAAATAGGGATGACAATAACAATAAAAGTCATGCCTCCGAGCATTGAAAATGTGAGGTCAAGGCATCTTCGAGTTTTTTTATATAAGGAAGCAGTGTTGACGCACTGAAGTTTAGATCCCTTGATGCACGGACGCTTACGCGCCGAGCAAGGGATGACGATAAAAACTAATCGGTAGATCTCTTGAATTTTTTGCCAGGGCAAAAAATAGGGGTTGTTACCTTTGGTAATGATTTTGAAGTAACGGTTTTTCTGTTTTTATGGCTTTAAATAGCTTTTGTCTATTTTCGATAAAAAACTTGCATTTATTTTAATTTAGGTGTATAAGCTCTTGCGAAAGAAATTATTTACAAATTAAAATAAAAAAATATGGAAGACATCATTTTGAGTTGGGAGTTGTTTGCTGCTCCCTATGTTGCGCTGGTATTTTTGGCGCTGATGAGAGTTCTTTTCTGCAAGGATGTCTTTGAGACATTCCCTTGGGAAATCAGAACCGACAAGCCGCAAGGACGAAAGGCCTGTATTATCTGTTTGGTGATGGCGGCTGTTTTTGCACTGTTGGCGGCGGTGGTCTCCGGCATGTATTTATATGCCACAGAAGGTCCGGTGGTTGCTTTTGCAGTGGCATTTGTCGGACTGTATATCTTCTTGATTTCCAGTATGGTGGTTGTCTATCTGCTGGAAGGTATTTTCTTTCTAATAGCCTCAATCGGCTATTTTGCCAATATGTTGATTTCATATTGGAAATAAATAAACTTTGGACCGCTTGGAGGAAACTCCGAGCGGCTTTTTTATGTTTGGGATTGAATTTGGAAAAATTTTATGATATAAGCAAATTACAAAGTTATTTTTATTCAATTATCATAAAAAAAAGAGTATGCTGGATTGGCGAAAAGGCGCCTCTCTTAAAAGAAACCAGTATAATTATGACAGCAATAGTTGTGTTAGTAAAATTTTTGGCATGGATTTTTGCAATACTCTTATCAGGCAAATTTGATGCTTCTGCTAAAAGTGCAGAGGATGTTCATATATGCGGCGGTCTTTATTGGAACGGAGTAGGGGCGTGTGTCGGTAGTGCATTTTTTATGCTATTGGTCGCATGGGCTATTTTGATATGGATTTTTGTACCTTTGGCTTGTCCTTATTCGCTGAAAGTTCTTTTGGGATTGGTGCTTGGTGTTGTTTCAATTATTCTGCAACAACTATTTAAGCATAACTTTGAGTCTTAGTTTATGATCGTTATGTATGAATTGTTACTATATGGTAATGATTTGTCATAACGGTCTTTTTTTATGCGCTTGATATTTTTTGTGAATGTTTATATAGTATATGCAAACGGAGGTTAAAAATGGCAAATAAACTTTTTGGAACGGACGGTGTGCGCGGTGTGGCAAATCAATATCCGATGACCGCCGATTTTGCAACCAAACTCGGTATGGCTTGCGGTTTGGAAGTGTGTAAAAATCATAAAAAAGTGGCGATAGCAAGAGATACGAGAATTTCGGGAGAAATGTTGCAATCGGCTTTGACGGCCGGATTTTTGGCGGCAGGTGTTGATGTGAAATTGCTCGGGGTTTTGCCAACACCGGCGGTGACTTCGATTGTCGAAGATTTGGAAGTTGATATGGCGGTGATGATTACTGCTTCGCATAATCCTTATTTTGATAACGGGATTAAGCTGATTGCCTCTAACGGAGATAAGTTTGCCGACGAGGTTACGGCAAAGTTGGAAGATATGGTCTTGAAAGCGGATTTTGCTTTGAGCTCGGAAAAACTGGGAAAAATTATCGAATATAAAGAGGGCTTGGAAATTTATTTGCAAAAAGCCAAAAAGTTTATTCAAGGAGAACGTCCGTTGAACGGAATGCGGGTGGTTTTGGATTGTGCCAACGGTTCTTTTGCCCAAATTATGCCGCAAGTATTTATGGATTTGGGTGCAGGTGTGATTTCTCTCGGAAATGAGCCGAACGGATATAATATCAACGAAAATTGCGGTTCACAACATCCGGAAAATCTTTTCGAAACAGTGAAAAATGCTAAAGCACAGTTGGGTATTGCGGTTGACGGTGACGGCGACAGGTTGCTTATTTGTGACGATTTGGGGCGCAAAGTTCCGGCAGAGCAGTTGATGACATTTATGGTAAAATATTTGCTTAAAACAGGAAAATACAGTGGCAACGCGGTTGTTTCGACGGTTCTTTCCAATACGGCAATGGAGCGCTATATCAAGGAGATGGGCTTGGAATATTATAGCACGAAAGTCGGTGAAAGAGCGATTGTGGCAAAGATGCAAGAAGTCGGCTGCGGTATCGGTGGCGAAGAATCCGGACATATTGTTTGGAGTGATTGTTGCAAGAGCGGCGATGGTTTGGTTAATGCGCTGCTGTTTTGTTTGGCTTTGGCTGACGAAAAAAGAAAAATGAGCGAGATTTTTCCGCTTTTTGAGTTCGATCCGTGCGTGTTTGTCAGTTTGCCGGTGGAAACAAGAGAAAAAGTAAAGGAAATTGCAAATTCGGAGGCGGTGAAAAAAGTTGTTGCCGAAGCTACGGAAAAGATGAAAGGTGTCGGCAGAGTGGTTTTGCATCCCTCGGGAACCGAACCGAAAATCAGAGTTTGGGTGGCAGGAAGTGATGAAAATTTGGTTCATGAAGCTGCAAATATGATTATTGATGAAATTAAGAAAGGATAGAAGATGATAAGAGGACTTGTGAATGTGTTTAGGAGCGGGTTGATTATTCATCCGATGGTTTTGCTGGGTATCGGGGTGGCAGCGTATCTTTGTTTGAATTATAAAATACCGGAAATTTTTGCGTTTTTGGCTCTGCCGCAATTATATTTTGGGGTGTTGGCGGTTGCGTTTGTTTATACGATTGTATTTAATCGTGCCCAAAAAGGATATAGCGATATTGTTGATTGGAAAGGGACTTTTGGTCATTTTATAGGCAATATCTTTAAGCTGTTACTTTCTTGTGCTTGTGCACTCAGTTTGTTTATGATGTTTCTTTTTTGATAAAAAATGACAATGAATTTTGACATAAAGCGCGGGCTGGAGGTTTTGGAGAAAAATATTAAAATTGCTCCGGAAAAGCCCGGTGTTTATCGGATGTTGGATGAAGATGAAAATGTGCTTTATGTCGGAAAAGCGAAAAATATAAAAAAAAGAATTGTTGCTTATTCGCATATTGATAAATTGCCGGCGAGGCTGCAACGTATGGTTGCGCAAATCAGGCGGATGGAATTTATTGTCGTTGAAAATGAAGCAAAGGCGCTATTACTCGAAAATGAGTTGATAAAAAAACTGGCACCGAAATATAATATTTTGCTTAAAGATGATAAGACTTTTCCTTATTTGAGTTTGAATTTGAAAGAAGAATTTCCGGTTTTGAGAAAGTATCGCGGTGTCAAAAAAAACGGATATAAATATTTCGGTCCGTTTGCCAATGTGTTGGCGGTGAATAATACTCTTGATTTGTTGCAAAAAGCGTTTTTGTTGCGGACGTGCAGTGACAGTAATTTCAAAAACAGAGAAAGACCTTGCTTGATGTATCAAATTAAACGTTGCTCGGCGCCTTGTGTCGGGAAAATCAGCAAAGAAGCTTATCGCAAATTGGTTGAGGAGGCGGTTGAATTTTTGGAAGGAAAAAATACCAAAATTCAGCAGAGAATGTCGGAAAAAATGCAGCAGGCAAGTGATGTTTGTGATTATGAAACGGCGATGGTTTATCGTGACAGAATAAGAGCTTTGACAAGTGTTCAACAAGGCAAAAATGTTGAATATGGCGGTATAAAATCGGCAGATGTTGCGGCAATTTATGTTGAGCATAATTTGTGTTGTATTCAGCTGTTTTTAATCAGAGCAGGGCAAAATTGCGGCAATATGGCGTTTTTTCCAAAACAGGCGGAAGGAGCAGAAAAGGCCGAGATTTTGGAGGCATTTTTGAGCGACTTTTACAGCAATCATCAGCTGCCGGAAGAGATTATTGTTTCGGAAGAGCCGGAAAATAAAGAGTTTTTGCAAGAGGCTTTGGGAGTAAAAATCGGGTTTTATCAAAAAGGCAACAAAGCCAAGATTGCCGAAGGAGTTTTGCGCAATGCTAAAGAGGCTTTGGAAAGAAAAATGGCTTTGGAAACTTCTGTTTTGAAAAACTTGCAGAATATGAAAGAAGTTTTTGGCCTCTCGGTGGTGCCGAAGAGAATTGAGGTTTATGATAACTCGCATATTCAGGGCAGTTATGCCGTGGGGGCTATGATTGTGGCGACGCAGGACGGTTTTGATAAAAAAGCTTATCGGACTTTTAATATCAAAAACAGTGAAATTACCAATGATGATTTTGCGATGATGAAAGAAGTCTTGACACGCCGTTTTGAGAAGATGACACCGGAAAATCGACCGGATGTTATTTTGCTTGACGGTGGTTTGGGGCAGTTGCACGCGGTGCATGAGTGTTTGCAAAATTTTGACTTGTCGGGGATTGCGATAATTGCAATATCAAAGGGGCCGGAACGAAACGCAGGAAAAGAGTTTTATCATCAAAAAGGAAAAGAAAGTTTTGCTTTGCCGTATCAATCGCCACTGGCTTTTTATATGCAAAATATTCGCGATGAGGCGCATAGATTTGCAATCGGGACACATCGGAAAAAACGGGCAAAGTCTATGTTTGTTTCAAAGCTTGATGAGATTGAGGGTGTTGGAGCAGACAGAAAGAAAAAACTGCTTAATCATTTTGGCTCGGTTGAAACGATTAAGCAGGCAAATGTGACAGAGCTGCAAAAAGTTTCGGGAATTAGTAAAAAAACAGCGGAAAAGATATTTAATTACTTTCATAAATAAAAAATATGAAATATGATAAGCATCGGAGTTAAACTTTTATTTTTATAGTAGGTGCTTATTATGTATAATCTTCCTAATTTATTGACAATCTCGCGAATTGTAGTAATTCCGGTGATTTTCTTGGCAATTTATATTCATTATGCTTGGTGGTCTGTTGTTGCCGGCGTGCTTTTTGTGTTGGCCTCAATTACGGATTATTTGGACGGATATTTTGCACGTTCACGAAATCAAAATTCGGTTTTGGGACGTTTGCTTGACCCTATTGCCGATAAGCTTTTGGTTGTGTCGGCATTGTTGATTATTGTTGCCAATCGTATGGTTTGTCCGATAACTTATATTCCGGTTATCATCATTATGTGCCGCGAGGTTTTGGTTTCGGGTTTGAGAGAGTTTCTGGCAGAGTTCAGAGTTGGAATGCCGGTTACTCGTTTGGCAAAATGGAAAACAGGTTTCCAGATGACAGCAATTTCGATGATTTTGTTGCAAAATCTCTATTTGATAGGCAAGCCTGTCGGTGTTGTCGGAGAAATTTTGCTTTGGATTGCGGGAATTTTGACTTTTGTTACCGGATATCAATATTTTGCAAAATGCCTGGATTATATTTATACGGTTGAAAACAAGAAACAAAATCCGGTTAAGGCAGTTGAGCAAGAAGTTAAAAAAATTGCGGTTAAGGTTAAGGATGCTGTGGCTAAAAAAGTTGCCGAAGTTAAACAGCCTGAACAAAAAGCTAATCCGCAAGTTAGAAAAACTGCAAAGAAAAAAACAAATAAAAAGACTGTAAAAAAAGCAGTTAAAAGATAGTCTCAGGAGAGTTTTGTGCTTGAAAAAAAAACTCATATTTTGGTGGTTGATGATGATACCAGACTTCGTTCTCTCTTAGTGCGATTTCTAAGAGAGAGCGATTTCTTTGTTTCGGCGGCAAAGGATGCAAAAGATGCTCGCTTTATGATGGCGCAGTATAAGTTTGATCTTTTGATTGTGGATATTATGATGCCGGAAGAAACGGGATTAGAGTTTTTGCAAAAATTGCGCAAAGAGGATAGTGTCCCGGTTATTCTGTTGACAGCAATGGGCGAGACAGGCGACAGGATAAACGGTTTGGAATGCGGCGCGGATGATTATTTGCCAAAGCCTTTTGAACCAAAAGAACTGGTGCTAAGAATTAAAAATATATTGAAAAGAAGCACCAGCTATACAGAAAAAACAAACAGAGTTTTGGATTTCGGGCATTGCCAATATGATTTGGATAAAAAGGAACTGGCCGATAAACAGGGACATATCATACATATTACGCCGGTTGAGCAGGCTATGCTGTCGCTTTTGGGAAAGAAGTCGGGGCAGATTTTCAGCCGCGAAAGGTTGGCAGAGCTGATGGGGGCAGGACAAGGTTTGCGCTCTATTGATGTGCAGGTTACAAGGTTGCGCAAAAAAATTGAGAAGGATTCAAAAAATCCTCGCCATTTGCAGACAGTGCGTGGCAAAGGATATATTTTGCTTACGGAATAAAGGAGTGAAAAATGCATTTGAATTTTCCGAATAAGGTTGATGAGGTTTTGAAGTATATACGGATTAAGTGTATGCCGAAAACTTTGTTTTTTAGGACTATGTTGTTGATTTTTGTACCGTTGATTGTGGTGCAAATGGTTTCTATTTTGGCGTTTTTTAACGGCTCGTGGGGGCGAGTGGGGCGCAGACTATCGGAAAATTTGACCTCAAATATGGCTTTTGCGATGCAGTTGGCGGAAGAAGCTCCTGATAAGCTTGATGAAATTCAGCAGCTGACGGCGAAGAATTATGATTTGGAGATGAAATATTTTGATGATGAAGCCAAACATGATGTTATCAGAGAGGCTCATCGCAATAATAAGATGATTACGGGATTTTTGGAAGAATCGCTGAATAAGGCTTTTCCGGATGCGATTATGAGCTTGTATGTAAAGGGCTCTGATTTGGTGGTCTTTATAGAACAGCCGGATGGTCTTTATCAATTTATTACGAGTAGAAAAAATATTTTTTCGACCTCGATTTTTGGTTTTATGATTTGGATGGTCGGAACATCTTTGCTTTTGTTTTTGGTTGCGGTTGCGTTTTTGCGAATTCAGGTTCGTTCGATTGCAGATTTAGCAACGGCGGCTGAGGATTTTGGTAAAGGCATTGATGATAAAAACTTTAAGCCGTATGGTTCCTCCGAGGTTAGAAAAGCAGGCATTGCTTTTATTAAGATGAAGGAGAGGATTTTGCGGCAAATCAGCGAAAGAACACAGATGTTGGCCGGAGTTTCGCATGATTTGCGCACACCTCTGACCAGAATGCGTCTGCAGTTGGCTTTGTTGCCGGACGGGGATAAGAAAAATGCTTTGAACAAAGAAGAATTTTTGCAAGATATCAGCGAAATGGAAAAAATGCTCGAAGGCTATTTGTCTTTTGTCAGCGGCGAGGGTGGAGAGCAACCGACTTTTGTTGATTTGAATGAAATGATTTTGAGCATTATCAATAAATTTAGGGTTTCTAACAAAGCGTTGATCAGATATTCTACAAATGACCAAGTCAGCGCGGTGCAAGGTAGGGAACAGGCTTTGAAGAGGGCTTTGACCAATATTATCGGCAATGCTTTTAATTATGGAAAAACAATTGCGGTCAATTTGGAGGCTGTCGGCGGCAAGGTGGAAATTGTTGTTGATGATGACGGACCGGGGATTCCGGAAGATAAGAGAGAAGAAGTGTTTAAGGCCTTTTATCGCTTGGAAAACTCGCGCAACAAAGAGACAGGCGGTATCGGACTTGGGCTTTCGATTGCAAAAGATGTGGTTACGTCGCACGGCGGAACGATTGAGTTACAAGATTCACCGATAGGAGGCTTGAGGGTTCTCATCCGCATTCCCTTATAACACTCACATAAGAAAATATGTTTTTCGTTAGTGAATATATTTTTTGAAAAATGTTTTTTTGATTGAGGAATTTGAAATGGATAATAAGCAAGAGCAGGATATAGATTTTGATAAGCTTTTGGGCTCTACACAAGAGGATACAAAAATAGATTTTGGAGACTCTAAGGTTTCGGATTTGGATAGTTTTATGCAAGACGAACCGGTTATTGAGTTTTCTCCTGTTGTGGAAGAGAAAAAGGAAGAATTTATTGATGAACCTGATGATATGGATCCTGTAGCTGATTTTAAGGATTTTAAATTGGAAGATTTGGATTCTGCCTTAAAATCTTTTCAAGAGGCGAGAAGTGGAAAAGTTTCTCCGATTAATAAAAATGTTTCTAAAGCTAAAGAAAAACAGGTTAAGAACGTTGTTGAGGAAGAGTTGGAGCCGGTGGAGGATGTTTCTGTTGCCGAGCCGGTGGAGGATGTTTCTGTTGCCGAGCCGGTGGAGGATGTTTCTGTTGCCGAGCCGGTGGAAGAAGTGCCTGTTGAGCCGGAAGAGCCGGTTGTTGATGATGTTGTTGAGGCGGAAGAAATTGTCGAGAGTTCGAAAAATGCGGCGGTGGAAGATGTGCAGATTGAGGAGAGTGCCTCTCATCAGCCAATGATTCATATGAATCCTTTGGTGATTGAGGAAAAAGATTTGAAATTGCAAGGGATATCGGAAAAATCTGAAGATATATTGCGTTGGTATAGCGGAAGGCTTGATGATAAGACATATGAACTTTCGGTTGATAATATGCCGGAGTTTTTGGATACGGATAAAACCATTAGGGTGATACATGTGAAAGTGGCTTCTCCATATGGGTGGAATGTGTTTTTTGATAATGGTATATTTATGAATTTGCAGGATTTGCAAATATATCAGACACGTCACGGAAAAATGCCTTATAATTCGGGAAAAATTGTTTATGGCAGCAAGAGCACGCAATTTGAGAATATTAACCGAATTGTGGTTTATGAGTTGCCGAGATATTTTACGTATAGGCCGGAATAGTATTGTTTATTAGATTTGTTCTTAACTATTAAAAAAAACTCCACGGATTGCGGAGTTTTTTTGTGGTTGTTATTTTGTTTTTTTATTTTCTCTCAATCGGAAATACTTTTACATTGTCCTGAGAAGATGTAGTATTATCTTTTGGACCATTTAAGTATTCTTTGATTTTTTCTTTCAGTGAATTTGGCTTCGAATCGTATTCTTGCGGCAAAGGAAGAACTGCCTTCGGGCTGAAAGATGTGTCGGGCAATCTCAACAACATATAGCCGCTACCGCCGCCATAAGCCGGGCCGGACAGGCCAAGAGAGTAGTATCCGCCGATAAAGCCGTAATCCAAGTCAATATAGTCAACCAAAAACAGATTTTTGACGGCAGTTGTTCCGATGGTGGTCATTTTGCACTGGAAACCGCTGTCTTCCATGACAATATTTTCGGAATTTTTGACAAGGAACATAGTTTTGCTCGGTGTGCAATCAGGAGTTTGGCCGTTGTAGGAAATATTATAATTCAGCAACAGGTTGACCGAGCGTGAACCTTTGGCGATTTGGACATCGGATATTTTTACCGAATCGATATAAACATATGCCGGAGTTATGCCAACAGTAATCGGCGCGGATATGTAGTGGGCATAGCAGTTATGTGAACTTGCTTCGGCGGCGCAAATCAGCGCTTTTTGGTTGGTGTTGTTCTGCAACATTTGAACCAAACTGTTGTAGATATATTCCTTGGACATTGAAAGTTTTATCGGGGCGCATTGTTTGTTGCGGCAAACAACAATGTTGCGCGGCATTTGCAGGGGAGCCATATGAACCCGGCGGTTGTTGCGCGGAGTTTCTCTTTCAAAAGGATCGTTCAAAACTTCTTGCAGGCTGCGATCCCAAAAAGAGCAGCTGCATATTGCAAAAAGAGGCAAAACAATCAATGCGAAAATTTTAATTTTAGACACGGCATATACCCTTTATAAAATTATAATTATAGCTAATAATAAGATAAAAATATTAAACTACAAAGTTTTTTTTAGGTTTATTAAACAATATTTAAATTGCATATTTTTTACAGTTGGGATATATTGTCGGCGGAGGTTGCCATGGGTATGAAGTTATTGAAATTTGTTGCAGTGGTTTTGGCGGTTGTTTTTGGGATGCATTTTTTCTTTAAGGATGTTTCTTGGGTTAGTGCCGGTGAAAATGTATATGTTGTTGACGGTGATAGTTTGGAAGTTGATGGAAAGAGAATCAGACTCGTCGGAATCGACTCGCCGGAATATAAGCAGTTTTGCTATAATAAAAAGCATCAGAAATATGATTGCGGTATTAAGGCCAAAGAATATATGGAAGAACTGGTTTTTTCGCATAGTGTTGATTGTAAGGAAGAATCGGTCGATATGTATGGTCGCAGTTTGAGCGTTTGTTTTGCAGACGGCAAAAATTTGAATGAAGAGATGATCAAGGCCGGTTGGGCCTTGGCTTATCGATCTGAGGGAGATAAGTATGCGGCTTTGGAAAAAGAGGCAAAAGCCAATAAGCGCGGGGTTTGGCAGGGCAGATTTATGCGTCCGGAACTATATAGATTTTTGCTAAAGAGAAAAAATAGTTAATTTTTTATTGAAAATGTAGTTGACAGCAAAAAAAAGTTATGTATATTGCAAGCAACGTTTTATGTTAAAATCGAAATAATTTAGGTGAATGAAATGTACGCAATAATTAGAACAGGCGGAAAACAATATAAGGTTAATACCGGTGATGTTTTGAAAATTGAGAAAATTGCCGGCGAAGAAGGTAGCAGTGTTGTTTTCAGCGAAGTGTTGGCTAAAGGCGATGTCGTCGGAACTCCGTTGGTTTCCGGTGCATCGGTTAAGGCTACTATTGTTAAGCAGGCTAAGGCTGATAAAGTTATTGTTTTCAAAAAGAAAAGAAGACAAAACTATCGTCGCAAGAACGGCCACAGACAGAATATCACTATTGTGAAAATTGCTGAAATTGCTTAATGAATGAAGTTTGGTAAAGGAGATTAAGTTATGGCACATAAGAAGTCAGGTGGTAGCAGCGATAACGGACGTGATACCGAAGGCCGTCGCTTGGGCTTGAAAAAGTCCGGCGGTCAGTCTGTTGTAGCCGGAAATATCATTATTCGTCAGCGCGGAACAAAATATCATCCGGGTGAAAATGTCGGTCTGGGTAAAGATCATACCATTTTTGCTTTGGTTGAAGGTAAGGTTGCTTTCAGAAAGTCCGGCGACAAGACTTTTGTTTCTGTTGTTACGGAATAATTGTAGCAAAAGTTTAGGGCGAGGGGGCATAGCCCCCTTTCTTTGTTTTTGGCAGGATGAAAAATGAAGTTTTTGGATCAGGCAAAAATTTTTATTCAATCTGGAGACGGAGGCGCAGGATGCGTCTCTTTTCGGCGTGAAAAATATATTGAATTCGGCGGTCCAAACGGCGGTGACGGCGGCAGGGGCGGAAGTATATATTTTGAAGCGGTTGCCAATCTGAATACTTTGATAGATTTTCGCTATACCCAACATTTTAAGGCAAAAAAAGGTCAAAATGGTATGGGCGCTGAAAAAAACGGCTCAAAAGCGCAGGATATTGTGATTAAGGTGCCTATCGGAACAGAAATTTTGGCTGAAGACGGTGAGACACTTTTGGCAGATATGGTCGAGCCGGGACAAATTTTTTTGGCTGCCAAAGGTGGCGACGGCGGTAGAGGAAATGTGCACTTTAAGAGTGCGACCAATCAGGCTCCGCGCTATGCCGAACCGGGCTGGCCGGGTGAAGAAAAATGGGTGTGGCTAAAGCTGAAAATTATTGCCGATATCGGACTTATCGGTATGCCAAATGCAGGAAAATCAACTTTTTTGACCGCAGTTACTAAGGCCAGACCGAAAATTGCCGATTATCCTTTTACTACTTTGCATCCCAATTTAGGAGTGGCCTGGGTTGACGGTTATGAGATGGTTTTGGCTGATATTCCGGGGCTGATTGAAGGTGCGCATGAGGGCGTTGGTCTCGGCGACAGATTTTTGAAGCATATTGAACGTTGCGGGGCTTTTTTGCACCTTATTGATGTTACCGACGACAATATGGTCAAGAATTATAAAGCAATTAGAAAAGAGTTGGAATTGTATGACAAATCTTTGCTTGAAAAACCGGAAGTTGTGGCTTTGAATAAATGCGACTCTATTGCGGATGATGAAATTGCAAAGCGAGTTGCAAAGTTGGAGAAAGCCTGCGGCAAAAAAGTGTTTGCCATTTCCGCAGTGGCTAAAAAAGGACTTTTTGAGTGCTTGTTGGAGCTGAATAAATATATTAAGCGCGAGCGCAAAAAACTTGATGATAATGATGAACAGGAAAAACCTGTCGAAACTCACGAATGGTCACCATTGTAAGAGGGAGTTGATATGAAAAAAGAAGATGAAATTTTGAATATTGTCAAAAATTCGCTTGATGACGGCAAGGCCGAAGATGTTACGGTTATTGATTTGCGAGGCAAAACTTCGATAGCCAATGAAATGGTTGTGGCATCGGGGACTTCTGACCGTCATGTAATTTCTTTGGCTCAGCGTGTGCAAGAGAATCTTAAAAACGCCGGCTATAAATCGGTGAGCGAGGGCGAAGAAAAAGGCGATTGGGTTTTGATAGATGCCTATGATGTGATTGTGCATATTTTCCGTCCGGAAGTGCGTGAGTATTATAATTTGGAAAAAATGTGGAAAGCCATTGCCAATATGCGTGAAGAATAGTGTTTGAAATAAAAAAATGAAGCAGCCTTCTTCGAAAAGAAAGCTGCTTTTTTTTAATCCATAAAGGAAAGACAATAGTCAATCGCCTGATTGATGGTGTTTTCCTTGAGGAACTTGCGAACCACGACATCTTTTCTGAGGAAAGCTATCGGAATTACGTGGGGACTTTTGAAAATCGCGGACAAAGTGTAATTTACGCCCATGCGGTTACCCATAGGGTAGATAATTTTGTCGGTCTCTTCAAAGCGAAATGCTTTTTTGCCGCAAGAAATAATGTCAGCGCTTCCGATGATATTGCCAAAGTAGCGTTTTTTTCTTTCAATACAAAAGAAAGTGCCAACAAAATTGTCTTTTTTGTCATACAAAGCAAATTGCAAAAGTTCGTCACTACTGATTTTGATAGGTTTTCCTGTCTTGTGAGCTAGGGCAATCCCTAGCGTTTTCAGTAAATCGAAGGGGTGAACAATAAGGTCCGGGAGTTCACCCAGTGTGGTTACTTTGGTTTCTTTTTTATGAAACCATTTTTCAAAAATTGCTTTTATTTTTTTCATAAGTATAATAATTTTGGTGATAATATCAATTTATTGATATGTTTATAGCATAACAATTTAAAAATGCAATAGAATTTAGGAAGTGAGATGAGAGTTATAGTCGCTGCCATTGGAAAATGTAAAAAAAACTCGCCGGAAAGAATGTTGATTGATGAATATATCAAGCGTTCGAGTTGGGAGGTTGTGATTAAAGAAGCAGACAATTCTAACCAAGAAGATGAGGCAAAATTTTTGCAGGCGGCAATACCGCAAGGGGCAAAAGTAATAGTTTTGGATGAGCGCGGAGTTAATATTAAAAGTTTGGAGTTGGCGGCAAAACTTGAAAATTGGCAGGTGAACGGTTGCTCGGAAGTATGTTTTTTGATCGGTGGTGCAGACGGGCATTTGCAATCAACAAGAGATAAGGCGGATTTGGTGCTGTCTTTCGGAAAGCTGACTTTGCCGCATATGTTGATGCGGGCGGTTTTGTTGGAACAGGTTTATCGTGTTCAGACGATTATTGCAGGACATCCTTATCATAGAGAGTGATTATATTCCAAAAATATTCATCAATACAAAAAGTGAGATGTAGCAAATCAGACCGCTGATGATGGGGGTGGCAACCCAGCCCAAAGCCATACGAAAAATAAGCCGCCAGTTAATGCAATAGCCGCCTTTGATGAGGCCGATGCCCATGATGGCACCGATGGTGGCTTGTGAGCTGGAGACAGGAACCAAAGGTATGGTAGGAAGGTTGTGGTTGAGCAAAAAATTGTGCAGTGCCGGCGAGGCAAAAATGAATAATACCAGTGATTGTGAAATGACAACAATCCAGGCAACAAAAGGGCTTATTTGCATGATATCGTGCCCGACAGTTTCGGTATTTTTTTTCGAATATGTGAATATGCCGACGGCAATAGCAATGGCACCGATTAAGAACAGCACTTGTGTTGAGTTGAGTTCTATTCCGATGGGCAAAGGCAAGGGGTTAAGTATGTTGGTTTTTACAAAAACCCCCATAACGTTGGCGATATTATTTGCACCGAGAGCATAGGCCGAAAAAGCGCCGGATGCGATTAGGCAGAGACGGATGTAAACGTCTTGTTTGAGGAGCGAGACAGGGGCTATTTTAAAGATTGATTTTAAGATGTAATATATAGATATTGCAAAAAGGCCTGATAATATCGGACAGATTATCCAAGTGGAGGCGATGGTGGAAAAAAGACCGTAATCGGTTGATTTCAGGCTGTAAAAGTTCCAACCGATGATGGCGCCGACAATGGCTTGTGAAGTGGAAGTGATAATTTTGCCGCGAACCATCAGATATATGGTTAAGGCGGCGGCAAGTTCAACGATAAAAGCTCCGGCGCTGGTGTTGATGTTTCCGAGGGTGTTGAGAGTTGAGGCGCCGCCGCTACCTGCGAGAACTGCGCCGATTATGACGAAAACAGAGGCGATGATAGCCGCATTTTTGAATTTTAGCATTTTGGAGCCGACAGCAGTTCCGAAGGTGGTCGCTCCGTCATTTGCTCCCAGTGACCAGCCCAAAAAAAGTCCGCTGCTTAGGAATAGTAAAAAAATTAACATTAAATATCTCTCTTAAGAGTGAATATCAGGAGTTCATCGGCACAATCTTCGGCAATATCAGCGATTTCAGCGATTTCGGTAATCAAGATATCAAGCTGGAGTTTGTTGGCCAGAGGCATTTTGGCGGCAAATATAGCTTTTTTTAAGTCATTATAAGTGCGGTCTGATTCTTGTTCCATTAAATAAACTTTGTGAGTATAGTCACGGACAATACTTATGTCTTTGAAAAAGGCTCGGGATGCAATGGCCATATTTTCGCAACAAGCGGCGACTTGCTTTCCCAATTCTTTCAGTTTGGGTTTGAAATTTTCGGAAATTTCCGGTTGCTCAACATAAAATTTATAAATTACCTCATCAATGTGATTGTTGATTTTATCCAAGCTTTCAACCAATTGTAAAATGTCGGCTTGCAGATTTGGTAGTAAATTTTGTGCATATAGTTGGTTTTCTATATCTCGGCGCAGTTCGTCAGCATTATGTTCTATTTTTTTGCTTTGTTTGGTGACAGCGGCGTGCTCTTCGCGATCAGATGAAAACAAAAAAGTTTTGATGGCTTTATCAAACAAATTTGCAGAATCGATTAATTTGTCGTGAAATGAATCAATTTTTTCTTCTAATGCTTTGGTTTTTGAGAAAAGTGAGATTTTTATTTTGAACATTTTTGACCTCCGTATTGTGCATTGTATTCTGTAAAAGTTAAAAAATGTTGGATTTTTGTGTAAATTTCTTTTTGCCGCTTGTAAAGTTTGGAAAATTTGATTAGATTCTTGAATGTTAACGTTAATTACAATTGTAAGGAATTTATTATGAAAAAAACACTTTTAATATCTGTTGTAGCTTTGTTGATGGCTGCATTTGCTTTGATTAAGGTTTATGTTCCTTGTGCAGATAAGGCAGAAAATTCTGTGAATATTGAGGCTGTTTTGAAGGAGCATCCGGAGTATGTTATTAATGCTTTGCAGGCGTATGAACAAAAAGCCAGAGATGAAGCTGAAGCTCAGCTCAAAGCTTTGTTTAAGCAACATGAGGCTGAGTTGAACGCAAATAATGCTCCTCTTCAGGGCGATGCAAGCTCTAAAGTTGTTATGGTTGAGTTCTATGATTACGCTTGCGGATATTGCCGCAGATTGTTCCCTGAGTTGAACAAAGTTATTGCAGAAAATGCTGATGTAAAGGTTTTGTATAGACCTTTGGCTTTTGTTTCTCCTCACTCTGAATATGCTGCTCGTGCCGTTTTGGCTGCAAATGAACAAGGAAAGTTTGTTGAATTGCATACAGCTTTGATGACTGTTCAAAAACCTTTGTCTGAGGCTTTGGTTGATGAATTGGCCGGAAAAGCAGGCATTGATGTTGAGCAAATGAAGAAAGATATGAAGGCTGATAAAGTTAATGCTGCTTTCGAAGCTAATAATACTTTGGCCGGAAATGTTCAAATTGCCGGTGTTCCGACAGTGGTTTTGAATGGTGAAATGGTTGCTCCGGTTGCGACTGAAATTCAGGCCAAAATAAATGAAGCCAAGAAATAATTTTCTTGATCAAGGTATAAAAAAGGCGGTGATTTTTCACCGCTTTTTTTTGTTGCTATGAAAGTATGAAGAACAAAATTATGCCTATCAGACAAGGAAATAACAGGGTATATGGAATGGAATAGTCGGTGCCGGCAAAACTGGTATTTATACAAGCGTTTTGTATCGGTGTCAGTGAATAGAAAAATGTCAGAAATATACCTAAAATTATCAAGATTATGCTAATGATTTTTAGGTTCTTTTGCAGTCTTTTCCATCCATCTTCGGGATAACCGCCGTCTATATGTTCGTGTTCGTCTGTAACATTTTCAAAGCAGCCTTCATTGTAGGCGCGGAGGCTGTATAAAGCAGTAAGGATAACAGAGAACAAACTGACAAGTGCGTATTTCCACCCAAAACAAAGGCTGATAGCAACAATGACAATTGTGCCCCATTTCATGATTGAGGCTTTGTTTTTTTCAATCTTAAAAGTTTGAAAAAATTTTTTCATAATATAAAAATTTTAGTGTGCATAATAATTGAGTATTGTTCTGCACGCTATATTATATTGTTGCAGTTGTCAACAATAATGATGGGAATGTTTAGTCGCAATTTGGTGCCGGTTCTGCCTGCAGAAGCAAAAATTTAGGAGTGTGGCCTTTGAAAGAATTGTTTCTTTTTTCCAACTCAAGTGCTTCCTTGTCGTAGGCAGTTTCAGAATGTTTGCTGTGCGGAGAAGATGCATTGCGAGCTTCTTCTTCTTTGTCCTTATCGACTTTTATTTCTTGCGGAGATTTTAGGATTTTATCTAATATATCCTGAGTTTCTTTGGAGCGACGATTGGTATAAACAATATTTTGTTTGTCGGCCGGCAACATTTCTAATATTTTTTCTAAATTAGAAATTTGCTTGTTCTTTTTAATCAAGTTGATATCGTCAACTACCAAAATATTTATTTGGGAGAGATCAATACGTTTTTCTTCGGTTAATTCAAGTATCAAATCAGGTGAGCCGATGATGACGTCGGATTCATCTTCTTCTTTGTCATTTTCTTGTTCTTCGTGAAACCGATTGAGCAGGGCAAAGGTGTCAGAAATGAGAACTGATTTTGCCGAATCGGATGTTATGATGAGAATATTGGTTTTGTTTTTGCGACTGATTATGTCAACCAAAGGCAAGACATAAGAAATAGTTTTCCCGCAACCTCCGGGGGCAATTGTGAAGATATCTTTACCTTCCAAAACAGCAGGAATAACGTCTGTTTGAACAGTTGTCGGTGTTACAATGCCGCTTTCATTGATGGCTTGAACGGTTTTTTCGCTTAATCCCAAATCTAAAAAATTCATTTTTGTTCACCTAAATTGTTTTTTATTTAGTTATAAGTGAGTTAGCACAGAAGTCAACTATTTTTGTTGGTTGACACGGTTATATATGTCTTCAAAACGAATGATATCGTTTTCATCTAAGATTTCGCCGGTTTGCACTTCTATAAACTCAAGAGGTTGCGAGCCTGGGTTGGTCATCCGGTGTTTGGTTTCCTGCGGGATGTAAACGTGTTCAAAAGGCTTTTTTTCCAAAATAGAATCGCCGAGAGCTACGCTGGCAATGCCTTTGGTGATTATCCAATGTTCGGAACGGTGATGATGCAGCTGCAAAGACAATTTTGCTTGCGGGTTGACAATAATTTTTTTGATGCAGAAGTTTTCTCCGCAGGATAAAACTTCCCATGTGCCCCACGGACGAGTATCCTTGTCTCCAATTTGATATTTGTTAGCCATTTATTTACTCCTTGCAGATTATTTTTAACTTGATGAAAATGAATATAAATAATATAAATAAAATCACAATACAAAATTGGTGCGGTTGGATAAAATGAGTATGATAAATAAAAAAAACAAGGCAGATAAACTTTTACAAAAATTGCAAAAAATAGCAATGAGTTCTCTTGTCGCAAAACAAAAGGTGGCAGAGGTTTCCAAGACTGTGGCAGAGGTTATGTCTGCAGATGTTTTTGTTTGTTGTCTTTTGGCTGATAATAAATATCTTGAATGTTTATCAAATTTTGGTTTGGACGAGGATATTGAAGACCAATGGCGTGCAGATGAAGATGAAATCGGCAAGATTGCTTTGGAGAAAAATTCGGTAGTTATAAATAATCTCGATGAAGTTTATGATAATTTTGTATTTGGTGAAGAATTGAGACACAAAAACATGAAGTCGTTTGCAGGTGTTGCTATTGTTCAGTGGAATCGGTGTCTCGGGGTTGTGGGTATTTTTACAAAAAAAGCACTTGCTTACGGTGATGATGATCTTGCCTTTCTGAAGGCAGTGGCAATGTTTGTGAGCGATATGCTCTCTATGCCGGATGTTGCAGAATATATAAAACAATTGCAAAAAATTAAGGGTGTTGCGGTCAAGGATAAAATTAAGGCTGTCAGTTTGAATAAGGGATATGGGATCGGACAGGCAATAATACATAATGCACGCCGGGCTATAACCAATATTTTTGCAGAAGATAAAAATCAAGAACTTGAACGTTTGCGCGTTGCACATGAGCAAATGAATGATGATTTGGACAGCAGGTTTAATGCGGCAAAGTTAGGCTTGGGCGAGCATGTCGATATTTTGGAAGCATATAGAATGTTTGCCAAAGACAAGGGCTGGTATAAAAAAATTGCTGATAATATTGAAGGTGGATTGTCCGCAGAGGCGGCAGTCGAGAGGGCTTATGAAGATATGTGGAATCGCTTGTCGGCAAGTGATGATGCTTATTTGAAGGAGAGATTGCACGATTTGCGCGATGTGGCCAATAGATTATTGTCGTATTTGGCCGGAGATTTTGGAAAAAACAGTGTCAATTCGGCAAAAGACATTATTTTGGTTGCGCAGTCGATGGGACCGGCAGAGCTTATGGATTATGATTATACCAAGATAAGGGGCTTGGTATTGGAGGAAGGGACGCCGACAATGCATGTGGCTATTGTGGCGAAGGCTTTGAATATTCCCGTTTTGAGTAAGGTTAAAAATGTTTTGGCAGAAGTGCAAAACGGTCAAAAACTGGCGATTGACGGTAATGAGGGAATTATTTATCTGAGCCCGTCGCAAGATGTGGAGAATAAGTTTTATAAAAAAATTGCAGAAGCAGAGCGGTTGCAACAAAAATTTGCCGAATTAAGAAAGTTGCCTTCTGTTACAAAAGACAAACAAAAAATCGGAATGTATATCAACGTCGGTTTGCCGCTTGATTTTGAGTATGTTGAAAAAACAAATTGTGACGGAGTTGGACTTTATAGGACAGAAATTCCTTTTATGACCTCGATAAATATGCCGGATGTTGATCAACAAGTTGCGTATTATAAAGATTTAACAGATGTTTGCGGCAAGAAAAAGGTTATTTTCAGGACTTTGGATGTGGGTTCGGATAAAATTTTGCCATATTGGGGATATAAGGGAGAAAGCAATCCGGCAATCGGCTGGCGCTCGATTAGGATTACGCTTGACAGGCGTGCAATATTGAGAAAACAAGTTAAGGCTTTTTTGTTGGCGGCGGCAGGCAGAGAGCTTGATGTGATGTTTCCGATGATATCAAATTGTGAAGAATTTTTAGAGGCAAAAGCAACGTTGATGCTCGAGTTGGAAAAAATGAGAAAACGCGGGTTGCCGTTGCCTAAAAAGGTTAATGTCGGGTTGATGGTTGAAGTGCCGGCTGTTTTGTATCAACTGGACAATATTTTACCTAATGCTGATTTTGTTTCGGTGGGAACTAATGATTTGGCACAATTTGTTTTTGCCTGTGACAGAGGAAATCCTCAACTGCTTGATCGGTATGATGTTTTATCGGCACCTTTTTTGCGGGTGATGAAAGATATTGTCGATAAGGCGAAGAAAAATAATGTTTATTGCTCCGTGTGCGGAGAAATGGCTTCTAATCCGATTGAGGCTTTGGCTTTGGTGGGACTCGGTTATCAGAATCTTTCTTGTAACGGAGCCGCGTTTGCAAAAGTTAAGAGTATGATTAGGAGTATAAATAAGGCTGAAGTCGAAGATTATGTGGTAAGTTTGCTTAATTCTCCGCGTGCAAGCCTGCGTTCGCAATTAATTGCTTATGCAAATGATCACGCTATTGAAATTTATTAAAAGCTGTGATAAAAAGATGGGTAAGTCGTTTTTTTGACTGTATTTAACTTTAAAAATGGGAAGTAAAGTAATGGCAAAAAGTTCTGTAACAATGCGAGGTGCTTCGAAAGAAGATGTTCGTAAAACAAAAAAAGGCGATGAAGAAAATAAATCAATGGAAGTTGATAGAATTGGCGCTATTTTGTATAATGAGCGTATAAAAAAGAACATTGATTTGGATGTGATTGCACAAAAGTTGTGCATTCGCAGATATTATTTGGAGGCCATTGAAAAAGGTGAATATAAAAACCTTCCTTCAATGCCTTATTCTGCCGGTTTCGTTGATGCTTATGCAAAATATTTGGGGCTGAATAATACAAGAATTACACAGCTTTTCAAAGAAGAAATCGAAGTGAAGCCTCAATTGGTTAATTCTCCTTCAGAGGAAACATCTGCAGAGGTCGGAATGCCACGCAAGTTTTATGTGTTGTTGGGAATCTTGTTGGTGGCCTTGTTGGCGTGGCTTTGGCAATATTTGAGTCCTTTGAGTGAAATCAGCAAAATGTCTTCCATTGCGGTGAGCAGTGAGGATGAAGCCATAGCCGAGGGTGATGTTGATTATTATCAATCGGTTGAAAAAATGCTGGAAAGTGATGCTGCTTCGGCCGAAGTTGATAAAGATTTGCAAAATACGGATGAAAAGCAATCTGAAGAGAATAAGGAAAAAGAGACTAAAGAAGATGTAAAAAAAGAGGATAAATCGAGTAATTAGTGCTTTTTGTTTTTTATGGTGAAAATGGTCTGAAACGGCTATTTTCACTTTTGTGTTTGAAAAGGAAAGATAATGTCAAAGTTACAAAGTGTGCGCGGAACCTACGATTTGTATGGAGAAGCAAAAAGAAAAACCAAGCAGGTTACGCGTATTGCCGAACAGGTTGTTGAAAAATACGGTTTTGAAGAGATGGAAACCCCTATCTTTGAGTTTACGGAAGTTTTTGCTCGCAATTTGGGGGATACAAGTGATATTGTAACCAAAGAAATGTATTGTTTTGAGGATAGGGGCGGTGAGAGTTTGACTTTGCGTCCGGAAGGAACGGCAGGTATCGTCAGAGCCTTTATTTCCAACGGAATGCAGCAGGATTTGCCTTTGAAGATTTATTATCAAGGACCGATGTTCAGATATGAGCGTCCGCAAAAGGGACGTCAACGTCAGTTTACGCAATTCGGCGTTGAGCTTTTGGGCGCGGCAACTCCGCAGGCAGATGTGGAGCTTATTGCCATGGCTTATGAGTTTTTGGAAAAGCTCGGTTTGCAGGGACAAGTTGTGGTGGAAATAAATTCTTTGGGTGATGCGGAAAGCAGAGATGCATACAGAGAAAAATTGGTTGCGTATTTGCGCAAAAATTATGATAAGCTTTCCGAGGACAGCAAAAACAGATTGGAGCGCAATCCTTTGCGTGTGCTTGATTCTAAAGAAGAATGCGATAAGGCGGTGGTGGAAAATGCGCCTTTGTATGCCGACAGTTTGAATGAGGCTTCTAAAGAATTTTTTGCCGGAGTGTTGAAAGGTTTGGATATTTTGGGAATTAAATATCGGGTTAATAATCGTTTGGTCAGAGGGCTGGATTATTATTCGCATACGGTTTTTGAGTTGGTTACCGACAAACTCGGAGCGCAGGGAACGGTGCTTGCCGGCGGTCGTTATGACGGATTGGTTGAGCAGATGGGCGGCGGTCCGGTTGCCGGAATCGGCTGGGCTTGCGGTGTTGAAAGATTGGCAATGCTTTTGGATAAGCCGGAAGAAAGACAACGTCCGGTTGCCGTTGTTCCGGTTGGTGAAGATGTTAATGATGAGGCTATGAAAATTGCGTATAACTTGCGTTTGGCTGGTTTTAGGGTTGAACAGGGATATTCGGGAAATATTAAAAAGAGGATGATGAAGGCCGATAAAATGATGGCAAAAGCTGTTGTGATTGTTGGTCCGGATGAGTTGCAAAAAGGTGAAGTTATGTTGAAAAAACTTGATGACGGACAACAAAGGAGCGTTGCTATTGATAGCTTGGTAAAGGAATTGGGTAAATGAGTTTTGCAGAAAATTTAGCGAATGTAGTTAATCGTTATGACGAAATTTCGTCACTGCTTTCCGCGCCGGGTTTGAGTGCCGAGGAAATGATAAAAATGAACAAAGAACTTTCCGAGCTTGAGCCGGTGGTGGGGGCAATTCATGCCTATCAGAAAGCGGAAAAAAATATGAAAGAGGCCGAATCGCTGATGTATGATGATTCGGTTGATAAAGAAATGCAGGCGATGGCTTCGATGGAATTTTATGAGCTGAAAGAAAAATTGCCGGAGTTGGAAAAAGAAATTAAGGTCTTGCTTTTGCCGAAAGATGCGGAAGATGAAAAAAATGCAATTTTGGAGGTGAGAGCCGGAACCGGCGGTGATGAAGCGGCTTTGTTCGCGGCTGTTTTGTTCGAGATGTATAGAAGATATGCGGTTTTGCAGGGATGGACTTTTGAGGTTTTGGATGCAAACGAAAACGGTTTGGGAGGATATAAAGAAGCTTCTGCCAGTATTACCGGAAAAGATGTTTTTTTGAAGTTGAAGTTTGAGTCCGGTGCGCACAGAGTGCAGAGAGTGCCGGTTACGGAATCGCAGGGAAGAGTGCATACTTCGGCGGCAACGGTTGCGGTTTTGCCGGAAATTGAGGAAGTTGATTTTGAGATAAATCCGGCGGATTTGAAAATTGATGTTTATAGAGCATCGGGTGCCGGAGGACAACATATTAATAAAACCGAATCTGCGGTGAGAATTACACATATTCCGACGGGAACGGTGGTGCAATGTCAGGACGGACGTTCGCAGTTCAAGAACAAAGAGCAGGCAATGAGACAGTTGCGTGCAAAGTTGTATGATCAACAGAAAAATTCGATTGATTCCGCATATTCCGAAAGAAGAAAATTGCAAGTCGGCAGCGGTGATCGCTCGGAGAGAATCAGAACTTATAATTATCCGCAGGGAAGAGTTACGGATCATAGAATTAACCTGACTTTGTATAAACTTGATGAAGTTGTTTCAGGTGATGCTCTGGGAGAAATTATTGATGCGCTGATTGCCGAAGATCAGGCACAACGTTTGGCGGAATTGGATTGATTGTGAGGTAAAAATGAAAAAAATTGCAGTGATTGGCGCAGATAGCAGTGTTGGTCGTGAAGTGTTGGCTTTTTTAGCCAATGACGGATATAAAAAAGAAAATGTCATTGCTATGGACGTTGCGGTGCCATTGGGAACACAAGCGGCTTTCGGTGAAGAAGACGATATTGATGTTATAAATTTGGAAGGTTTTGATTTTTCCGGAGTTGATGTGGCTGTTTTTGCGGCGGAGGAAGAAGTTTCGAAGCGTTATGTGCATAAGGCTTTGGATAAAAAAGTTAAGGTGATTGATTGTAGCAATATATTTTTCGGGCGTGATGATGTGCCGATGATTTTGTCGGGGCTCAATGATGATTTGCTCAACAAAAAAGATGTGAATTTGGTGATGATTCCGTCGGCGGTGGTGGCGCAGATTTTGTTGCCGCTTAGGGAAGTCGATAAAGAATATAAAATCAAAAGATTGATTGTCTCGACATATAATTCTACTTCTATATATGGCACAGAGGCTATGGATGAATTGTTTGCGCAGACAAGAAAAATTTTTATGAACGAAAGTTTGGTTGACAATCAGAAAGTTTTTGAAAAGCAGGTGGCTTTTAATGTTATTCCGCAAGTGGAAGATTTTATCGGTGATGAAACACAGTATGAGTGGAAAATCAATGCCGAAGTCAAAAAAATTGTCGGGCATGATATTAAAGTGCATGCAAATTGTGCCATTGTGCCGGCTTTTGTGGGAAGTGCCGCTTATGTTAATGTTGAATGCGAAAAAGATGTTGATGTTGCTGATGTCGAAAAGCTGATGAAAAAAGTTAATGGTTTGATTGTTTTTGACAAGAAGACAAAGGGCGGGTATGTAACTTTGAGTGATGTTCAAGGTGAGCAAGAAGTTTATATCAGCCGATTGAGACAAGATGTTTCGGTAAAGAGCGGTTTCAGCTTTTGGACGGTGGCAGATGATTTGCGTTTCGGGGTTGCCGGAAATATCTATAATATTATTAAAAAATGGGCTTAATGAGGAGTTTTTGTGATGAATAAATTTGCTTATATTTTTGCGTTTTTGGCATTTTTTGCTTTTGGGGCGCAAGCGGCGGACAGCACACAAGCTGAGGTTGATGCACAAACTTTTGTGGTCAGTTCGGTGGTGCAAGTGATTGATTATCAAAATATAAGCAAGGAATTGAATGCTATTGAAGATGCTTTGAAAACAGGTAATTTTGAACCGCGCACAATTAGTAGATATGTGTCTTATCTTGCGGCAACTGCGAGCCAAATGCAGGAAAATCGTAAGCTGATGGATAATGATCTTAAAAATATAAATAAGCGTATCGAATCATTGGGAGAGATGCCGAAAGACGGTGAGGAAGAGTTGCCGGTGATTGCTGAAAAGCGTAAAGAATATAATGATGAATTGGTTTTTCAAAAGGGAAAGATTGCCGAAGCAGATTTGTTGATTACCAAAGCCGAAGAACTGACAACAAAGATTTCTGATTTGCGTAAGCAGGCGCTTATCGGAAATTTATTATATTATCAGGATCCGATAATTTATCCGAAGAATTTGTTGCGAGCAACGGCGGAGTTTGTAAATTTCGGCTTTGCTATTTTGACTTCACCGATAAAATGGTATGCCGATTTGTCGCCTGAAAATAAAAATGTTGTTCATTCGAACCTGTTTATTGTGTTCTTGATGGTAGCAGTCGCTTTGGCAGTCGGTATATTTTTGCGGGTGATGATTATTAAGCATTTGGTTTATAGGAAAAAGCTTGCAGGCATTACGCCTTATTTTACCAAAATTATCGTAGCTTTTTTTGCGGCGTGTGCATATGGTATTATTCCTGCGGTGATGCTAGGGGGTTTTTTAGTTTGGTTTAAGCATAATCCGATTTTAAATGTCGGTTTTTTCGGGTTGGTTGTTTCAAGCTTTTTGTTCTATGCTTTGCATATCTTTTTGGCAAATGCCGCAATCAGAGTGGTTTTTGCGCCGTATAATCCAAGGAGAAGATTGATTAGTATGGACAGCGCAAAAGCGCGGATGATGACACATACTTTTTATATGAGCTTTTTCATGATTGGGGCTGCGGCTATGTTGAAACATATTGCCGAGCAAGCAAATTATTCAATGGATTTGATATATTTTCTTACGGTTATTTCCGTTATTGTGAAAACTTTTTGTATTGTATGGATTGTTAAGAGATTTTTCTGGGAAAAAGCTTTTTCTGAAGTTGAAAAGAGTACAAATGAAGAGAATCAGGATAATAATGAGACGGGAACCAGTTATGCTTTGAGAGTTATTTTGTTCTCAATGGTTTCGGCGGCTCTGATAATAGGTGTTTCGCTTTTCGGGTATCCTCGTTTGTCATCGTTTATTGTTAACAGATTTATGGTTTCAGTTCTGTTTATTGTGATATTGTTTATGATACGCAAGGTTATATTTGAACTGATAAGAAGATTATTTTTGTTGGGATTTTGGTTTAAGAAACTTCGTTTGCGCCGTCAAATGCTGACAAAAATTGATTTTTGGCTCAATGTTACGTTGGATCCCATTTTTTCGGTATTAGCGTTGTTGGTAATATTGACTTTGTGGGGCGTTTCTACAGATATATTGCTGCATAGCGTTAAAAAACTGTTCTTTGGTTTTAAGATTGGCGATGTGGAAATATCGTTAGTTTTGGTTATGTTGGCGATTGCAGTATTCTTTATTTCGATTACCGTGTTCAGAATTTTGCGCCGCAAGTTTGTGGAAAATATTTTATCGCACCTCGATATTGATGATGGTATAAAACACTCGCTGGGATCAGGTTTCGGGTTTGTCGGTTTTGTGATATCGATTATGCTGGCGATGGTGGTGATGGGAGCGGATTTGAGCAATCTGGCCTTGGTTGCAGGTGCCTTGTCAGTCGGTATCGGTTTAGGTTTGCAGAATATTGTAAACAACTTTGTTTCGGGTATTATTTTGTTGTTTGAAAGACCGGTTAAGGTCGGTGATTGGGTGATTATTAACGGTGAGGAAGGAACGGTTAAGCAAATTAATATTCGTTCGACAGAGATAGAAACTTTTAATCGAGCAAGCGTAATTGTGCCGAACGCTACGGTGCTTTCAAATTCTGTAACTAACTTGACGCATGGAAATAATTGGATGAGGTTTAGTGTAAAAGTCGGGGTTGCATATGGCTCGGATGTTGAAAAAGTTAAGCAAATTTTGTTGGAGTGTGCGGCAAAAAATAAGGGGGTTTTGAAAAAGCCGGAGCCTTATGTTTTATTCCAAGATTTCGGTTCCAGCAGTTTGGATTTTGAGCTGCGCGGATATAGCAGCAATATTTGGAACGGATGGGTAATTCCGAGTGAGTTGAGATTTGAAATTAATCGCAGATTTATTGAAGAAGGAATCGAGATTCCGTTCAGTCAGGTTGTTGTTCATAATGCAAATGATGATGCGGACAATAATAAATGAAAATAAGTGATTTGCGGGGCAAGATTGTTGCCGTTTGGGGAATGGGAAAAGAAGGAAAGGAAATTCTCAATTATCTTTTTTCTCATAAGATAACGGAAAAATTTGTTTTGCTTAATGATGATGTGTGCGAAAAGCCGGAAGGTTTTGAAAAATATAAACTTTATTGCGGAAATAAACTTGATGCCGGATGTAAAGAAGCGGATGTGATTATTCGTTCACCGGGGGTCAGTGTTTATAAGCCGGAAATTATAAAATATCGCAACAAAGTTACAACGGTCAGCGATTTGTGTTTGCACGAGATAAGAGAAAAATATCCTAAATGCAAAATTGTGGCAATCAGCGGCTCGAAGGGGAAAAGCACCAGTGTCAGTGCCTTGGCTTTTATGCTTGAAAAATTGGGATATAAAGTCGGGCTGGGCGGAAATATCGGTCGGCCGTTGATTGAGTTGGTTGATGAAAAATATGACTTTTTGGTGGCGGAAATTTCGAGTTATCAGGCGGTTGATTTGACAATTTCGCCAGATGTCGTGATGTTTACGAATTTGTTTTATGTTCATAGCGATTGGCATAACGGACATGAGAATTATTGCAAAGATAAAATGCATTTGGTGGCGAATCAAAAAGGCGGGGATGTCTTTTTTGTGAATGCGCGCAATCAGCAGTTGGTTGACTATTCGGAAGTTTATGCCGACAAACGAAAATTTTATAATTGTGAAGATGGTTTTCATGCCGAGGGAAAGGCTCTTTATTGCGGCAGAGAAAAGCTTTTGGTGATTGATGATTTGAAACTGAGCGGCAATCATAATTTGGATAATTTGGCCGGTGTTTTCAGTATATTGCAATATTTGGGGATGGATATAAAAAAGGCGGCGGAAATTCTGCGCGATTTTGAGCCTTTGCCGCACAGATTGCAAAAAGTGGCGGTGAAGAACCGAGTTTTGTTTATTAATGACAGCATTTCAACCGCGCCGGAAGCGGCAATCGGAGCGATGAGGAGTTTTGCCGAAAATTTGGTGCTGATTTCGGGCGGGCAGGACAATAAACAAGACTATACCGACTATGCCAAAAGCGTTGAGGCTTGTGTTAATGTTAAAGCCGTTATAACACTCTATCAAACGGGGTCGAAAATTGCTTCGGCTTTGCGAGAGGGAGTGAAAAGAGATGATTTTGAGCTGTTGGAGGTGGATAGTTTGGAAAAAGCTGTTGCATCAGCCTATGATTTGTTGCAAAAGATTGGGGGTGGAGCGGTGTTGTTTACGCCGACCAGTCCAAGCTTTGATTTTTATAAAAATTTTATGGAAAGAGGCAATCATTTTATGAGGATTGTCGAGGCATTGTAAATGCCGCTTTAGCTCAGTTGGTAGAGCACACGATTCGTAATCGTGTTGTCGCGTGTTCGATTCACGCAAGCGGCACCAGTTAAAGAAAAACCGTCCTTTTGAGGGCGGTTTTTGTATGTTTAAGGATAAATTAAGTCCTTGGTGATATTATTATCTTTTGAGAGGAATGATGAATAAAAAAACTGTTAAACAGTTGAATGATTTTGAAAAGCTGTTTTCTGAAAACAGCTATTTCGGCAATGCGGAAGATGATGAGGTTTTTTCATATACGGAGAACAATTCTTATGTTTGTTTGAGTGCGCCTCATTCAACAAAAACGACAGCCAATAAACACATTAAACTGAACGATAAGTTTACCGGAGGAATTGTAAAATATTTGGGTGAAACTTGTGGGATGTCATATATTGTGCGCAATAAATATATTGATGAAAAATGTGTGATTAATTCGTTTATTGCAGAAAACCATTTGGAAAAGCACTATTTTTTGGATATTCATGCCATGAAAAACAGGCCTTTTGATTTGGCGGTAGGAATTGGTTATTGTTCGCCTAAAGATTATGCTGAGGAGTTGGTTTTTATCAAAAAGCTTTGTCAGAAATATAAGTTGAAATATGTTGTCAATCATCCATCATATACAGGACAGCCAGGGTTGGTGGGGCGTTTGCAACGAGAGTTGTCGCAAGCGACAGCCATGCAGTTGGAGTGGACTAAGAAATATCGTGATTTTAACGAAAATTCTTCAGAAGTTTTGGACGTAACTTTACCTTTTGTCAGAGAACTAGCACTTTATTTAGACAATTTGCAAAAGCCGAAATTGAAGCGCAAAATTTGCGTTAGGTGCAAGCTGTGGCAAAAACTCAAAAACAGGTTGTGGTATTTGTTTTATTACTGATATTTTTCCAGTATTGAAAGAATGTCTTGGCGGTTTATCCGTTTGGCGATGTCAGCGGCAGTTTCTCCTCTATTATTTTTGGCATTGACATTTGCGCCATGTTTGAGAAGAACTTCAATAATTTGAGGACTGTTAGGGTTTCTTGAAACTGTGGCAAACATCAACGGTGTATTACCATCATTACTTTTTTTTTATATTAACGTCAGCACCATGTTTGATGAAAGTTTCTATGGTGTCAGCAGGTACTGCATCATTTACTATTGCTAATATTAAAGGTGGAGCATCAAAAAAGTCGGTGTTGTTTATATTGATATTTTCTCCGTGTTCAAGTAGTGTTTCTATCACTTGCGAATTTCCGCTAAAAGCAGCAATCTCTAAAACATTTCCTGTATTGCTTTTGACATTAATATCGGCACCATGCTCAAGAAGTATTTTTACAACATTGGGATTGGAGAATCTCCCCTTTTTTATTGCATGTATTAAAGCAGTATTTCCATCTTTGTCTTTTGCATTTAAATCAGCGCCATGTTTGATGAGTATTTCAGTAGCTTGAGGGTTCTTAACAGCATGCATTAGGGGAGTTTCTCCGTCATTATCTTTAAAATTGACATCAGCTCCATGCTTGATAAGAGTTTCTAAAATTTCGAGGTTTTTGTTTGAAAGTGCGGCATAAAAAATTGACATGCTTGATAAATTAGCACCATGCTTGATGAGCATTTCGGTAACTGCCGGGTTTTTATTATATTCTATTGCTAATTTTAGAGGGTTTTCTTTGGCATTTATGTCTGCTCCGTTTTTGATGCGTGTTTCTATATCTTGCGGCGTTGCTTTTTTCCACCATTTATAATAAAAGGGTGAGTTTAACTCGGACGGCCACTCATTGAGGGCTGTTTCTTGAGGATTATTGGATGTTATAGTCGGAACATTGCCATCTTTGTCTTTTGCTCCGTTTTTGATGAGAGTTTCGACAATGATTGGGCTTTTGATATAACCTTTATTATATTGGTTTAGGGCATCATCTAATGCTGTTCTACCCTCATTATTTTTGGCATTGACATCTGCGCCATGTTCAATGAGTATTTCAACAAGTTTCTGATTATTGTTATGCACAGCGCTCATTAAAGCTGTCCAATCTCCATCACCTTTGGCATTGATGTCTGCGCCGTGTTTGAGAAGTGGGAGAATTGCATGTTCATGTCCATTACTTATAGCATTCATTAAAATTGTATTATTATTGCCGTCTCTTGCATTGACATCAGCCCCGTTTTTGATGAGTGCTTCGATAACATCCGCTCTTTTATTTGTTGAATATAAAAGAACGGTTCTGCCAAATTCGGCAACTGCGTTGACGTCTGCTCCATGTTTGATGAGGATTTCAACAATTTCTGCTCGGTTTGCATAGAATAATGCAGTATGCTTGTTATTGTCTCCGGCATTGACATCAGCACCATGTTTGATGAGCGTTTCAACGGCAGCGAAATTGCTAAATTGTGCGGCAGTCATCAAAGCTGTTTTTCCTATTTCATCTTTGGCATTGACGTCAGCTCCGTTTTTTATCATATTTTCTATAATTTCAACATCATTGGTGGTGCCGGCAATTTTTATCAAATTTTCTCCATCGCTGATTTCTTTTATATCGGCATCTTTTGTGTATTTTGTGAATGTTTCCAAAATGGCAGCTTTTTTATTCTTTGCGGCATACATAAAAGCTGTTTTGCCGCTTTCGGTTTTGGCGTTGATATCGGCACCGTGTTTGATGAGTGTTTCAATAATTTGCGGGTTTTCGGTATGTTTTGCCGCAGCCATTAGAGCTGTGTGTCCGGTTTTGTCTTTTGCATTTATATCAGCACCGTTTTTGAGGAGAGTTTCGATAACTTCGGGATTTTGTGTAAATGAGGCGGCATACATCAGGGCTGTTTGTCCGTTGTTGTCTTGGGCATTTACATCAATACCGTGATTGATAAGGTTTTCTATTATGCTTATTTTCGCTTTGAGTTGTTCGGGATTATCCTCATCAGAAAGAGAAACTGCCATCATTCCAAGTAATCCAAGCCATATGTCAGTATCTTTGCCGGCTCCGCGTTTGAATTGTGTGGGCATGGCAAAAGCAGGGTTGGAGGATGCCGCCAATATTAAAGGAGTTTCTCCGTTTTTTCCGGTTATGTTAATGTCGGCACCATTTTTGATGAGTGTTTCGATAACTTGTGGATTGGTATTGGCAGAGGCTGCTTTTAACAAAGCTGTATAGCCGTTATTGTCTTTGGCATTGACATCGGCGCCGTGTTTGATGAGTGTTTCAATAATTTGCGGATTGTCGTTTTGAAAAGCTGCTGACATCAGGGCATTTTCGCCATCCATATCTGTGGCGTTGACATCGGCACCATGTTTGATGAGTGTTTCGATAACTTCAAGGTTGTTATTCTCAAATGCAGCATACATCAATGCGCTCACTCCAGAAGTGTTTTTGGCATTGATATCGGCTTTGTTTTGGATCAGCAGGTTTATGTTTTTGAGTTGCGTTTCTGCAATTTGTGCGTTTATGGTGTCGATCTCCGAGTTGTTAGGGATAACTGCAAACTTTTCGACTGGTGTTTTTTGTTTTGAGGTTGCAAACATTAGGGGTGTTTGATCATATTTGCTTTTTGCATTGACATCAGCACCGTTTTTAATGAGAGTTTCTGTAATTTCAGGATTGTTGCCGGAAGCTACAGCCATCATTAGAGCAGTTACTCCTTCTTCGTTTTTTCCATTAACATTTGCGCCGTTTTTTATGAGTGTTTCTATAACTTTCGGATTGTTATTGTTTTGAGCGGCAAGTATCAGAGGGGTATAACCGCCATAATCGCTTTCCGCATCGGCATAGGCTCCGTTGTTTATGATTGTTTCAACATCTTGCGGAGTTGCTCTTTTCCACCATTTTAGATCAAACAACCACTTATTTTCAGTTGTTTCTTGAGTGGTGGAAGAAAGTGTTGAGACGTTTTCTTGGGCAGATAGGTTTGTTGATATAAGTATGATGCTCAATAATAACAATTTTAATACAAGCTTCATGAGAAGGGACTCCTAATTAGAATTAATTATGGCAGAGTTTTTATTGCTGATATTTTTGCAAAATTTCGAGAATATCTTGCCGATTTTCTCTTTTGGCGATATCGATGGCTGTTTCTCCGTTGTTGTTTTTTATGTTGATATCGGCACCAAGTTTGAGGAGTGTTTCAACGGCTTGGGGGTTGGAATTGTAGACAGCTGCCATTAAACCGGTATCACCATCGTCGTCTTGTTCGTTGATATCTGGTAAATGTTGGGCGATTTTTTCAATGATAGCTAGGTTTCTAGTAGATGCTGCTGCGGCACACAAATCATCAACTCTCACGATTGCTCCATGATTGATAAGTGTTTCAATTACCTCAGTATAGCTTGATATTGAAGCGGCAAGATAAAGAGCAGTGCTGTTATGAATAAATTTATCGTTAACATTTGCACCATTTGCGATGAGAGTATCAATTGTTGTTACATCTTTGTCATTAGTTATGGCTAATATCAGAGCTGTTCGTCCTTGTCGATCTTTTGCATTTATGTCGGCACCATGTTTGATAAGGGTTTCTATAATAGCAGGATTATTATTGTAAACTGAAGCATACATTAAAACAGTGGTACCGGCAAAGTCTTTGGCATTAACATCAGCGCCGTGTTCAATTAGTGCTTCTATAAGTTCAGGATTTTCATCAATTTTGGCAACTTCCATTAATGTGGTTAATCCTGTCGATGGATCTTGTTTATTCAGGTTGTATCCCTTGTTTATAAGTTCTTCAACTTCCTTTGTAATGAGATCTTTAGTGTAATTTGATTTTGTTTCGTCATTTAGTGGTGTTGAGGTGTTTTCTTGGGCAGACAGAGTTGTTGATATAAGGATAATGAACAACAGTAATAATTTTAATGCAAGTTTCATGAAAAAAGACTCCTAGTTAGAATTAATTATACCATTGATTCTAATTTTGAGTTATTAAAAAATATATAAAAGTCGTAGATAGTTAAAATTTTTCGACAAGTCGAAAAATAGCCATGACAATGTATATTTATTTTTCCTCGGTAGGGCTGCGCAAGAGCGAGGCGGTGATGCCGACAAAAATTATGCTGAAGGTTATGGCAAGAGATTGCATGGCTGTAACTTCCCAGCCAAGGTGCGGCAAAAAGATTTTGCAACCGATAAAGACCATAATTACCGATAGCGACGGTTTTAGATAATAGAATTTGTGGACGGCGGCTTCCAAAAGAAAGTATAGCGCACGCAAGCCCAAAATGGCAAAAATGTTACTGGTATATACAATGAAAATATCTTGGGTAATCAAGAAAATTGCTGGAATGCTGTCGAGTGCGAAAATCACGTCCATAATCTCAATGGTCAAAAGTGCAAAAAACAGCGGTGTTATGAACATTTTGCCGTTCTCTTTAACAAAAAAATGTCCGCTGTGGATCGAGGTTACGCGACAGAATCGGCTCAAAAATTTATAGACTTTGCTTTCTTCAAATTTGGCTTCTTCTTCCTCTTTGTGGAGCATCATTTGAACGCCGGTATAGAGCAAAAATGCCGAGAAAATGTAGAGTACCCAGTGGAAGTTGCTGATGAGTGCTTCACCGACCATAATAAGTAAGGCACGCATGACGATGGCCCCCAAAATACCCCAGAATAACACACGATGTTGGTATATGCGTGGAATTCCCAGTGAGGTGAAAACAACCGACATAATGAAAATGTTGTCAAGTGACAAGCTTTTTTCAACCAAAAAGCCGGTGAAAAAGAGCATGCCGCTTTCGGTGCCTTTTTCATACATTACAAAAAGTCCGAAAAGCAAGCCGGCGGCGATATAGACTATGCACAAAAGCAGGGTGTGTGAAAACACTGGAACTTCATTTTTACGGTTCAAGAAAAATAAATCCCACGCCAAGAGGATGATTACGGCGATGCCAAATATTGTCCACATGGCATTGTTTGAAAGATGTGCTAGATATTGTGTCATAGTTTTTTTAGTCCTTTTACGGTTAAATTATAACTTTTTTACAATTTAAATATTTAATATCAACTTAAGATTTTTAATCGGCTTGAGATTGGCTCAAAAGTTTTGGCTTGAGCCGGTTGCTCTATGCCGCCGAAAGGCATTTGCGCAATCAGTTCCCAAGTTTTTGGGGCGGAAAATTCTTTTTGCACCATTTCATCAACCAAAGGATTGTAGTGTTGTAAAGACGCGCCGATATTTTTTTCTGCCAGAGTTGTCCAAATCATATATTGCAACATGGCGTTTGCCTGTATTGCCCATTTGGGGAAATTGTTGGCATATAAAGGATATTGCTGTTGCAGATTTTTCACTATTTCTCGGTCTTCAAAAAACAAAATCGTGCCGATACCTTGTTGAAACGAATTTATTTTTTGTGAGGTTTGCGAAAATTTTTCCGGCGGGGTTAATGACTTTAGAAGCTCTAAAGTTTTATTCCAAAAATTTTGGTAGGCACTATCATATAAAATTATAAGTCTTGATGACTGCGAATTGAAAGCTGACGGAGCATTTTTGAGGCAACTTTCAATTAATTTATTGATTTCAGATTGTGTTAAATTGCTTTTGTCGTTTAAGGAATAGATTGAGCGCCGCAGTTCAAAAATTTTGCTTATTTCCATTTCTTTTCTCCTGATGTGTTTTTGTATTATGTAGTGGCTTGGTGCGCAAAATCAAGGCAGGGGTTGCTCTTTCATCAATTTGGTTATGACCTCGATGCTGTCGGGTTGGCGCATATCTTCATTGATTTTGTTATAGCGCTCAAAGCCGCATTTTTGACAGTGATGGAGAATTTGAAAGCCTTTTTTGTTTTTGACGATTTTTATAGGTTTCATCAAGCCGCCACATTCGCACTGACGGTCGCCGGGAGTGATGTCAACGTGTAGAGAGTATAGGCAAAACGGGCAATGGTTGCGGTAACTTCCGTCGGTTAGGGGAAGAACTTCTTTGCCGCAATTTTGGCAGATGAATCCGGTATTTTCACTTTGTCGGCTCATAATTTTTCCTTTGCGATATAAATTGCACCATAAACAGGAGTTCCATTTTCGGTACGCAAAATGGTTTTGTGTTGCGATGTATCATTGTAGCCGCAATCTTTTAAGGTGTCGTTAATATAGGTCGGATTGTAGATGTATCGGCCTTGCGGAGTTAGCGAAAAATTTTGTGAGAGCTTGTCATCCAGTGCTGCGGAGAAAATAAAGCGGTGAGGAAAAATTTTTGCTATCAATGGTTTTAAATCACCGATATAACCGATGACATCTGCGGCAATCACAAGAGAGGATGGCGGCAGTTGGTTGCAAAATTCTATAATATCAGCTTGTTCCAGGTGGTCATAAATTTTCTTAGCGGCGGCTTTTTCGAGCATCTTTTTTGATATATCAACACCGATAAGTTGGCGACATTTATCTCTGATTTTTTCACCCAAAAGTCCGGTGCCGCAACCCAAATCGACGATGATATCATTGCTATTATCGATAAGAGAGGCTATTTCCTTTGGAAGTTGATAGTCAATATTTTGCATAGTGTTTTCATAGGTGTCGGCAAAAATATCGAAAAGCTGTTGGGAATATGCCGGATTTTGAGCGATATTTTTGTTATTAAGAGCGGCATCAATTTGTATGGCAAAAGGATTGTCGGGGGATTTTTTTTGCCAAGCGGCGGCAATTTTGGCGGCTTCGCTTGGGTTGGAATGTGAATATAGGGTCAAAGTTTCAGCCAAATTGGCGGCATATTCCTGTTTTTGCGGAGAGAGGCAAAATGCGTTGAGAAGCAGGTCGATTGCCTGCGGCAGATTGTTTAGTGAGCGTTGCAAAAGCCCGAGATTATTGCTGACTTCGGCACTGTTAGGGTTGAGGATTGCGGCTTGGCGATATTCTTCCAATGCTTCATTGAGGCGATTTTGTTTGTGCAATAAAACCGCATAATTTAAGTGGGCATCAAAATTTTTTGGTGACAGTGAAAGTGCTTTTTTATACATCTGTTCGGTTTGGGAGGCATCTTGCGCGGAATTGGCGATATTTATCAAAGCCGGAACGGAATCTGGATTGTCGTTTAAGGCTTGTTGGTAATATTTTAAGGCCTCGTCCGGGTGTTGCAATTGTGATAAAATGTCGGCGCAAAAAAGGAAAAAATCTTCGCAAGGAGAAAGTTGTGCAGCTTGCAAAGCATATTCTTTGGCCGGCTCGAGCTGATTTTGTTGCTGATAAATTTTAGCGATATTATAGGCAATATCGCCACGAGACGGATTTTGTTGAAACAAATTTTGCAGTTGAGATAAATTTTGTTCAAGGCAGGCAAGATTGATTTGGGCTTCTAAATATTGGGGATTTATGGTTAGTGCGTGCTCAAAAGCTGATTTTGCCTCAAGTTTTTTGTTTTCAATAGCATAAATTTTGCCGAGAGCATTATAAGCCTGAAAAGTTTGAGGTTTGAGAGTTATGACGCGATGGTAGGCATTCGCGGCTTCGGCATATTTTTTGAGCTCGAACAGTGACCAACCGAGATTGAAATATACTTCAAAATTGTTGCTGTCGTTGAGCAAAGATTGTTCAAAATAGCTGACGGCTTGTTCATGTAAGTTTTTGCTTTGTGCAATAATGCCCAACAAATTGAGAATTTGCGGATTGTTGGGAGCAATCTGCAGAACTTGGCGATAAAGTTTTTCGGCTTCATCAAGTTGCCCATTTTGGTGAAATTTTAGTGCTTGTTGAAAAATTGTTTCATAGGACATTAAAGTTCTTCCTTTATTGAAGCGATAACTTGTTGAAACATTTCGTTGGTCAAAACACCGGTGTTGATGTTGTAGCGTGAGGTATGATATGAATTGAACAACAAAAGATTATGCTTGTCCAAAAAATGTTTTTTCCCGTGGGCAAAAGGGAATTGTGATTTTTTATATCCCAAAGCGGAAAGCAATGTATTGTGTGCAACGGTGCCCAAGGTTAAGATAATTTTTAAGTTGGGCATGGAATTTATTTCTGAGAGCAAAAATTGGCGGCAATTGTTGGTTTCTTCCGCAATGACTTTGTTTTGCGGTGGAACACAACGAACGGCGTTGGTTATTCTGCTGTTGATGAGTTCAAATCCGTCATCAGCTTTTTTTTGATAGTCTCCTTTGGCGAGGCCGAATTTTTTCAAAGCCGGATATAATATGTCGCCGGCATAGTCATTGGTGAAAGGGCGGCCGGTTTGATTGGCGCCGTTCAAGCCGGGGGCCATGCCGACAACGAGCAATTTGGCATTGATGTCACCGAAAGAGGGAACAGGTGCATTGTAATAGGTTGGAAATTTTATTTTATTCTGTTCGCGAAACTCGGCTAGACGAGGACATAATGAACAATTTTTTTGCGGGCATATCATTTTTTTCTCCGTTTTTATATAATTTAGCATAATTTTTTTTATTTGCACCCTTTAATTTGAGATGTGAGCTAATACATTAAATAAGACTACTTTATGAATATCTGTTTAATTAAATGGAGTATAAATTATGAAAAAAATATTACTTTTAGCAGGTGTTGCTACTATGGTTACTATGAATGCCACGGCGTTTGATATGATGAATATGCATGATATTAAACCCTATGTCGGTATGGATTATATTTATTCGTATGCCGATTATAAAGATGTGGCACGCAAACCAAAACGCAACTACAACTCTATTGAGGGTAATTTCGGTATGCAGATGTGGCAATATTTCGGACCGGAATTTTATTATCAATATGCTTTTAAGCGCACATCTTTTAAGGGTGACGAGAGGTTGAAGAATCGTTTCTTCAGCTATGGTATGGATATGATGGGATATTTGCCTTTGGGATGTGAAGGAACGTATAATTTGTTGGGATCGGTCGGTCTCGGCGGATATAATGTTAAGACCAGCCAATATGGCGAGAGCAATGATACCAACAAGGTCGGATATCGTTTCGGTCTTGGCGCAATGTATAACTTTACGGACAATATGTCTTTGCGTTTGATGGGACGATATAGCTATGTCGGAACAAGATATCTTGACAATTTGTGGGAAATGACCGCAGGTTTGAGATATAGTTTCTAAAGAAAATTAAAGCCGCCATTTTGGCGGCTTTTTTTGTTTATTCTTGTGCTATTTTCTTTTCCAAATCTGCTATCAAGCCATTTAGACCGTCAGGAGATTTTTTTATAAACGCGGAATATTCATTGCGCGCGGTGATGGCAAGACTGACATTTTCAATAATGATGTCAACAATTTTGAATTTGCCGTCTTTTTCTTTTACACGCCAAACAACGGAGGCAGGTTGCGCATTTTCCATCGGGACAACAGAGTTTACAAAAATTTGGTTGTCGGAAGAAGATGGTGATGTGCCTTTGAAGATAAATTCTTTCCCTTTGAACTCATCAAAACGTTTTGACCAGGTTTTGACGTTTAGTTTGCGATATACATCAATAAATTTTTCGCGTTGCTCGGCAGAGGCAGTGCGCCAATTGCGTCCCAAAACAAATTGGCCGATAAATTTTACATCTAATGCAGAGTTGAAAAGTTTTTCAAAACGCGCATCACGTTCGGCTTGTGAAGCATTGGAGTTGATAATTTCAACAATGCCCTCCTGGGTGGTGTTTTTTACAAAATTTTCGGCGCCTGCGGCATCAACCTCGGCATTTGCGCTTTGTGCAAAAAGGAACAAAGCAGAAAAGATAAAAGCTATATGTTTTTTCATAAGTTCTCCTAGTTTTGTAGTTTTTAATAGTCTTCGTCGTCAAAGTCGAAGTCATAACTTGGAACGTTGTCAGAACCGCATTGGTTCATTTTTTGACGATTTTGCAAATATGCAGAACGAACGGTTGAATAGAAATCAACAGAATTTTTTTCGAGATCATCAAGCAAATCAAGGCTTCTTTCACGAGAATTGATGGCTTTTACGGCGGCGTAGCTATAAGAAATTTTTGCAGAGTAGTTTTTGTCGTTTATGGCTGCCCAATATATTGGATTTGAGAAGCCGTCGGCAATATATCCGGTGGCTGATCTAACCGTAAATGGTCCGAAAAACGGAGCCATAAAAAACGGGCCGTCGGGAACACAATATTCTGCCAGTGTTTCATCAAAGCCGGTAGGTTCTTTTTTTAATCCCCAACCTGAGGCGACATCAAACATTCCGCCAAGTCCCAAGGTGGTGTTTATCAAAAAACGTCCAATTGAATTTAGATTTTTTTTCGGTTTTAGTTGTAACAGGTAGTTTAGGGCTGTAACCGGCTCTTCGGTGTTATCGAGAGCAGAGGTTATGCGGTTGCGGATATCTTTTGTGGTAACAGAGCGATAGGCTTTGGCAACCGGTTTCATTATATATTTATCAACAGTCATATTAAAGCCGAACATATTGCGGTTGTATGTCTCCAGCCAATTTTCATCTTCTTGCGAAAAGGCGGGAAAAGAGATGGATAAAAAGACAGCAACGCAGGCGATAAGGTGCTTAAACAATTTTTTTCTCCTTGTTACAATGACTATTTTTGCCGGATTATATCAATATAATTAGATAATGGCAAATGAAATTTTATTGTTACAATAAAGAAATTTTTTGTGTTTTGCAAAATGATTTGTTGTGTCGTAACATCGCTTTCAGTTGAAACTTTTATAAGGATATAAAAATGACCACAAAACCTAACAAACCTATTATGTTGTTTGATTGCAAAACTGCGCAGAGTGTTATAGGTAAAGAAAAATTTTTGAATGCTTTTGAAAATATTTTGAACCACGGGGCATATTGCCAAGGGCCAGAGACAAAAGAGTTAGATGAAAAATTGGCACAATATTCAAATGTTAAATATTGCTCAACCTGCGGTTCGGGAACAGATGCGCTGACATTGGCTTTGATGGCTTGGGATGTAAAAGCCGGAGATGCCGTTTTTGTTTCTTCGTTTACATTTGTTGCTTCGGCAGAGGCTCCGGTTTTGCTTGGCGCAACTCCGATATTTGTTGATTCTAAACCTGATACTTTCAATATGGATCCTGCCGACTTGCGCCGTGCTATTGAAAATGTTAAAAAAGAAGGAAAGTTGAATTTGAAGGCGGTTGTTGCCGTTGATATTTTCGGTTCTCCTTGCGAATATGATGAGATTATGAGTATTGCCAAAGAATATGGTATGAAAGTTTTGTCTGATTCATGCCAATCTTATGGTTCGGTTTATAAAGGCAAAAGAGCCGGATCCATTGCTGATATGACTGCTACTTCTTTTTATCCGACAAAGCCGCTCGGATGCTATGGTGACGGTGGTGCCGTATTTTCCAATACAAATGAAGAAAACGAGATTGTTAAGTCTTGCCGCGTTCATGGTATGAGCCCTGAGGATCACTATGATAATGTTCGTTTGGGCATGACCGGTCGTATGAACTCTTTTCAGGGTGCGGTTTTGTTGCAAAAACTGACTGTTTTTGACAATGAGTTGAAGAATCGCTATCGTGTTGCGGCACGTTATGATAATGAGCTAAGTTCTTATTATCGCAAACAAAAGGTTTTGGATAACTGTAAGTCGGCTTATGCTTTATATACCATTGCTTGCGATGACCGTGATGAGTTGATGAACTATTTGAAAGAAAACGGTATTCCTTGCGGTGCATATTATCCGCGTCCGGTTAATACGCAGACTGCTTATAAAAATTGGAACAATCGTTCTTTGCCGGTTTGTGAAAAACTTTCAAAGACCGTGCTTTCAATTCCGATGACACCATATCTTGATGATGAGGATTTGGATTATATCATCAACAAGATGAATGAATTTGCAGCGCAAAAAATGAACAAGGCTGCATAGAGCAGGTTGTAAATTTGGTTTTGCGAATCCCCGTCGATTTTTCGGCGGGGATTTTGTTATGGAATCGGAGAAATATGTGCAAATTTGGGGATAAAAATTAAAAATTAGTAAAAAAAATGCCGATTTCAGGGGATAAAAGCGATAAAATGTGCTTATAACGTTTGATTTTATTTGACTTGTATATAAAAAGATTCTTAAATTCTTTTCAGCGAGGCATGGTGTTTCGCTTTGTAATATTAACATTTTAAGTAAGGGAGTTCCTTTCATGAATAAAAATGAACTTATTTCTAACATTTCTAACGCATCAGGCTTAACAAAGACAGATTCTGCAAAAGCTTTGGATGCTTTCATCTATTCTGTTACTAAGTCTTTGAAGTCTGGTAAAGAAGTTCGTTTGGTTGGTTTTGGTACATTCGGCGTATTTAAACGTAGAGCTACCAAAGGCCGCAATCCTCGCACCGGCGCTGCTATCAGCATTCCAGCTCGTAAAGTTGCGAAATTTAAGCCAGGAAAATCTTTGCAAGAAACAGTTAATAAATAATTGCAATAGTTTAGGGAGAGAGGCGGTTATGTGCCGCCTCTTTTTTTTGGAGGATTGAGGGGTGGATTTTAGAGAGCTGAAACAAAAATACGGGCGCAAAATTTTTTGGTTTGTTTGCGGGTGGTTTACAATTCCGGCGATTACGGGTGGTTTTTTGTATGATTTGTTCGGAACATCTGATTTTGGGGAAATAAAAAATAAGGTGTTAAATCCGGCGGAGTGGTTGGATTGGTTTACCGTATATACGATAGCGTTTTTTACGTTTGGATTTTTGCCGGAGAAAATTTCTAAGCGCAACTGGTTTTTGAGATTTGTATATTTTGTGATTTATTATTGGTTATTGTTGAAAATTGTCGACTTTGTCTTCGGCTAGGTCAAAAATATGAAAAAATATAAATTTTTTACTTGATTTATTTTTTTTAATTGGTTATAAAACTCTTTGTTAAACGGATGGGAGTTTAGCTCAGCTGGAAGAGCATCTCGTTTACACCGAGAGGGTCGGGAGTTCGAACCTCTCAACTCCCACCATATAAAAGCCTCTTCACAATGAAGAGGTTTTTTTGTTTTAAATTCTCGGGTGCAATTTTAGCTTAAAATATTGCCTCTATATCCCTTATTTCTAGGCACTTTCCGATTTTTCATCAATCGCATTTATAAGCGCATTTGTGCGCTGGTCTGGTCGCGTATCTATTTTTAAATTTGAGTGTTTTCCCAAAAAAGATACCAAAATAGATACTTTTGGTCTGGACAGACCCGACCATTTTGCCCTT